>NZ_JBUXKP010000008.1:0-350510 GCF_055502675.1 Pseudoduganella sp. jia 12
TATGATCAAAGAACAAGGCCTGAGCGTCCAGAACGTCAGCGAGAGCATGAGCATCGGTTCAACTGCGATCCGGCGTTGGCTGACGCAGTACGGTAACGAATAGAACGGCCAGCCAGGGATAGGCAAGCCCCTCACCACGGAGCAGCAGCGCATACGCCAGCTGGAGCTCGAAAACCGCCAACTTCGCCAGGACGTTGACATCTTAAAAAAGGCCTCGGCCTTCTTTGCCCGCGAAATGAAATGAGCTTTGAACTCATTCATCAGCTGCAACAGGAGGCCATCCCGGTCCAGCAGAGTTGCCGTGTTCTGTCCGTCAGCCGTTCCGCATACTACGAGGCGCGGCGTCGTTCTGCTAAACCGATTTTGTGCAAAACAAGCGTCCACCTGAAGGCCGCATTTGTGGCCAGCCATCAAAGCTATGGAAGCCGCCGCATGGTCACAGCAATGGCGAACCAAGGCATCGTAATCGGGCGCTACAAGGTACGAAGTTTGATGCGTAAAGCGGCCCTCAAGCCCGTCTGGAAGCGCAAGGTCGTCCACACCACTGACAGCAAACACAATCTGCCGGTGGCGGCTAACGTGCTCAATCGGCAGTTCAATCCGCCTGCGCCGGACATGGCCTACGTGACTGACATCACTTACATCCGTACCGGTGCCAGCTGGCTGTATCTGGCCATCGTGCTTGACCTGTTCGCTCGTAAGGTGGTGGGCTGGTCTATGGCCCCGAGCATGCCTGCAGAGCTGGTCTGCAAGGCCTTGACCATGGCCATCCAGCACCGGCGGCCGGCACCAGGCTTGGTCGTCCATTCTGACCGTGGCAGCCAGTACGCCAGCAAGCTGTACCAAGACCTGCTCGATGAGCACGGCTTCGTTTGCAGCATGAGCAGGAAAGGCAATTGCTGGGACAACGCCGTCGCTGAGCGCTTCTTCCTGAACCTCAAAACGGAGCGTGTTTGGCAGCGACAGTACGCCAACCAATCGGAGGCCAAGGCCGACATAACGGACTATATCGTCGGCTTCTACAACTGCAAGCGTTTGAATTCAGTACTGGGCAATTGCCGCCCGCCGCCTACGAGCGGAAACTGGCAAAAGTACCTATCGATGTGTCCGAAATTACTTGACCACTACAATCCCGGCAGGTCCATCTTCGACCACCAGCGTGCGGTTGCCTTGTTGAGGAGACGTTCCGAAACAACATAGAGCGTGAAGATACATCAACGCGGCAAGAGGAGGGAAAGGATTTGTATTGTAGCGCTTTCCTTGTTTCCCTTACCACGGCTGTCAATCGACAGTGACGGTTCCTGTCGCTCCAGGCTTTCCCTTTTCTCCTGGGGCGCCAAGCAGCCCCTGTGCCCCGTTGCTCCCTGCCGAGCCACCCCTGCAGTAGAATGTGCCGCTGCCACCGGGTCCGCCGAGTCCGCCTGGCCCCCCGGCGCCGGCCTGGCCCCCGTCGCCTTCCTTCCCGCCGGGAGCGACAAAATTAACCTGCATCCGCTGGGTGGCAATCCCGTTTCGCAAAATCAGCCGTCCGCCGTCACCACCATTGCCGCCGCTGCCGCCCTTGCCGCCGGGCCCTCCCTGGGATCCCGCACCACCGTTGCCACCGCCGCGGGCGCAATCGAACAGATGATCTGCGCCGTTGTCACCACGCGTGCCAGGTGCGCCCATCGGGCCGGGTGCGCCTTTTCCGCCTGACTGGCCATCTTGGCCATGCAAGGACACATTGAGCACATCAGTTCGGTCGAGTGCGGCGTTGAGTACGAGTGTACCGGCGCTTGAGCCCGATGCGCCGTTGCTCTGGTCGGCGGCCGTTGGCGGGAGCTTTCCCGCCGCACTGTCGAAAGAAACGATCTGGCCAGATCCTGGGACGATCTGCAGCGCGTTGATTTCCAGGTTGATGCCGTTCGTGACAATGCGCGCACCGTTGCGCAATTCGAGGCGATTGAGCGACAGGGTCTGGCTGGATCCTATGGGAGGGGCATCGACCAACAATGTGGCGCCATCGAGGATCAGCGAAGGCTGGGCCTTCAAGAGTGCCAGCACCTCGGATGGGGCGGCGCCGATCGCGATACGCTTGCGTACGGCCGATGGCAGTTTCGTCACCGCAGTATCGGCGCTCACCATGATCGGTGCCGAGATGGCCTGTTGCCCGAGGACCGGCAAAGGGAGGATGATGGCGAACAGGGCCGTTGTAATGTGTGCGAAGCGCATAAGGTGTCTCGTTTTTTCAGGGAATAATTCAATTGCTAATCAATGTTGCCGTGCCCAGTTCGCTCCATTGCTGGTCGCTACTTAACTTGCGCTTGACGAGGCCGCCTTGTTTGGGAATCAGGTAAATCCAGTCGTCTTTGGCATCCCACAGGACGAGATCGGCCGCGCCGCTAAGTTGCTCCTTCAGCTTGATTGTCATGCCCGGGCGCGCCGGATCATCCCGCAATGTCCAGATTCCTTCCAGCTCCGTCAATTTTCGTCCGTCGGTTAGCTGATATGACCTTGCACCCTCGGCAGGGTGCGTAGTGACGCCACCGCCCGCGCCGCCGCCGCCGCTGGCAGTCGCGTTAGCCGCGGCCAGGGCTTTTCTCACCAAAGCACTTTCGGCCATAATTTTCGACAACAGCAGGCCCTGGTTGAAGGTCTCCGCGTTTTCGTCCTTGCCGCTGGTTGTGTGGATGCCAATGAGCTCTAATCGGGCATTCAGGACCGGCGCTCCGGAACTGTTAATCTGTGTCGAGCAGCGGTGCTTGAAGCGCAGGTCCAACAGCGGCTCAGCGGTTGCACGGCAGTCCTTTCGGGTGATGATGAGCGGACGGCCGAAGGGAAAGTGAATAATGTATAAATCTTCGAGGGGGGTGGGGTCGGTGCCTGGTTTGGGGATCCTGCGCTCTTTGATGGGCACGGGCTGCTTCGTCTTGAGTACCATGAAGTCCGCCTCTTTTGCCTTGCCGACGGCTACCGGCTTGACTTCAAGGTCGACCCGCGTGCCTTCATTCGTCGAGAACCGGTCCAGCAGAATAAATAGCTTGCTCGGGTGGAGTTTTTCAACTGTGTTGGTCAATTTGTCCCGTACTTCCAGGCAGTGCCGGGCTGTCAGGACTAGTTCGGAGCTGATCAGAACGCCGCTGCAGATGGAGTCTTCCATACCATTGGCATCGACCATGACCAGGTAGGCGACAGCCGTGGAGGCATGGCGAAACTCGGACGCGTGCGCCATGCCGGCGATGGCCTCGTAATCATCAAGCGGGCGGGGGCCAGCCGACTCCGGCGCGGGCGGGGCCGCCAAGCCGGCTGCAAGTGGCGCCATCAGCACCCAAGCCAAGGCATGCTTTACATGCTGTCGCATCGTCTGCCTACCTTGATCGGAGACCCAGCTCGAACAGTGCCGCTTCGGCATCGCGCCTGAGCAGCAAGCCGCGCAAATCCGGATTGCTTTTCCAGATCCATTTCATGGCCCGGATCTCGTCTGGGATTTTTTCAAACTGCCCCGATTGCATATGCGATTTGATGGCGCGCATCTGAGCATAGCGCCGCTTTTTCAAGCCATACGACGCGCCCCGGTTGTAGGTCAGCGATACCAGCGCCCCGAGCATATCGTCATTCAACTTGGCCGTGTTGGGCAGGGCAGCCTCAGTCTCGCCGACATAACGAGGGGACACTTGCTCAAAAAACTGCCGGCGGGCGTCGTCCCAGCCAATCTTGACGACGCGCATGTCCTTGATGAACGTTGCTGCTGCCGTTCCCTTGTGGCCGCACGCCGGAGTGAGGGTGGCGATGTGGTCGGCACCGATGTAGGGCATCCAGTCGGATTTGAGGCGCAACGGGGAAACGTAGCCAATGTCATAGCCGATGCCGATGGTTACGCCTGATTCACCTTTAGGCCAGGTGGGCCATTGGTAGCGCTCGTTGTACACCGTCTCGCTGGTGACCTCGCACGCAATGATCAGATCGCTTGCTCGCTTTGAGATTGGCGTGAGCGATTTCGATGCCTTGATCGGGGCGCGTTCCAGGCCGGCCCGTACGCCGTACTCGCGCTCGGCGCCGCTTCGGATCTGCGCGGCGAGTTCGGGATTGGTCTGCAGCGCAGTGAGCAAGGATGTGAAATCGTCCTCGGCCGCGCCGGCGCCACTGTGCCACAGCCCCAGACCCCCTGTTCCCCAGAGCAGTGCGGCTTTCAGCGCAGTCCGGCGTTGAACAGATGAAACCTCGTCAAAGCTTGCATTCTTCATCTTGCTCCCCGGTTGAGGCGGATGTGTTTGGGGTTGATCTCGGTTTATGTACATACGCTCAACTCAAGGCTACTGCATTTTTTGTTCAATGCTCATGATATTTGTCAAAGCATCGAAGATATCAAAGGTGAAAAGCCATAAGCTTTACTGCACGACAGGCTGCCCGATGGCCGTCAGAGGATGGTATATACTGTGTTTTTATACAGTAGTTTTTCACTCCCACTTTGAGCTTTCCAAATGTCATCCGCATCCATGGCGCAGAGCTTGCCCGATTATGCCGAGCTGTTCTGCCTGTCCAATTTCTCCTTGCTGCACGGCGCTGCTGTGGTCTAATTTGTCCGGGCACTTCAATAGGTGGAAAATCCACCACGTGAGGGGCATTACATGCCAAGACAACGCAAGACATTCGATGCCAGCCTGAAGCTGGAAGTCGTTCTTATGATCAAAGAACAAGGCCTGAGCGTCCAGAACGTCAGCGAGAGCATGAGCATCGGTTCAACTGCGATCCGGCGTTGGCTGACGCAGTACGGTAACGAATAGAACGGCCAGCCAGGGATAGGCAAGCCCCTCACCACGGAGCAGCAGCGCATACGCCAGCTGGAGCTCGAAAACCGCCAACTTCGCCAGGACGTTGACATCTTAAAAAAGGCCTCGGCCTTCTTTGCCCGCGAAATGAAATGAGCTTTGAACTCATTCATCAGCTGCAACAGGAGGCCATCCCGGTCCAGCAGAGTTGCCGTGTTCTGTCCGTCAGCCGTTCCGCATACTACGAGGCGCGGCGTCGTTCTGCTAAACCGATTTTGTGCAAAACAAGCGTCCACCTGAAGGCCGCATTTGTGGCCAGCCATCAAAGCTATGGAAGCCGCCGCATGGTCACAGCAATGGCGAACCAAGGCATCGTAATCGGGCGCTACAAGGTACGAAGTTTGATGCGTAAAGCGGCCCTCAAGCCCGTCTGGAAGCGCAAGGTCGTCCACACCACTGACAGCAAACACAATCTGCCGGTGGCGGCTAACGTGCTCAATCGGCAGTTCAATCCGCCTGCGCCGGACATGGCCTACGTGACTGACATCACTTACATCCGTACCGGTGCCAGCTGGCTGTATCTGGCCATCGTGCTTGACCTGTTCGCTCGTAAGGTGGTGGGCTGGTCTATGGCCCCGAGCATGCCTGCAGAGCTGGTCTGCAAGGCCTTGACCATGGCCATCCAGCACCGGCGGCCGGCACCAGGCTTGGTCGTCCATTCTGACCGTGGCAGCCAGTACGCCAGCAAGCTGTACCAAGACCTGCTCGATGAGCACGGCTTCGTTTGCAGCATGAGCAGGAAAGGCAATTGCTGGGACAACGCCGTCGCTGAGCGCTTCTTCCTGAACCTCAAAATGGAGCGTGTTTGGCAGCGACAGTACGCCAACCAATTGGAGGCCAAGGCCGACATAACGGACTATATCGTCGGCTTCTACAACTGCAAGCGTTTGAATTCAGTACTGGGCAAATTGCCGCCCGCCGCCTATGAGCGGAAACTGGCAAAAGTACCTATCGATGTGTCCGAAATTACTTGACCACTACAGAGTTCGAATTTGGGATGCCCGATAGCTACGGATACCTTAGCCTCGCGTTCTCGGTCCTTGATGCAACAGGGCGCTGCGCCTGTCGAGTGCAATTGGAGTCGAACTACCTCTCGGACCTATGGCCATGAAAGCAGGAACCGAGTCCAGATAGACATGGGTGTTGAGCCAAATGCTATTGACCGATTTGTTCTCGACCTAAAAAACCTGCTCAACAGCAAGCCAGGAGAAGCGGTTCTAGAAGGAATCGAAAAGTTCCAATGATCGGGCAAATCTGGCCGCCCTTGGACGTCTGCAATGGGGCGGTAGCGGCCGTTGGCCCGACCAACTTCATCGTTGAAGCCACTGGTCGCCTGCCGGATCGGGCACCCTCCGACCAACTTTCGGACCGTCGTGAGATCGTTCAGAATCAATGACCTATAGCGACTGGTTCCGACCAACTTTATTTGCTCTAGTCATCCCAGCGGCCTGAATAGAGTGAATTAAGTGCGTCAAGTGCGGATTAAGTTTGTCAAACGCGATTCATGTTTGTCAATTTGATTCATTGTCCTAGCGCGACACACCTAGTGAAGGACAAGCAGGCAGAAAGCTGATCATTAGCGCAGCTCCTGCCTGTTCAGTTCCGCTATCTTTAACCGCGGTTTAAAAGACTTTCGATGGCGGTTGTCACTGTGCCTAACGAATCGATGACACCGTCCATGACGAAATCAAGTGCCCGTCCATACCCTGTGTTGACGTTGGCCGTGTCAAACCCAAGCTGTTGTAGAGTCGCAAGGCATTTTTCCACGGTCTCATGCGCATCGGCGATTCTGAGATCGTTGTTTAAGAATAAGGCCGCCAATGCTGCGTTTCGATCGTTCCATCTCTCCGGCTCTATACCAGAAGCAAAAGCATCAGGCAATTCCTCTTGGGCATTCAGTCTCTCGGTAATGTTCAAAAGTGCTTGCAATAGTTTGAGGCTTCCGAATTCCTTAACAGCCTTTCTTGGACACCCGGCTTGCTCCAACAGTGATTTCAAGTAGCCGTCTGGAATACGTTGCCATACCTCGTGTAAGCTCTTGCAACGCGCCAAAAACATCTGTTGTGTCATGTGCAGTGGTGCGACCTGAGCCAACCGACCGAGCGCTGGATATGCCGACCAACCATTGGCCCCTATCTCAACGCCATCAAATCCGCTTAACTCTGCTGCTGACTTATTTAGTCCCACGGTTGCGCCAAGTGTTGAGAGACCGTTACCCAACCGTAGAAGAACATCGAGCAACCGCTGCACCTTGGCTACCACATGCTCTTCATGCACATCTAGATGGGCCAGATCGGCTAGCTCGAGCGCGAATGATCGAGCATGCACGATTTCACGATCTGGCTTCGGCTTGTACAGCTCACGCATCGGCACCTGTATTAAATTTCTTCCGACACGCCGACATTCAGTAAAGCTCCACTGCCCCCCATATGACGGATTGCAGTACCACTGTCCCCAGACATGGGCCGGTGTCGAATCGTAGAAAGTGCTTTGCTCGTACTTCTGAAGAAACCGATCGTCTAGATAAACAGGATTATTTTCGATGATGGCATTTGCACGTGTGTGAGTCATGGGGCGAGCGTCGCCGGGCCACAGGATGCCCTCAGCAGTCTGCTCTGGGCAGAGTTCCGGCATAACCGCCTCAACCGAAGCCCAGAGCTGGAGCAGCAGCCCACCCCTGTGTTCTCGAATGTCCAGTTCATACCAAGCAACGCCCTCAGTAGGCTTACGGACCACATGAGATTCTCCTCCCATGATCGCACGGATTCCCGGAACATCCGGTAGCTGGGCTGAGTAGTAGATGATTTGTACACCGCGGGCGCCGCGGAGCCAAAGGTAGCGTCGGAGATATTCATTCGACATGCGCCAACTGACGGATCTCTTCAAATTCCAATGGTAGTTGCTCGAAACCTCGCCCTCTGCAACACCGAACTCTGGGAGGCTCAAGTCATCGTAGACTAGACGTTGTTGATCGTTCCCGACACAGCGGGGAGTCAGTCCGAGAGTCATCCAGACCTTCTCGGCCAAATTAAAAGTGTAGAACGAGCCATCACCCCATGCCGCGACGATGTAGTCGTAGCCAGAGATCGAGGGACGAAAATCAACTGAGCACCCTAGTGCGTCGCCGAACGGAACCGAGTACTCAACTACTCCGTTGCCGGCCTCGGACAGAACCTCGATCGGGCCATCATCTATCCCTGGGACCACAGCCATCAGCAAATGGAGGTGCTCAGCTTGCCCTCCATGAGGCTCTGATTCCTGCATGGTGGCAACCTCGACGAATTGGCGCGGCGACAAGCCAATCGGCTCAAGCAAGTTACGCAGCCTTGGCGGCATGTCGTCAGCTGGGATAGGGAATTCTGCTAGATAGTCGAATGTCATACGTTTCTTATTTGGCTTTCGCAAGCGGCAGTACGGGCATGCTGTCGCGGTTGCGAACAACGGCTCCTGCTAATGGGACGTTGCTGAGTGACCAATCCGTTAGTGGCACGCTGCGTTTGCTTTCTGCACGCGATCCAGCTTACGTTGGATTAGCGATACCAACGTTAAGATATCGAGTGCATCTTGCTCGGACATGGGCCAGTTAGTTTTGGGTGCGTGTGCCAGTGGATTACGAACAGCGCCAAACAAGCCGATCAGTAGATTAGCGAAACCCCGTTGCTCGCTCTTTTCGGATTCGCTGGTCAGCGGGCTCAGTACCAAGACAGGCTGCTGACCAGCAAACGCTTTACTTACAAGGTCTGCACCGTCACCGCTGAGCCCCGACATCGTACGAATCCGCTCTGCAACACCTTTCGTTGCCTCGAATACTGCATGAAAATAATTCTCATCCATCAATTCAATACGACAGTAGTTCAAGACTTCGGCATGCACGGCGCGGCTCTCTAACGCTGCCTTGAGCCGACCGACACGTGCCCGGGCCGCATCCAAGGTAGTCGCCTTGTCCGCATATCCTACCTGGCCGTCGTCACGAACATAAAAGCCCGAGAACGCAAGGACTACGTTGAGCTCGTCGCGTCTCCAGATGAACGATCCCCGATCACGGGCGTAACTTACCGGGTTCATGGCCCGATTGATAAACATAACCAAATGATTACCGACTTGATGCTTGTTTTGCGCGATGGCAAAAGCGTTAAACAGCCGCTGCCACTTCGTAATGCCAGGCGATACATCAGGCACGCCGATGTCTTGCAGTAAGCGTTCAATCTGTGACCCGTTTAGGCCACGCTCGGTATCGCCCAGCACTCGACAGGCAGCTTCCAATTGCTGCGACGTGAAACATTCGATGCGTGTTGCCATTGCTTCTCCATGATTCATACGCCAGGTTGATGATCTCAGAGCACATCAGCCCGGAGAAGAGAGCATTTCAATAGACAAAGTCACACTGCACGCGTCGCCCGAAGCATTGCGCGATTAGTTCGCTCATTCGGCCATTGAATCGTTCGACGATACCGTTGGTTTGTGGATGGCAAGGCGTCGCCAGGCGGTGCTCGATCTCCATGCCGGTACAGGCTTTGTCGAACGCATGGTTGCCGCTGGACGCCTTGTCTTTGGTGGTAAAACGGTCCGTAATTGCGAACCGTTCTCGGTCAAAATTTTGGTGATCTTGATAGGTGACGCGAGCTTCAAACGGCGCAGGAAACCAACGCTACTACGCTCGGTCATATCGCCGTAGATATGCAGGTATACCCAGCGTGTAGCGCGGTCGATGGCGACGAACAAATAGCGGCGCGAGGTCTCGTCAGGCATCTGCGGCAGGTACTTGATATCGACGTGAAGGAAGCCTGGCTCGTAGTCTTTGAAAGTCTTCTTGGCCATGATCGTTTCCCCTTCTTCTTTGGGGATCACGTCCTCCAATTTTGCCATGCCTTCGAGTTTGAGTAGCCGTGCAATGCCCGAACGGGAGACTTCCGGATTGATGTATTGCCGGGCGATGTAAAGCAAGTCGTCGAGCGGCAAGTAGAGCGTCTGCCGAAGTGAGAGCACGACAAATTCTTGGGCCGCGCTCAACGTCGTGTGCAGCGTGTGAGCACGATGCGAACGATCTTGCACATCGTCCCGCTTGAGCCATTTGGCAGCGGTGGCCCGGGTGACATTAAACACCTTGACAGCTTGGCGATCGGACAAGCCGGAATCCTTGATCTCCTGGCGGATTTTTGGCGTGGTGCGGGCTTGCGGGTGAATGCGTGAACTCATGCTTGATTTGGTGGCGTGCGGCGATGGGTCGAAGAGCGCGGAGGGAAGCCAGTGATTAGTTCGTCAAGCACTGCTTTGGCGTGGAACAAGCCCATGCTGCGACGAGGAACATGATCGCACGAAACTGAACAGTTAGCTTAGACAGCAAGCCAGAGGATGAATTTCGCGCCTGCTCAGCCGCGCACCGCCTCGATCAATTCAACACGGTTGCCGAACGGGTCCTCGATGCCCGCGCGGCGCCGGCCATAGGCGCCTTCTTCCGGCCGCACGTCCACGCCGCGTTCCTGCAGCAGCGTGCAATAGGCTTCGAAGTCCTCGACGATGAAGGCTGGATGCGCCTTCTTCGCCGCCACGAAATCCACCTGCGACCCGATGTGCAACTGGCTGGCGCCGGCCACGAACCACATGCCGCCGGAAGCGTTGAGCGGCGCCGGCTTGGGCGTCTCCATCAGGCCCAGTACACCGCCATAGAAGGCGCGTGCCGCGTCGTCCGCGCCGGGCGGGATGGCGACCTGCACATGGTCGATACCGGAGATGTGGGGCATGGGATCCTTTCAGTTCTTGAGACAAGACACGCCATTATCGCTTGTCACGGCGCGCGCGCAGCTCCCCCGTCCGCGTGAACAGTCATGGCCGGCGCACTCCCAAATCCAGCCCCTGGCTTTCGATCCCGTTCGTGCGCGTAACACCCCGTACCACTCCTTTACGCCAACTTACTTCCCTTGACGGCACTTGCCACGCCCCCGCCGCAGAATCGGTGCATCAAGAAGGAGCAAACCATGAAGCGCTGGATATCGAGTGCAGTACTGAGCATGTGCGTGGCAACCCTGCCATGCCACGCGGAAGAATCGCTGACACTGCCCAAGGAGGAATTCGAGCAGATGCTGGGCAGCTACCAGCTCGTGCTGAAGGATTACGTCGGCACGGCCGACAGCAAGAAACTGCTGACCGAAGCGATCCGCGGCATGCTGTCGTCGCTGGACCCGCATTCGCGTTACCTCGACAAGGACGACCTGGAGGACCTGGAGCGCATCCATTCGGGTGCGTATGTGGGCATCGGCATCGGGGTGGAAATACTGAGCGGCCAGGTCCTGGTCCGCGACGTGGCCGAAAATGGTCCGGCGGACAAGGCGGGCATCCGGGCCGGCGACTCGATCGTGGCGATCGATGGCGCGCCGCTGTTCGGGCTGCGCGACAACCAGATCGCCCGGCGCATGCATGGGGAACCGGGAACGAACGTGGAGGTCACGCTGGCAAAGCGCGGCAACACGCCACTGAGGACCCTCAGCATCGCCCGCACCACGATGCATGACAACACCGTCACCGTGCAGCGCCTGGAAGGCCATATCGCGCGCATCCGCATCAGCGAGTTCGGTGGCGGCACGGCGGCCGAACTGGTCGCGGCATTGCGGCAGCTGGACGGTCCGCGCCGCGTCGATGGCATCGTGCTGGACCTGCGCAACAACCCGGGCGGCCTGCTGCCGGCGGCGGTCGCGGTGGCCGGTGCCTTCCTGCCGCAAGGCGCCGTTGTCTTTTCGTCCACCGGCCGTCTGCCGGCGAGCAACAGCAAGGTCACCGTCTCTCCCCGGTTCTTCGGCACGCCGGATACCAGGGTGGCGTATGACCAGCTGCCGGCGTTTGCCCGGACAGTGCCGCTGGCCGTGCTGGTCAACGGCTCGTCGGCATCGGCGGCGGAGTTGCTGGCCGGGGCCATCCAGGACCATGGCCGCGGCAAGATCGTTGGCGCGCGCACCTATGGCAAGGGCTCCATTCAGGCCGTGTTCCCGTTGTCCGGCGAATCGGCCATCAAGCTGACCATCGCGCGCTATTTCACGCCGAACGGGCGCGAGGTGCAGGCGCAAGGCATCGAACCGGACGTGGAAGTCGCCCAGGCGGCGCACAAGGACGGCGACGACAACCTGCTGTTCCGCGAAGCCGACATGGCGAACCACCTGCCCGCCAGCTCGGTCTCGCCGGACGCGGAGACCAGGGCATCCGAGCGCCCCGTCGCCGAAGACAGCAAGGTATTCGGCTCGGCCGGCGACCGCGCGCTGCAGGCGGCGCTGGCGCAGCTGCATCCGGCCGCGCCGCGTGGCCAGGCACTGGGTTCGGTCTGGCGCGGCATCTCCGCCCTCTTCCGGACCAACGACAGTTGAGCGCAAGAGGCCGGGACCGCGTCGTCCCGGCCCACCGCCGTTTTCGCCTCGGTTAAGCAGGCGCCATGAAAAAAGCCGGCGTGCGCCGGCTTTCAACGAACTACGCCCGAAGGCGATCAGGTACCGATGCGGCCGCCGTCGTTCTTCGTGATGACGATCGTTGCCGAACGCGGGCGCTTGCCCGTGCCGTAGCCGGCGTTGCTTGGCCACTGGCTCGTGTACTTCGTCGGGTCGGCGATATTGGCCAGCGACGTGCTCTCGCCCGGGTGCTGGATGTTGACGAACAGCGCCTTGCCGTCCGGGGTTTCCGTGATGCCGGTGATTTCCGAGCCCACGGGGCCGACGAGGAAGCGCTTCAGCGTATCGGCGCTGGCCTTCTTGCCCACGAAGGTGTCCACGGCAAGCTTGCTGCCGTCGGCCTTGTCGTACGTGAGCGTGGTCTTCGCGCCGTCGCCCACCTGGCCCGGCAGGGCGGCCAGCATCATGCAGTTCGTCACGTCGGTGTAGGCACCGTCATCGGTCTGGATCCAGCAGATGCCGGTGCTCTTCAGGAATGCCAGGCCGTCCGGGCTGGAAAAGTCCTGGTCGGCGGTCAGCGCGGACAGGTTGATCTTCGTGGCGTCCGCGCCGCTCTCGGCGCCGAACAGGTACACGTCCCACGTGAAGGTCGTGGCGGCACCTGCGCCGCTGCCTTCCTTGAAGCGGATGATGTGGCCGTTCGGGTTGCCGTTCTGCGCGCTCGTGCCCTTCATGTCGGTGTAGGCGCGCGGGTTGGCCGCATCCGGCGCCAGCTGCGACGAGCCGGTGGCGTTGACGTTGCGGTTGGAATTGTTCGTCAGCGTGTAGTAGATCTCGCCGTTGGCCGGGTTCACCGAGCACCATTCCGGGCGGTCCATCTTCGTCGCGCCCACGGCATCGGCGGCCAGGCGCGCATTGACCACCACGTCCGCCAGGTCGGCGAACTTGTAGGCGGCGAAGGCGGCAATCTGCGGATTGCTCATCGACAGTTCGATCCACTGGCCGGTGCCGTCCGAAGCCAGCTTGGCGACATACAGCTTGCCCGAATCGAGGTACTTGTCGCCGGTGGCCATGCGGTCGGCCGGGGTGGCGTCGGCGGCATTCCAGGCGGCGGCGGACACGAACTTGTAGATGTATTCGTTGCGCGAATCGTCGCCCATGTACACGGCCAGCGGCTGGCCCGCGGTGGCGATGCCGAATGCGGCGCTCTCATGGGCGAAGCGGCCCAGGGCGCTGCGCTTCTTGGCCAGCTTTGTCTTGTCGTAGGCATCGACTTCGATGATGTAGCCCTGGCCGTTCATCTCGTTGCGGTAGTCGTCGGTGCCGTCCGCCGAGGCGCCCTTCTTGCTGATGTCCCAGCGCTGGTACTTGTCGTCCGCGCCGCCCGTTTCCCAGCCGTGGCGCGACGTGGCGCCCTGGTTGCGGCCATAGCGGCGCAGCGACGTCACGCTCTTGTCGTTGCCGCGTGCGGCATCGTCGGTGGCCGAGCGCGCGAAGTAGCCGGACCAGTTTTCTTCGCCCGACAGGTAGGTGCCCCACGGCGTACGGCCATTGCCGCAGTTGTTCAGGGTGCCGCGCGTGCGGGTACCGTTCGGCGAATGCTTGGTGAACAGCAGCGAGTTGCCGCGTGCCGGGCCGCCGATTTCCACGTCGGTCAGCGGCGTGATGCGGTAGTTGAACGTGGAATCGTTGACCGTGGCCCACGTGGTGCCGGTCTTCTTCACTTCGACCACGCTGATGCCATGGACGGCGACTTCCTTGTCCACTTCGACGGACGGGCGCGGCAGGCTGGTGGTGCCGCCGTTGGCGTGCAGGAAGTGCGACGACAGCTTTTCATCGGTGGTCGCCTCATGGTTCATGGCGAGCACGCCACGGTCCGACGCGGTGGTCGATGGCGTGCCGGTGGCGGACAGTGCGAAGAATTCCATGCCGTCGTGGTGGTCGCCGGCGCGGTTCTCGAAATCGGTGTCGGTGCCGTCGTTCTTGTAGGCGGCCGTACCCGCGCGCAGCGGGTCGCCCAGCGCATACAGCACGGTCGCGGTATAGCCGGCCGGCACGAGCACGGAGTCCGCCAGGCTCTTCGGCACGGCCGTGAAGGCCAGCAGCTTTTCCGCCTGCGCGGGCGGGGTGGGGTTGGTGGTGGCGGGTGGCACGGTCGTGACGGGATCGTCGTCCGAACCACCGCAACCGGCCAGGCCCAGGCCGCCCAGCATCGCCGTTGCCGCCGTTGCAAACCCGCCGCGCAGCATGTTGCGGCGGCTCAGGCGTGCGGAAAGCACGGCGTTGAAATGATTCGAATCGCTGGTGTCGATGGCGTCCGCCTCGGTGGGCATCAGCTTCAAGTCGTTCGGCTTGTTCATTGTTGGGTCCTATGCCTGGTGGGTTGCAAAACGACAAGATCTTAGTTGCGTTAAATGACATGTTGATGACGTGACGCTGCATTTATTACCTTTTGATAGTCACCAACGAACCAGCCCATGCCGACACATGCGAGCAAAACTGGGGACGGACCCCTGTTTCCAGGCAAAACTGGGGACGGACCCCTGTTTCCAGGAAATATTGCTGGGGTATTCAATGCGTGACGGCTTGGCAAACGTAATCGCCATGAAACTTTTCTCTAAACAGGGCGATCCAGTACGTCCCAGTTTTGATGAAACTTTCCTTTAAACAGGGGTACGTCCCCAGTTTTGCCAGCGAGCAATCGCGCGAGATGGTGGTGCTGTTTTCGTTGCCATGGCCGTCGACATCCCGTACGATACTTCGATAATCGTTGAAATGTCGAAGTGAAACCATGATGCAGACCGATGACGTCTTGACCGCCCTTGCTGCCCTGGCCCAGGAAAGCCGCCTCGCGATCTTCCGGCTTCTCGTGCAGGCGGGGCCGGGTGGCCTGGCGGCCAGCAGGATCGCCGAGGAACTCGGGATCGCCCCGTCGTCGCTGTCGTTCCACCTGAAGGAACTCACGCACGCCAGGTTGCTGGCATCGCGGCAGGACGGCCGCTTTGTCATCTACGCCGCCGATATCGGTGCGATGAATGCCCTCATCGGTTTCCTGACCGAGAACTGCTGTGGCGGCGTTCCCTGCGGCGTGGGCGGTAAAACGTGCTGACGGCGTTCCTCATCTTCGTTGCCACCCTGGTCTTCGTCATCTGGCAACCGCGTGGCCTGGGCATCGGCTGGAGCGCCGCGATCGGCGCACTGGTCGCGCTGCTGGCCGGCGTGATCCACGTGGGCGACATTCCCGTTGTCTGGCACATCGTGTGGAATGCCACCGGTGCCTTCGTTGCCGTCATCATCATCAGCCTGCTGCTGGACAAGGCCGGCTTCTTCGAATGGGCGGCGCTGCACGTGGCGCGCTGGGGCAAAGGGAACGGCCGGCGCCTGTTCGCACTGCTCGTGCTGCTTGGCGCGGCCGTGGCCGCCGTATTCGCCAACGATGGCGCGGCGTTGATCCTTACGCCGATCGTGATCGCCATACTGCGCGCACTGCGCTTCAATGCCCGCGCGACGCTGGCGTTCGTGATGGCCGCCGGCTTCATCGCCGATACGGCCAGCCTGCCCCTCGTCGTCTCGAACCTGGTGAACATCGTGTCGGCCGATTATTTCGATATCGGCTTCGCGCGCTACGCGGCCGTCATGGTGCCCGTGAATGTGGTATCGGTCGTGGCCACGCTGGGCGGCCTGCTGCTCTACTTCCGCAAGGACATCCCGGCCAATTACGACATGGCACAGCTGAAGCGGCCGGAAGACGCCATCCACGACCGGGCCACGTTCGTCACCGGCTGGTGGGTACTCGCGCTGCTGCTGGCCGGCTTCTTCTGGCTCGATTCGCTGGGCGTGCCGATCAGCGCCGTCGCGGCGGCGGGCGCCGTGCTGCTGCTGGCCGTGGCGGCGCGCGGGCATCGCATTGCCACGCGCGAGGTGCTGCGCGGCGCGCCGTGGCAGGTCGTCGTTTTCTCGCTCGGCATGTACCTTGTCGTGTATGGCCTGCGCAATGCCGGCCTTACCGATTACCTGAGCGCGCTGCTGGAACGCTGCGCGGATTACGGCGTGTGGGGTGCCGCCCTGGGCACCGGTTTCATCACCGCCCTCCTGTCGTCCGTGATGAACAACATGCCCACCGTGCTGGTCGGCGCGCTGTCGATCGACGCGACCAGCACGCAAGGTGTCGTGCGCGAAGCGATGATCTACGCGAACGTGATCGGCAGCGACCTGGGGCCGAAGATCACGCCGATCGGCAGCCTGGCCACCCTGCTGTGGCTGCACGTGCTGGACAGCAAAGGCATCCACATCGCATGGGGCTACTACTTCCGCACCGGCATCGTGCTCACCTTGCCCGTGCTGCTGCTGACCCTGGCCGCACTGGCCATCCGCTTGACCTGAAGATTCGCCGAGGAGACATCATGAGCGTCACCATCTACCACAACCCCGCCTGCGGCACGTCGCGCAACACGCTGGGCCTGATCCGTAACGCCGACATCGAGCCGGCCGTCATCGACTACCTGGCCACGCCACCGGACCGCGCCACGCTGGCCGCCCTGATCGCCAGCGCCGGTCTCACCGTGCGCGAGGCGATCCGCCAGAAAGGCACGCCGTACGCGGAACTCGGCCTGGACGACCCGGCCGTCACGGACGACCGGCTGCTCGATGCCATGCTGGCCCATCCCATCCTGATCAACCGGCCGTTCGTCGTCACACCCATCGGCGTGCGGCTGTGCCGCCCATCGGAACTGGTGCTCGACATCCTCCCCGTGCCGCAACGCGGCGCGTTCACGAAAGAAGATGGCGAAGCGGTCATCGACGCACAGGGGCAGCGCATCCACCATGGATAAGATTGCGAACCTGCCCAATATCCAGCCCGATCAGCTGGACATGCCGACCGTGCAGAAACTCGAACCGGCCGGCACCCTCGACCACCCGCCCCGCTTCCTGCTGCTGTATGGTTCCCTGCGCGAGCGCTCGTTCAGCCGCTTCCTCACCGAAGAGGCGGCCCGCATCCTGGAGCACTTCGGCGGCGAAGTCAAAATCTTCGATCCCACCGAACTGCCGATGGCGGGCAGCGTGCCCGACGACCACCCGAAGGTGGTGGAACTGCGCGAGCTGTGCCTGTGGTCCGAAGGGCACGTGTGGTGCAGCCCGGAGCGGCACGGCGCCGTCACGGCCGTGATGAAGAACCAGATCGACTGGATCCCGCTGGAACAGGGCGCGCTGCGGCCGAGCCAGGGCCGCACGCTCGCCGTCATGCAGGTGTGCGGCGGCTCGCAATCGTTCAACGTCGTCAACACGCTGCGCCTGCTGGGCCGCTGGATGCGCATGTTCACGATCCCGAACCAGTCGTCTGTGCCGATGGCATACAAGGAATTCGACGACGCGGGCCGCATGCGCCCTTCGGCCTACTACGACCGCGTCGTCGACGTAATGGAGGAACTTTACAAGATCACGCTGCTGATGCGCGGGCGGACCGATTACCTGACGGACCGGTACAGCGAGCGCAGCGAACGGGCGCTGAAGGCGATCGACCGGCAGATCGCCAGGCTCTGACCCGGCGCCACGACAGCCCGGCGATTATCCAAGAATCGCCCGCAGCTCCTCTGCGCCGAACCCCGGCCCCAGGCCGCCTTCGGCATCGATCACGGCATGCGCCAGCTCGCCCTTGCGGCGCTGCATCTCCTGGATCTTTTCTTCCAGCGTGCCGCGCGCGATGAGTTTGTAGACGAACACCGGCTGTTCCTGGCCGATGCGCCACGCGCGGTCGGTGGCCTGGTTTTCGCTGGCGGGGTTCCACCAGGGATCGTAGTGAATGACCGTGTCGGCCGCGGTGAGGTTCAGTCCCACGCCACCCGCTTTCAGGCTGATCAGGAACACCGCGGCGCTGCCCTGCTGGAAGGCAGCGATCGGGGCGGCACGGTCGTCGGTGTCGCCCGTCAGTGTGACGAACTCGACAGCACGAGCCCGCAGCACCTCCGCGATCAGCGCCAGCATGCTGGTGAACTGCGAGAACACCAGTACCTTGCGGCCCTCGCTCAGCAGCGTATCGAGCAGTTCCATCAGCGTGTCGAGCTTGGCCGAACCGGTGGCGGCGGCAGCGGCTTCATGGTTCTTGAGCAGGCGCGGGTCGCAGCACACCTGGCGCAGCTTGAGCAGCGCATCGAGGATCACGATCTGGCTGCGCGCCAGGCCCTTGCGGTCGATCTCGTCGCGCACCTTGCGGTCCATGGCCACGCGCACCGTTTCGTACAGGTCACGCTGGGCGCCGCCCAGGTCGACGGGCAGCACGATCTCCGTCTTGGGCGGCAGTTCGGTCGCCACCTTGTCCTTCGTTCGCCGCAGCATGAACGGCTTGATGCGCCGCGCCAGCAGATCCTTGCGCAAGGTGTCCCCGCCGTGCTCGATCGGCTTGCGGAACACGGCATTGAAGCCCCGTTCGTCGCCCAGCAACCCCGGCATCAGGAAATGGAATTGCGACCACAGTTCGCCCAGGTGGTTCTGCACCGGCGTACCGGTCAGGCACAGGCGATGCCGCGCGTCGAGCAGGCGGGCCGTCTGCGCCGCGCGGGAACGGCTGTTCTTGATGTATTGCGCTTCGTCCAGGATCAGCAGGTGGTAGCGCTGCTGGCGCAATGCGGCTTCGTCGCGGGACAGCAGCGGATACGTCGTCAGCACCAGGTCGGCCTGGCCGATGGCGTCGAACAGCGCCGCCCGGTCCTTGCCATGCAGGAGCAGCACGCGCAGGCCGGGGGCGAAGCGCGCGGCCTCGGCCTGCCAGTTGTCCATCAGGCTCGTCGGCGCCACCACCAGCGCCGGCGCATCGAGCCGGCCCGCTTCCTTTTCGGCCAGGATATGGGCCAGCGCCTGGATCGTCTTGCCGAGCCCCATGTCGTCGGCCAGGATGCCGGCGAAATCATGTTCGCGCAGGAACTGCATCCAGGCCTGGCCCTCCCGCTGGTAAGGGCGCAGCGTGGCCCGCAGGCCGGCCGGTGCGGCAGCGGGCACGAGGCCGGCAAAGCCGTCGAGCTTTCTGGCCAGTTCGCGCAGGCGTTCGCCGCCGACCCAGCGCAGCTGCGCGGCCCGTTCCAGCTCCGCCAACCGGGCCGCATCCATCACGGGCAGGCGCAGCCTGCTGCCCAGACGCTCGGTAAAATACAGCTCGCCCAGCGTAGTCAGGATCGGCTTGATGCGGTTCCACGGCAGGGCGACGCGCCCGCCCTCGGGCAAGTCCATGAGGATCTCGCTGTCGTCTGCCCTTGCGGCCAGCGCCGCGGCATCGAAGTCGTAGGGGGCCCTGCGGATCAACTGCAGCAGCAGCGGCAGCAGCGCGTGGCGCTTGCCGTCGATGAAGAACCCGAGTTCGAGGGCGAACCAGGCGTTGAATCCTTCGCCTTCCTCGTCCAGTTCGGCATACCACTCCTGCGGCTCCTGGAAGTCATAGCGGAAACCGCTTTCCATCTCGACCTGCCAGCCGGCGGCGCGCAGGCGCGGCACGCCATGGCGCACGAAGTCGAACCAGTTGGCCGGATCGGACAGGCGCAAGGCGCCAGGCAAACCGTGCGATGGCGATTCGTCCGCTTCGCCGAGGAATCCAAGGCTGGCGAGCATGGCGCATGCCGAACGTTCGGCATCCGCGTCGCGTTCGACCAGTTCGATCGCATCGCCCGTCATCCGGCGCAAGACCGCGGGGGCCGCGCCGGTGACCGGCATGCCGTCGTAATCGAAGGACAGCACGGCCTGATCGTCCCACCATGTCTCGCCACGGAAGTCGGCAGGCAGGCTGTCGAGCACCAGGCGCGCTACCGGCACGATATCGCGGCGCAGACGGCTTTCCAATTCCACCGGCATGGGCAACAGCCGGTCCAGGCCTTGCCCGGCCAGGCGCTCCGCCATGCCGGCACGCTGCTGCGGCGCCAATGGCGGGGCCGCCGCGACCAGGCCCAGCAACGCGTCGAGCGGCACCGCGGCCAGTTCCTGCGGCAGTGCCAGTTCGCCCAGCATGTCGCCCTCCAGGTAGTGCGCCGGCTCGGTGGCCAGGACATGGCCGGCCGGCATGCCGTCGTCGAAGCGCCAGCCCAGCCGCACCTGCTCGCTGCCCGTTCCGTCGCCATGCCAGCCGAGCGCGGCGCGCCTTGGCGGCCCCGGGCGAACAGGTACCACGTTACCGTTCTTCAGTTCGGCAGCCGAGCGGGCGAACAGCAGGCGGTCCTGCGCGCACAACTGGACCAGCAGGCGGGCGCCGATCGTGCCGGCGGGCCGGATATCGCCGGCATACATGCTGCCGGTGCGCAGCGCGGACAGCAGGCGCACCGGCTCTTCGTCCTCCCGCCGCAGGTAGTTCGGCCGCATGGAAAGCAGACTGTACAAATCATTGTGCAGGGTGGCGGCGACGATGCTGCCGTTCTTGCGCAGGCGGGCCTTGCACAGGTTCAGGCGCAGCAGGCCATCATCGCCGTCCGGCATCAGCACGTAGATGAGCCTGTATTCCGGGCCGCGCGCCGGTCCGGCAGCGGAACCGCGCTGCGCGAGGGTTTGCGCAAGGGTTTGCGCAACGCGGCCCAGCCACAGCTCGGCCCTGGGCGGCAGGGCCGAGGGCGATACTTCGGGGATCGGCTTGCTGTCTTCCATGCTGGCCAGCAGTACCGCCACCACGTGCTTGCAGTTGTGGTCCATGGGGCACGTGCAGTCGCCGTCCACGTGCACGCCACGCCGGCCCGGCTTCAGGTAGATGGTTTGCTCATAGACCTGGTGCCCGCTACCCTCGACTTCGCCAAGGAGAACGTCGTCGTCCCACAGCACGCTGGCGACCCTGCGCCGGCGCGCGTAATCCTCGCCGCGTGCAAAGGTGCCGGAATCGAACTGGTGCCGGATGTCGTCGATGGAAAAATGCATGGGAGATGGCAGCGTAAGGAAGTGCGCAAGGGAGTGCGTCATTATCCCCGACTGGTGGCAAGCCCCGGCCGGCACCTCCGCTCAGTACCGCCGCTCAGTAATTTCGTGCAGTATTTTCTTTAACTTCCCGGCTGCACGTAAGGCACCTTGGCAAAGATCCGCCGCTCGGCACCGCGCGGATCGTCCTCCAATCGCGGCGGCACATCGAAGATCATGGTCTGACGGCGTTCCATGCCATAAGGTTCCCAACGCGGCATGAGCGGATGATTTGGATCACCGCTGCGCGCGAACGCGATGAGCGCCTCGCTCATCATGTCCGCCATCGCCTGCGCCTGCGGGCCGATGGCCGTGGCGCCCGGCTTGCCGATATTGTCGAACACGAGCTGGATATCGGAAGCATGCGGCGCGCCGAACTTGCCGCCGTCCTTCGGCGTCGCCCAGTCGAGCTGGTAGACGAAGGCGGGGCTGCCGGACTTCGCCCGTTCTTCCGCCTCGATGATCGCGCCGCGCCAGGAACGCGAGGCGGTGGTGATCTTGAACAGCAGGTCGCTGGCGGACAGCTTCGGGTACAGCCTGCGGTAGGCGGCGATCACCGCTTCGGGCTGGATATCGACGCGCATGTTCGGCACGAGCTTCGCGGGCAGCTGGTCCCACGCCAGGTTGAAATTGGCCGGGTCGCCGCCCAGGAAGGCGCGCGTTTCGTCGTGCGTGTTCCCGATCATCATCGGGATATGGGCCGATTGCGCCGGCGCGTCCGGATAGAAAGGGTGGCGCAGCAGGTTGCGTTCGTCCAGCACCGGCGCGAACGATACACCGCTGTAAGGCAGCACCGGGTCGCGCGTGCCCAGCACGGCGACAATGCGTTGATACGGCATCGTGCGGATGTCGTCGACGCGGCCCGCCGGCACCTTCAATGCATCGAGCACCGCCTGGGCGCGCAGCGTGGCGTTGAGCGGGCCGCTGGCCGTCACCTGCTGGCCGCTCATCGTGGCCGCGCGGTGGAACAGGCCGGCCGCTGCGGGCATCGCCATCAGCGTGGCGATCTTGGCACCGCCGCCCGACTGGCCGAACACGGTCACGTTGCCCGGATCGCCGCCGAATTCACCGATATTGTCGCGCACCCATTGCAACGCCAGCACCAGGTCGAGCTGCCCCGCATTGCCGGAATCGGCAAAGTGATCGCCGCCATGGCGTGCCAGGTACAGGTAGCCGAACGCGTTGAGGCGATGGTTCACGGTCACCACCACCACGTCGCCGCGGCGGCACAGCCGCACGCCGTCGTACAGGGGGCTGGAACCGGATCCGTTGTTGTAGGCGCCGCCGTGGATATAGAACATGACCGGGCGCTTCGCCCCGTCGCGCAGGCCTGGAGTCGATACGTTGAGGAACAGGCAATCCTCGCTTGTCGCATCCTCCCGGCTGGACTGCGGCGACGCCGCGCCATGCTCGAGCGCGTCGCGCACGCCGCTCCAGCGCTCGGGCGGCAGCGGCGCCATGAACCGCCGTGGCGCCGTGTCCGCGCCATACCGGATACCCTTGAACACATTGATGCCGTTGTCGCGATAACCGCGCACCTGGCCATGGCGGGTGGTGGCGACCGGCGACGCACCGGCGGCGTGGGCAAGGGTTTCCAGGCCCAGCGCGCCACTGGCGGCCAGGAGGGATTGCTGCAGGAAGGCGCGTCGCTTCAGTTCGGGCATGGCTGGCGGTCACGAAGTTGGTCCAGCCACCAGCTTAGCCGAACAAGACGTGGCCTGACCAATTTGCAGCCCTGAAAACACCGTAAAAACAAAAAACGCCACGGCAAGTGGCGTTTTTCATGAGGGGCGCAGGCGCCGCATCAGAAGATCAGGTAGATCAGGACCAGGACAACCGCCGGAACACCGAGCAGCCAGGCGAGCAGATATTTACCCATGATGATTCTCCTTTCAGATGAGGTATCGATATGGCTCCATCATGCCGGGCGATGGCGACGCCGTCGGTACGCTACTGCACCGTGCGCCATCAATTACTCCTCCTTGCGCTGCGTTACTTGACGGTACGCGGCAGCACGAGGGGAAACGTTGCCGGGGCCGTTTCGATCACGCCCAGCAATTCTTGCAGCTGGGCTCGGTCTCCTTCCAGCCAGACGGTGCCGCCGGCAATGGCATCGCGAACACCGCCGGCCTGCGTGAGGATGCCGGCCAGCGCGTCCTTCGACAGGGTCAGCGTGGCGCCGGCGCCCGGGTCCTGCCTGCCTTTCACATAGGTGAGCGCCGCGTTTTCCAGATTGAGGATGTAGCGCTCGTCGCTGTCCGTGAATGCCCAGTTGATACGGATGTGCTTTCCTTCGGCCAGTTTCGGATCGATCCGCACGCCAAGATAGTCGAAGATGTTTTCCACGCTCAGCGCCTTCAGGAGCTCGGCGTTCTGGCTGAAGACGCGGCCTGCGGGGGGACCGTCACGCAGCTCCTGCGCGCCCGACAGGTAGGCGTTGCGCCAGGTCGAGGCCTCGGCCTGGTAACCGAGTTGCTCGAAGGCGCGTGCCGCCAGTTCGCGCGCGGCACGGTTCTCAGGATCGGACTGCACCACCAGATTCGTGACCTGGGCCACCCAGCGGTAATCCCCTCTGTCGAAGTCGGCCTGTGCCCGTTTCAGTACCGCCTCGGCACCCCCCATGTAGGCCACCGTGCGCGCAGCCGCGTCGGCTTTCGGCAATGGATCGAGGTTGGCCGGGTTGGCGTCGTACCAGCCCAGGTAGCGCTGGTACACGGCCTTGACGTTGTGCCGCACCGCGCCATACACCCCGTGCGTGGACAAATCCTGTTCCAGGCTGGCGGGCATGCGTACCTGCTCGGCGATTTCGTCAGGGGTATATCCCTTGTTGGTCAGGCGCAGGGTCTGGTCGTGGAGGAATTTGTAGGTGTCGCGCTGCCGCGCCAGGAACCCGGCAAGCCGCTCGCTGCCCCATACCGGCCACATGTGCTGGCTGATCAGTACATCGCTGCGCTTGCCGAACCGGTCCAGCGCTTCGTTCAGGTATTTCGCCCAGCCGTTCGCGTCACGCACCTGCGCGCCGCGCAGCGGCAGCAGGTTGTGCAACGTATGCGTCGCATTCTCGGCCACGTTGAATACCCGGAACTGCGGGAAGTAAAGATTCATCTCGGCGGGCGCCTCGGTACCCGGCGTATTCTGGAACACGATATCGATGCCGTCGATGCGGCGTGTCTCCAGCGGCTGCGAGACGGTATCCGTCGGGCCGATGAGCGTGATCGAGCCCCCCGTCAGCCCCTTGCCGAGGCCCGCGTCGACGAAGCCTCGCGCATTGCGCGGCAGGTTGCTGCCGAACTGGTACTGGGAGCGCCGGTACATCGCATTCCCGGCCAGGATGTTTTCACTGACCGCTTCCGCGAGGAAGCCGGCGGGGGCGATGACCGCCACCTTGCCGGCCTTGACGTCCGCTTCATCGATGACGGCGCGCACGCCGCCGAAATGATCGGCATGGCTGTGCGTATAGACCACGGCGATCACGGGCTTGCGCGGCCGGTGCCGGTAATACAGGTCCAGGGCGGCCCTGGCCGTTTCCGTGGTGGTCAGCGGGTCGATCACGATCAGGCCATTGTCCCCCTCGACGATGGTGACGTTCGAAAGATCGAAGCCGCGCACCTGGAACACGCGGTCCGTGACCTTGAACAGCCCGTGGATGGTATTGAGGCGCGCGTGGCGCCACAGTACGGGATGCACGCTGTCCGGCGCCTCTTCCTGCTGGAGAAAGGCGAATTGTGCAAAGCTCCAGACCACGCGGCCGTTGGCGTCCTTGATCGCCGGCGCATCGGTGGTGCCGATGAAGCCACGCCGGGCATCGTCGAATGCCTGTTTGTCCGCCAGCGGCAGGTGCGCGCCCACGGCAGCATGCAGCCTGGCCGTGGACTCGGTGGCCGGCTGGGGGATGGCCATACCCGCCACACCAGCCGCACCCGCCGGAACGGCAAGCACGAATGAGGTCGCCAGCAGGGCGGCATTGCGCTGGAATGTCTGGTTCATGGAATCCGTTTCTGTGGATGCGAAATGAATGCAAAAAGGGCTCGCGGGCCGGGCGCACGCATCATACGAAGGCGCACTGCGGGCTCCAACGATATTGTCCCAATATGCAAATTCCGGCGCCGCTTCCATGCATATGCGGTTTTCATGCTAGCGCCCTGGCGCCTCGTTCCGCTTCTTTATTCGCTGCGCGTATAAACATCGGCAAAACGATTAGTTCTTATTTTTCAGGCATTTCTTTAACCTGAAGCTCTACTGAAATCGCCGGGGACCAGGACCAATGCAAACGATAGCCGTCCATTCCATGCCAAAGCCGGGCCACCGGGCGATTCGCGCATGCAGGATGCGGGCGCGCTGTAGCACCCGGGCCTGACGCCTTTCTTTCACCTTGACCGTGCCTCGCCATCCTGTGGCGAACAAACGCCATCCACCCGATGGCCACGACGGCTCATGCCCGCACCAGGGCACCGGGTCGCCAGGCACGCCCCGCCGGTATTCGCCAGCATCCCTATCCGCATTTTTTTTACAGCTCACCACAAGGAGAATCCATGAGCATCAAGGCAATCAACGTCCGTAACCAGTTCCGCGGCAAGGTCAAGGAAATCATCGACGGTCCGGTCGTTTCGGAAGTCGATATCGAAACACCGGCCGGCATCGTCACGTCGGTCATCACCACCCGTTCCGTGCGCGACCTCGGCCTGGCGCCCGGCGTGGAAGTGGTGGCGCTGGTGAAGGCTACCGAAGTGTCGATCGCCAAGCTGTAGCTCCCCGGGGCCGCGCGGTGACACGCGCGCCCGCACCGCATTTGTACCCGCATTTATCCCCTTCATTGCGAGGCACTGTGAACAAGGTACTGACTTTTCCCGATTCGTTCGGGATGGCGCTGTCGATCCGCGCCAAGGCACTGTTATTCCACGACCCCCGTTCCCTTGCATTGCTCGAGCAGGTGGAGCGGGTGGCGCGCAGCGATGCCACCGTGCTCGTCATCGGCGAGACGGGCACCGGCAAGGAACTCGTCGCCCGCCATATCCATGCGCAGAGCGAACGGAGCGGCCCCTTCATCGCCGTCAATTGCGGCGCCTTCAGCGAATCGCTGATCGATGCGGAATTGTTCGGCCACGAAACGGGCGCCTTCACCGGCGCCACGCAGGCCCGCGCCGGCTGGTTCGAGGCCGCCAATGGCGGCACGCTGTTCCTCGACGAGATCGGCGACCTGTCGATGGCCCTGCAGGTCAAGCTGCTGCGCGTGCTGCAGGAGCGGCAGGTGGTGCGCCTCGGCTCACGCCGGCCGATCCCGCTGGACGTGCGGCTCGTTGCCGCCACCAACGTCGACCTGCACAAGGCGATCGCCGCCGAGCGGTTCCGCTCCGACCTGTATTACCGGCTCAGCGTGGCCACGGTGAACCTGCCGCCCCTGTACGAGCGGCCCGGCGATATCCTGCCGCTGGCGCGCCACTTCATCGGCCTGTATGGCGAGAAGATGAAGCTGGACGATGTCGAACTGGGCGACGACGCGGCGAGCGCCCTGCTGGCCTACGACTGGCCCGGCAACATCCGCGAGCTGGAAAACGTCGTCCACTATGCGCTGATCGTGTGCCGCCAGGGCCGCATCCGCGCCGACGACCTGCGCATCGGCGCGCGCCTGCCCGGCAGCCGCTCGGCAGCACCCATCGCCCCCACCCTGCAACCGGCGCCGGTCCATCACGCCAGCACCGCCGCACCGGAATCAAGCCTCGACCGGCTCGACGAACTGTTGAACGACCTGGTCGAAGCGGGCGAGCCCGCGCTGTTCGATACCGTCGAAGAGCGCCTGATCCGCGCCGCGTTTTCCGCCTGCGAACAGAACCAGGTGCAGACCGCGAAGGCGCTGGGCATCAGCCGCAACGTGCTGCGCACGCACCTGAAGCGCTTTGGCCTGATCGGCAACGAGCCTGGCGGCACGCTGCCCGATACCCGGCCTTTCCACCGCATGTCCGCTACCCTGTGATCTTCCGGCGCAGCCGCGCCGGAATCTTTTCTTCCCTTTCTTTCTTCCCGCTGTTGCGCCCCTGTGCGCCAGCCAGCACGCACTGTGCGGCAAGCAGCAGCCCGGCCGCTCCACAGACCGTTTTACCCGCTTTTTTGCATGGCACGAATGCTGCAATGGACACGGTAGCGCCGCCCCGACCTCAACATCCATTGGAGAACACCGTGAACGACCGCCTCGACCGCATCAAAGCTTCCCCCTCCGTCGCCGTCAAGCAGAAGCTCGATTTCCCCGTCATCGATACCGATGTCCACACCAACGACTACACGCCCGACCTCGAGGATTACGTGGCCAACTATGGCGGCGTGAAACTGGTCGACGCGCTGCGCAACGCATCGGCTTCGCGCATCGGCCGCGGCTTTATCGGCAACGGCAAGAACTGGTACGAGCAGACGCCGGAGGAACGCCAGTACTACCGCACCATCCGCGCGCCGTGGTGGGCACGCGTGACGAAGAACACGCTGGACGTGGCCACGTACCACCTGCCGGAACTGCTGTACGAGCGCCAGGAAGAGCAAGGGTCGGACTATTCGATCCTGTTCCCGAACAACGTGCTGGCACCGCTGGGCGTGCGCGACAGGGACGACCGCATCGCGCTGCAGCGCGCCATCAACCACTACCACGCCGACCTGTATCGCAAGTACAGCGATCGCCTCACACCGGTGGCCGGCATCGGCCTGCACACGCCGGAAGAAGGCATCGCCGAGCTGGAATTCGCGGTGAAGACGCTGGGCCTGAAAGCCGTCAACATCGCCGGCAGCGTGCGCCGTCCGATCCGCGCGCTGGCCGACAGGTACCCGGCCGCCGACCATCCGGAACTGCAGAAGTACATCTCGTACCAGGACTTCTACGGCATCGACAGCGAATACGACTACGACCCGTTCTGGGCCAAGGCCATCGAGCTGGGCGTGCCGATCCTCACCCACTACGGCAGCCAGGGCTGGACGGGCCGCAGCTCGATCAGCAACTACATGAACAACCACATCGGCCACTTCGCCGACGGCTCCGAAGCGTTCGCCAAGGCGCTGTTCTTCGGCGGCGTCACGAAGCGCTTCCCGCAGCTGCGCGTGGGCCTGCTCGAAGGCGGCGCGGACTGGGGGGCGCGCGTGTTCACGCACCTCGTCGACCGCTGGGAAAAGCGCAGCCTGGAAGGCCTCAAGAACTACGACCCGGCCGCCACCGACCGTGCGCTGCTGACCGACCTGTTCGCCCGCTACGGCGCCGACCTGACGAAGGGCCGCTCGATCGACGGCGAAGACCTGATCCGCGATACGCTCGGCGCCCACTACACGCACGGCTCGCGCCAGCCGCAGGGCCTGGAACTGGAAGACTTCGCCAAGGCCGGCATCGAGAAGGTGGAAGACATCAAGGCACAGTGGGTCGACAACTTCTTCTTCGGCTCCGAATCCGACGACCGCACGATCGCCACCGCGTTCAACGACAAGTCCAACCCACTCGGCACGAAGATCAACGCGATCTACTCGTCCGACGTGGGCCACTGGGACGTGCCCGACCTCACCGACGCGCTGGCCGAAGCCTATGGCCTCGTCGAGCAGGGCGTCATCAGCGAAGCGGACTTCAAGGCCTACGTGTTCACCAACCCCTACAAGCTGTACACCGAAGCCAATCCCGACTTCTTCAAGGGCACCGCGGTGGAAGCCAAACTGAAAGCCAGCACCTCCCGCTGACCACATTAACCAAAGCCGAGCCCGTGTTGCCGGCCTATAGCCCGGCTGCCTGGCAGCCGGACCATGGTCTGGCAACACGGGCTCAACAGCATCGCAGCAGAGTGAAATCGAAGGCGAAAAGTCAACGTTGACCACGGCCGAGCCCGTGTTGCCGGCCTATAGCCCGGCTGCCTGGCAGCCGGACCATGGTCCGGCAACACGGGCTGAACAGCAATTCCATTACCTCATTTCGGAGAAAATTCATGTCTCAGCGCAAGATGCGTCTCGGCGCGTTCATCATGGCCACCGGCCACCACATCGCCGCCTGGCGTCATCCCGGTTCGCAACCGGATTCGGGCGTCAACATCGACCATTACATCAAGGTCGCGCAGACCGCCGAGCGCGGCAAGTTCGACCAGGTGTTCGTGGCCGACAGTCCGGGCGTGGCCTACCGCGGCCAGGATAACGAGGCGTTCAGCCGGCAGGGCCGCGTGTCGTACTTCGAGCCGGTCACGCTGTGGTCGGCGCTGTCGGTGGTCACGAAGCACATCGGCTTCGTTGCCACGGCATCGACCACGTATGAAGATCCGTTCCTGCTGGCCCGCAAGTTCGCCTCGCTCGATCACATCAGCAAGGGCCGCGCGGCGTGGAACGTCGTCACCACCGGTGCCGACTCCGTGTACGGCAACTTCGGCCTGGAGGCACACCCGGATCCGGAAATCCGCTACGAGAAAGCCCACGAGTTCCTCGACGTGGTGAAGGGCCTGTGGGACAGCTACGAGGACGACGCGTTCTCGCGCGACCCGGAAAGCGGCGTGTACTTCGATCCGGACAAGCTGCACGCGCTGAACCACCACGGCAAGTACCTGAAGGTGGCCGGCCCGCTCAACCTGGAGCGTTCGCCGCAGGGGCAGCCGGTGATCGTGCAGGCGGGTTCGTCGGAACCGGGCCGCGAGCTGGCCGCCGCCACGGCCGAGGCGATCTTCACCGCGTGGACCAGCCTCGAAGAAGCGCAGGCGTTCTACAGCGACGTGAAGGGCCGCCTGGCAAAATATGGCCGCCGCCCTGACCAGCTGCTGATCCTGCCCGGCATCTCGCCCGTCATCGGCCGCACGCAGGAAGAGGCGGAGGCGAAATGGGCCGAGCTGCAAAAGCTCATCCACCCTTCCGTGGGCCTCGACACGATCGCGCGCTTCTGGCCCGGCGAGGATCTGACGAAGTGGGATCTCGATGCCCCGCCGCCCTACTACCCCACGCCGCCGGCCGGCAAGAACAGCCGCCACCACGTGGTGATCGAACTGGCCCGCCGCGAACGGTTCACCGTGCGCCAGCTGTACGAATACCTGGCCGGCGCACGCGGCCACTGGGTGGTGGTGGGCACGCCGCAAAAGATCGCGGACGAGATGCAGAAATGGTTCGAGAACGGCGCGGCCGACGGCTTCAATGTGATGCCGCCGGTGCTGCCGCAATCGCTGGAGGAATTCGTCGACCTGGTGATTCCGGAGCTGCAGCAGCGCGGCCTGTTCCGCACCGAGTACGAAGGCACCACGCTGCGTGAAAACCTGGGGCTGGACAAGCCACAGAACCGCTTCGCCATCAAGGCCGCCAAGGCCGCCTGATCGTTTCCACACCGCGAAGCCAGGCTCATGGTCAATGAGCTGTTGGCTTCGCAACAGCACCGCCGCCGGTTGCTGGCGATGTGCTGGCGAATCGACAGGCAACACCATAAAACCCGCCGAAAATCCCGCGAAAACGCCCCGAAAAGGTTGGCACGGAACCTGCGTAGTAAAGGCAAACAGCAGTGAACCGTCAACCCATCAGGAGCATTGTTTGAAGTACCTACATCGAAGAATCTGCAGCGTCGCCGGCCTCTTGACGATCGCCGGCGCGGCCCAGGCAGCAGGGCAAAGCAACGAGGACCTGCAGCGCCAGATCGAGGAACTGAAGGCCGTCGTCAAGACCTTGCAGCAGCAGGTCCAGGCCCAGTCGGCACCGGCCGCGCGCACGTCACTATCCACCTCGTCGGTAACCTCCTCGGCCACGTCGGAAACGGCAGCCAAGGCCGGCGCCACCGCTGAGAAAACCACCATCGGCCCGGCGATCGCCGACAAGGCCGATCCCGGTGCGCCAGGCGTCGACATCGCCGCGAATACCGGCACGGACACGCAGGGCCCGGACGCCCCGCAGGTCGCTACCAAGGCCGATATCGACGGCCTGCGCACCGACCTGGAAAACTACAAGTACGAGCAGAAGCGCAACCGCGAAACGAAGACGGCGCTCACCACGCGCGGCACCACCATCGGCGGCAGCGTGCAGGCCCGCTACACGTCGCAGGATCCGGCGGTGCGCACCGGCAGTACGGCCACGGCAACGGACCGCTCGTCGAGCTTCGACATCCCCCAGGCCACGCTCAATTTCGCGGGCAGCCTGTACCGCGATTACTCGGAAGGGCGCAACCTCGATTACCGCCTGGCGTTCGCCTATGCGAAGAACAGCCCGGGCACCGACGGCAGCCAGCTCAATGCCACCGACGCCTACATCCGCTACAGCCCCCTGCCCACGCTGACCGGCCTGGAAGACCCGCGCCTGACCATCACGCTGGGCCAGCAGCAGATCCCGTTCGGCCTGGAAGCGCAGATCGGCGAGGAACTGCGCCCGGTGATCAACAACGCGCAATTCCTCGGCGGCCTTGGCGTCGGTACCCGCCAGATCGGCCTGATCGTGCGGGGCGACTACGACCCGTATGTCGACTATGGCTTCAACTACCGCGCACCGCTGCTCGAGTATGCGTTCGGCGTCGTCAACGGCAGCGGCCCGAACAAGTCGGACGACAACAACCACAAGGACTACATGGCCCGCGTCGCGTTCACGCTGCCGGTCGATTACTACAGCGTATTCCGTGAGCTGAAGTTCGGTGCCTCGGCCTACAAGGGCAAGAAGAACCTGACCGCCGGCACAGGGACAAGCGCGACTGTCGTCGGCCAGGGCAAGCGCGACCGCTACGGCTTCGACATCTACTACAACCACGCGCCGTTCGGCATCACCTACGAGTACGTGGAAGGCCGCGACGCCGCCGCCAGCAATGCACCCGACATCAAGTCGCGCGGCCAGTACCTGACCGCCTTCTACACGTGGGGCGAGCAGTGGATCGCCAGCTCGCGTGCCCAGGCGAAGTACGACGATTTCTGGCCGAAGTCCTACCAGCTGTTCGCGCGCTACGACACGTTCGATCCGAACACGGCGCTCGTCAACGACAGGACCAAGGCCGCCATCCTCGGCTTCAACCTGTTCTTCGCCGAGACCACGAAGTTCCAGCTCAACCTGAACCACTACGACTACCAGAACCCGGCGCAACGCAGCTCGAACGAGTTGCTGGCCCAGTTCCAGTTCGGCTTCTGACCATCACAGGATATCGCCATGAAATCGTTACGTCGCCACACCATCACCGCCCTGCTGGCTGCCGTCGCCGCCGGCACGCTCTCCCTCGCCGCGCCGGTCGCCTTCGCGCAGGACAAGCCAAAGGTCATCCGCATCTCGTATTCGAGTTCCGGCACCGGCGGGCGCCCCCTCACCGGCGGCACGTCGATCGCCACCGCGCACCAGCAGGGCGTGCTGGAAAAGGAATTTGCCAAAGATGGCATCAAGATCCAGTGGACCTTCAACCCCGGCGCCGGTCCTGCCACCAACGAGCAGCTGGCCAACGGCCTGGCCGATTTTGCGCACCATGGCGACCTGCCGATCATCATCGGCCGCTCCACGGGCCTGAAGACGAAGATCCTGCTGTCGTACACGCGTTTCGGCCCGTCGTACATCACCGGCCCTATCGACTCGCCAGCGAAATCGCTGGAAGACCTGAAGGGCAAGCGCCTGGCCGTGTTCAAGGGCACGGCCAGCCAGCTGGCGCTGGGCCGCATTTTGAAAAAGCATGGCCTGACCGAGCGTGACTTCAAGACGGTCAGCATGGATGGCGACACGCTGCGCGCGGCGATCGCCACCAAGGATGTCGACGGCGGCTTCATCGCCCCGTTCGACCTGGAGGCGCGCGGCGTGGGCAAGGTGATCTATTCGACGGGCCCCGATCCGGAACTGACGTCGCAGGGCGTGTTCTGGGTGTCCGAGGACTTCGAGAAGAAATACCCGGACATCGTGCAGCGCGTGGTGACGGCGCTCGTCAAGGTCACGGCCTGGAGCTCGGAAGAGAAGAACCGCGAAGCGCAGTACAAGCTGTGGTCGAACTCCGGCACCAGCTACCACGAATACCAGAAGACCTTTGCCGACGTGCCGCTGAAGTGGCGCCTGTCGCCGCTGCTGGACGAGTACTTCACCGAGAACCTGAAGAAGTCGATCGTGCAGGCAAAGGAATTCCGCCTGATTCGCCGCGACGTGAGCCTGGATGGTTGGCTGGCGCCGAAGTACCTGAACACGGCGCTGAAGGAGCTGAAGCTGGAAGGCTACTGGCCGGAGTTCAACGCCGCCGGCAAGCCGAAGACCACGCAGGTGGCGCAGAACTGAACCCGCCCTTCACTGCCTGATCGATGAAAACCACGATAAAACCGCGATGAACACCGTTCCCTCTACTGCTGCCCCATTGGCGCACGTGGTTCCCCGCACCACGGCAAGCACGGCACCGCACACGGCATCCGACGCAGCACCGAACGCTCCCCTGCGCTGGCAGGCCCTGGCCACGCAGCTCGGCACGCGCGCCTTCGACATCGCCGCGGGCCTGATCCTGCCGCTGCTGCTGCTCGGCCTGTGGCAATACGCCGTCGACCAGCACTGGCTGGCCGAACAGATCCTGCCGGCGCCCGCGCTGGTCTGGCAATCGCTGGTCGAGCTGTGGGACAACGGCGACCTCACGGCGAACCTTGCCATCAGCCTGTCGCGGCTGGGCTGGAGCCTCGCCATCGGCGGCGGCGCCGGCTTCCTGCTCGGCATCGCGATGGGCATCTCGCCCACGATAAAAGCCTATGTGTATCCGGGCTTCCAACTCGTGTCGCAATTCCCCGTGATCGGCTGGGTGCCCCTTTTGATCATCTTCGCCGGCATCGGCGAGGCGCTGAAGATCGCCGCGATCTCGATCGCCGTCGTGGTGCCGGTGGCCGTCAACACGTTCAAGGGCATCCGCAACATCCCGCGTGCCTTGCTGGAAGTGGCGGCCGTCTACAAGTTCACCTTCTGGCAGAAGGTGCGGCGCCTGGTGCTGCCGGCGGCGGCCGGCGGCATCTTCAACGGCCTGCGCCAGGGCGTCATGCAGGCGTGGCTGTCGCTCGTGTTCGTGGAGCTGCTGGCGTCGAGCGAAGGCATCGGCTACCTGATGGTGTGGGGCCGCCAGCTGCTGCAGCTCGATATCGTGGTGGTCGGCATGATCGTCATCGGCGCCGTGGGCATCGTGCTCGATCGCCTGCTGGCCTGGGGCGAGGCGCGGCTGCAAGGCTGGCAACGCCGCGCTTACTGAGGAACCCTGATGAAAACATTGCGTGATATGGACCTGCGCGGCTTCGTGCTGCCGCTGGCCTTCCTGCTGCTGTGGTATGTGGTGACGGCCATGCAGCTGGTGAATACAAAGCTGATCGTGCCGCCCGGCGCCGTCGTCGACAGCGCCTGGCAGGTGATCACCAGCGGGCAGTTGCTCGCCGGCCTGCAAGCGAGCCTGGCACGCGACATCGCCGGCTTCGCCGCCGGCAGCACGGCCGGCATCCTGTTCGGCCTCTTGCTGGGCGTGTCGCGCTGGGCCGAGCGCCTCGTCGGCCCCACCTTCCATACGTTGAAGCAGATCTCGCTGTTCGCGTGGTTGCCGCTGCTGTCCACGTGGCTGGGTACCGGCGAGGCCGCGAAGATCCTGTTCATCGCGCTGTCCGCCTTTTATCCGGTGGCGCTCGGCACGTTCGAAGGCGTGCGCAGCGTGACGCGGGCGCAGGTCGAAGTGGCGCGCGTGCTGGGCTTCGACCGCCGGCAACTGGCGTGGCGCCTGATCCTGCCGGCCGCCGCACCGCAGATCGCCACTGGCCTGCACCTGGCGCTGCTGTACGCATGGCTGGCCACGATCGGCGCCGAATATCTGCTGGGTTCTTCCGCGCAGGGCATCGGCAGCGTGGTCATCCGCGGCAAGGCGACGTTCCACGTCGAACTGATCATCGTCGGCATGCTGCTGATCGGCCTAGTCGGCATGGTGCTGAACCGCCTGGCCACGCTCGTCGAATCGCGCGTGCTGCACTGGCGCGGCCCGGTCCACTAACCCTTCGCGGAACCTTCATGTCGACACTCACCCTTGCCCTGCCTGTCGCAGCGCCGAAGCAGCCAGGCCGGCTGCTTCGCTGGAACGACAGCCTGACGCGCTTCGCATTGTCCTGGCCTTTCCCCCTTGCGGTGCTGCTGCTGTGGTACCTGGCCGCCGAATTCGAATGGCTGCCGCCGCAGATCCTGCCGCCGCCCGGCATGGTGGCCGCCACCTTCGTCGACCTGGTGCGCGCCGGCGAGCTGCCGGACAACCTGCTGATCAGCCTGTGGCGGGTGCTGGGCGGTTTCCTGGCCGGCGGCCTGGGCGGGATCGCGCTCGGCATCGCCATGGGCCTGTCGCCGACGGCGCGCGATTACCTGTACCCCACCTTCCGCCTGATCGCGCAGGTGCCGTCGCTCGGCTGGCTGCCCCTGCTGATGATGCTGGTGGGGATCGGCGAGGCATTGAAGATCATCCTGATCTCGAAGGCCGCCTTCGTGCCCATCACGCTCAATACCTGCAAGGGCCTGCAAGGGGTATCGAACCGCTTCATCGAAGTGGCCCGCGTGTACCGCTTCACGCGCTGGCAGCTGCTCACCAAGGTGGTGTTCCCGGCGGCGCTGCCGCAGATCTGGAACGGCATCCGCTATGGCCTCACGCATGCGTGGCTGGCGCTGGTGGCCGTGGAGCTGCTGGCATCGTCCGAGGGGCTGGGTTTCATGATCGTGTATGGCCGCCAGCTGTACCAGCTCGACGTGGTGCTGGCCGCCGTGGTCGTGGTCGGCGCGATCGGTTTCGCGCTCGACAAGATCCTGGCATTGATCGAACAACGCCTGCTGCGCTGGCGGCGCGACGGCTTCTGAACGGAAAACGCCATGACGACCTTGACCAACACCACCGACCTGCGCCGCGTGCTGCGCGGCGCCGCACTCCCGGCCCTGCTGTTCGCCATCTGGTGGGCCGTGTTCCGCTTCGGCTGGACCGATACCGTGATGTTCGTGCCCATCGAAAAAGTATGGGAGACGGCCGTGCGGCTGTCCGGCAACGGCTATCTCTGGACTTCGCTGGGGGCCTCGCTGGCGCGCGACCTGGCCGGCTTTACGCTGGGCAGCACGGTCGGCTTCGCCGTCGGCATCGCGCTGGGCCTGTCACGCCTGCTGGAAAACCTGGTCGGCCCCACGCTGCACACGATCAAGCAGATCTCGCTGTTCGCCTGGATCCCCCTGATCTCCGTGTGGTTCGGCCTGGGCGACACGGCCAAGGTGGTGTTCCTGTCGCTGGCCGCGTTCTTCCCCGTGGTGCTGAACACGTTCGAAGGCATCCGCAGCGTGCCGCGCGAGCTGATCGAGGTGGGCCGCGTGTTCGCGCTCTCGCCGGCGCAAATGCTGCGCCGCGTGGTGCTGCCATCCGCGCTGCCGTCGATCTTCAACGGCGTGCACCTGGCGCTGATCTACGCATGGCTGGCCACGCTGGGCGCCGAGTACCTGCTCACGTCGGGCATCGGCATCGGCAACCTGCTCACCGATGGCCGCGAGCACCTGTGGATGGACCAGGTGCTGCTCGGCATCGTCCTCGTCGGCGCCGTCGGTTTCGTACTCAATTTCATCGCCAACCAGATCGAAGGGCGGCTGCTGCGCTGGCGCGGCACGTCGACCGGACAGTACTGAACATCAGGAAAAAACAGGAGAAAACATGGCACACGCAGGCACGCTGGAAATCAGCAATCTGAGCAAGCAATACCAGGTCAAGGGGCAAAGCCTCCCGGTCCTCGACAACATCTCGCTGTCGATCCGCCCCGGCGAATTCATCAGCATCGTCGGCTCCAGCGGCTGCGGCAAGTCCACGCTGCTGCGGCTCGTGATCGGCCTGGAGAACGATTACCAGGGCGAGATCGTCCTGGACGGCAAGCGCGTCGTCGGCACCAGCCTGGAACGGGGCATCGTGTTCCAGGAACACCGGCTGTTCCCGTGGCTGACGGTGGAACAGAACGTGGCCCTGGGCCTGCTGAACGCCGACCTGCCCGAGGCGGAAAAGCGCCGTTCCGTGCAGGAGCACATCGAACTGGTGGGCCTGAAAGGCTTCGAGACGGCGCATCCGTACCAGCTTTCCGGCGGCATGTCGCAGCGGGTGGCGATCGCCCGGGCGCTCGTCAACCGCCCCGAGGTGCTGCTGCTCGACGAGCCGTTCGGCGCCCTCGATGCGCTCACGCGCGCCCACCTGCAGCAGGAACTGCAGCGCATCTGGGAAGCGGAAGGCATCACCGCCATCCTCGTCACGCACGATGTCGACGAAGCCGTGTACCTGGGCGACCGCATCGTGGTGATGGAACCGCGCCCGGGCCGCATCAAGCGCATCGTCGACGTGCCGCTGCCCCGCCCGCGCGATCGCGGCAGCTATGCGTTCGCCGCGATCAAGGACGACGTGCTGGCCGAGTTCTCCGACAAGCCGCGGCAGGAGCTGCTGGCGGTACCCGAGCGCGAATCCGTCGCCGAATGGCAGTTCTCCTGGTAACCACCCAAGAAAGAAATCCATGTCCGATCCCTTTGAATTGTTGAAAGCCCGTTACGGCAACGGCCAGCAGGCGCCGGCCGTCGATACGCTGAATCCCGTGCTGGAAACGCTGTTCTCGCACCGCTCGGTGCGCGCGTTCCGGCCCGATCCGCTGCCTGCCAACACGCTCGACCTGCTGGTGGCGGCCGCGCAATCGGCGCCCAGCTCGTCGAACCTGCAGGTATGGAGCGCCATCGCCGTGGAGGATGCGGCGCGGCGCGACCGCGTGGCGCGCCTGGTGGGCAACCAGCAGCACGTGCGCGATGCGCCGCTGTTCCTGGCCTGGCTCGTCGACCTGTCGCGCCTGCAGCGGCTGGCCGGGGAACGCGGCCGCCAGCTCGATGGCGCCGACTACCTGGACACGTTCCTGATGGGCGTGATCGATGCGGCACTGGCCGCGCAGAACGCCGTCACCGCCGCCGAATCGCTGGGCCTGGGCACCGTGTACATCGGCGCGCTGCGCAACCAGCCCGAAGCCGTGGCCGCCGAGCTGGGCATCGAACCGGGTGCCGGCGTCTATCCCGTGTTCGGCCTCGTCATCGGCCACCCGGATCCGGCCAGGCCGGCGGCCGTGAAACCGCGCCTGCCGCAATCCTCGGTGCTGTACCGCGAGCGCTACACGCCGCAACCCGTCGAACAGGAAGTGGGCGGCTACGACGAGGCGATGCGCGGGTTCTACGCTTCCCAGGGCTTGCCCGTTACCACGTGGAGCGAGCATTCGCTGGCGCGCCTGAAAACCGCGGAAGACCTGAAAGGACGGCACCGGCTCAAGGAAGCCCTGGCCGGCCTGGGCTTCCCGCTGCGCTAGGCCGTGATGACATCGTCCACATTGACCGGAGACGCTCCCCCACGCCATTTTCTTACCGGGTTCATGCTGCTGGGTATCCTCGCGGGCACGTCGAACGGCGTGGCCAAGGTGGTGTTCCCTCTGTATGCGGCCGCCATGCATGCCGCGCCCTGGCAGATCGGGCTGGTCGGCGGCCTGCAGTTCGCCGGCATGCTGCTGCTGTCGCTGCCGCTCGGTGCCCTGATCGACCGCCATGGCAGTCGCCCGCTGTTCCGCTTCGGCTGCGTCGGCGGCATCGTGCTGTTCCTGGCCGGCTTCAGCTTCGCCACCACGCCATGGCAGCTGATCGCCTGCGTGGTGCTGTTCGGCTTCGTCAACCCGTTCCGCATGGTGACCACGCAAACGGAATTCCTGCACCTGCTGCCGCGCATCGGCCCCGCCAGGGCGGGCTGGCAGCGCGCGGCGCACAGCGCCGGCATGTTTTTCCTCGGGCCCCTGCTGGGCGCCTGGCTGGTGGGCCTGGCCGGCTACCCGGAAACGTTCCGCGTGGTGGCGGGCGGCCTGTTCGTCACGCTGCTGATCGGCGAGCGCGTGCTGTCGTCGGCCCCGTCCGGCCAGGGCGCCGACGCCACGCCGCTGGTGGGACGCGTGCTCGACCAGTTCCGCCTCATCGGCAGCCGCGTCGACCTGCGGCGCACGATGCTCGTCGAATTCGTCGGGCAGGTCGCCATGTCGTACTTCACCGTGTTCGTCATCCTCGTGGCGATACGCCGCTTCGGCATGCCCACCCAGCAGGCCGCCGGCCTGGTGACGCTGCAGGGCGCGGCCTTCGTACTGACGCTGCTGGCGGCCGGCGCCATCGTGATGGCGTGGCGCGAGCGCACGCGCTACCGCACGGCGTTCGCGATCCTGCTGTGCGCCGAACTGCTGCTGGCCAATCCCCTGCACCAGGGGGCGCTGTGGGCCGGTGCGCTGCTGCTGGGCCTCGGCCTGGGCATCCAGCAGCTGACGTGCGTGGCGCAATTCGCCCGCCTCGCGCAGGAGCTGGGGCGCGGCCGCACGGGCGGCATGTTCTCGCTGGCCGGGCCCAGCGGCGCGCTGGTGGGCGCCGTGCTGGGCGGCGTGCTCAACCAGCACTTCGGCATGCTGGCGGGCTTCCATGTGCTGGCCCTGCTGTTCTTCGTGCAGCTGGCGCGCACGTGGCTGCCGGTGCGGCACGCGCCCGAGGCAGGAACGAGTGTGGAAAAGAGCATCGAAAAAAAGGCGGCCACCCGCTCCTGACTGTCTGGCAGCCATCACCCCGCCAACAGGGCGCGCAGTGATGGCTGTTGCGTGCGCAGCAGCACGGGGCCCGGTACCGCGCAAAAGCACCGTATTCGCGATGGCATGGAACGTGCAATGAAGGGATGACCAACACCAGCGAGGGCATCCAATGAAACAGGCAAGGCGCAGTTTTTTCGCAAGTACGTTGCAGTTCGCCGCAGGCATCGCGCTGGCCGTGACCGCGGCCCACGCGATCGCCGCGGCACCGGCCGTGATCCGCGTGGGCGTGGCATCGCCGGCGCATGGCAGCCCGCCGGGCATCTCGGGCTCGTCGATCGCCGTCGCCCATGCCACCGGCGCGATCGAGCAGGAATTCAAGCCGGACAATGTCAGGATCGAATGGTATTTCTTCAAGGGCGCCGGGCCGGCCGTCAATGAAGCGCTCAGCAACCGGCAGCTCGATTTCGCCTTCCAGGGCGACCTGCCGTCGATCATCGGCAAGTCGGCCGGCCTGAAGACGCGGCTGATCCTCGCCACGGGCGTGCGGACGAATCTCTACCTGGCCGTGCCGGCCGGTTCGACGATCCGGAAGGTGGAGGACCTGCGCGGCAAGCGCGTGGCGATCTTCAAGGGGACGAATTCGCAACTGCCGATCAACCGGCTGCTGGCGGCGCACGGCCTGACCGAGAAGGACCTGAAGGTCGTCAACCTCGATAGCGCCACGTCGCAGGCCGCACTGACGACGAAGGATATCGATGCCGTGTTCGGCAGTTACGACCTGATCAAGCTGCGCGACAAGGGCGTGGCCCGCATCGTCTACACGAGCAAGGGCGATTCGCCCGTGTTCACGCGGCAGAGCCACATGCTGGTGACCGACGAGTTCGCGCAAAAGTACCCGGAGCAGACGCGGCGCTTCGTAAAGGCCGTGGTCAAGGCGGCGCGCTGGAGTTCCGATGACGCGAACCGGGAAGAAGTGTTCCGCATGTGGGCCCGCACCGGTACGGCCAAGCTCGAACACTGGAAGGAAGACTACGAAGGCCAGCCGCTGCGCACCCGGCTCAGCCCTCTTTTCGACCCGTTCCTGACCGAGCGCTACAAGGACGCGGTCGAGCATGCCTACGAGTTCCGGCTGATCCGCAGGAAATTCCCCGTCGATACGTGGATCGACCGCAGTTTCCTGAATGCGGCATTGAAGGAGCTGAAATTGGAAAACTACTGGGCGGCCAACCCGCCGGGCAAGCTGCCGGCGACAAGCAGTTACATTCCGGCAAAACCGGTGCCGGACGGCTCGCGGCAATTGTAATCAACAACAGTTAATGCGTGATATCCATAAATATTTCCTTCTAAATGTACCGATAAAGCGACTAACTTCTGGTTGTGAATGATTATTTTTTTCTGCGCCTTGCAATCGGATACCGTCGTGCTAACGTGAGATGAATGTGCGTTCGCCGCCATGTTCATCCCCGTGTCGTCCTCAAGGAGCTCACCATGAATGGTTTGCGTTGCCTGCCTGGATTTGCATTGCTGGTATCGATGGCCGCGACCGCGGCCCCGCAAGTGGACGTGATCGCCAAGGGGTTGAGCAATCCGCGCGGCCTCGCGTTCGCGGCCGATGGCGCGCTGTACGTGGCGGAAGCGGGCAAGGGCGGCAACGGTGCCTGCGCGGTGCTGGGCGATGGGCAAACGGCATGCTATGGCGAAACCGGTGCCGTGCTGCGCATCGATCTCTCGGGCAGGAAGGAACCGGCGCGCGTGATGGCCCGGCTGCCGTCGCTGGCGCCGGAAGGGGGATTCGGCGCGACCGGACCGCAAGCCGTGGCGTTCAACGCCGCCGGCAAGGGCGTGGTGGCGATGGGCCTGGGCTCCCATCCCGAAACCCGCGAAGGCCTGGGCCGCTATGCTTACCTGTTCGCGCGGGTGCTTGCCGTGCCGGCACGGCGCGGCATGGCGGTGCCCGTCAGCCGGGACAAGACGGTGGCGGCGGTGCCGGCTGCCGGCGCGGCGGCTGCATCGAGCGAGGATGGCAAGGCAAACGAGAAGGCGCTGTTCGACCTGGCCGCCTATGACGCCGCCAACGATCCGGCCGGCGACGGTGTCGACAGCAATCCCGTCGGCCTGCTGGCACAGGGCGAGGATTTCCTTGCCGTGGATGCCGGCGGCAATTCCCTGCTGCGCCTCGGCCGCGACCTGCAGATTTCCACCCTCGCCACGTTCGGCTCGCGCGACGTGCCGGCGCCACCGTTCCTCGGCCTGCCACCGGGCGCCATGATGCCCATGCAGGCCGTGCCCACCTCGGTGGCCGCGGGGCCGGACGGCGCACTGTACGTGGGCCAGCTGACCGGTTTCCCGTTCCCGGCCGGTGCCGCCAACGTCTACCGCGTGCCGGCGGAAGGCGGCGAGCCCGAAGTGTTCGCCAGCGGCTTCACCAACGTCATCGGCGTGGCGTTCGATGCGGCGGGCCGCCTGCATGTGCTCCAGATCGGCAATGGCTTCGCCGGCCCCGGCGGGCCGCCGCTGCTGGCGCCGGGCCGGCTGATCCGCGTGGAGGCGGACGGCAGCCGCACCGTCCTCTACGAAAACCTGTATTACCCGGGCGGCCTGGCCATCGGGCCGGACGGCGCGGCCTACGTGACGAACAACAGCATCGTGCCGGGGCCGATCCCGGGAGCGTTTCCCGATGGCGGGCAAGTGCTGCGCATTTCGCTCGACTGATGAGGGCATCGCCGGCGTTCGCGCCGGCGATGAAGCGAGCAGGCAAGCGAGCAGGCAAGCGAGCAGGCAAGCGAGCAGGCAAGCGAGCAGGCAAGCGAGCAGGCAAGCGAGCAGGCGCCGGGTGTTCTGGTGTAAATACCAATACAGCGTTGATGGGCAGGCAAGCGGCTGATATGCTGAAAGACCCCCATTGCCCGGAGCCCGCCATGAATGAAGCCGTCAGCGTTCCCCATATCGTTCCACTCAACGAGATCCTTCCCGACGAACCCCTGCTGATGATGGGGGCGGGCCCCGTGCCCATTCCGCAAAGCGTGGCAATGGCGAACTCGATCGTCATCAATCATTTGGGCGAAACGATGAACCGCGTCATTGCCCAGGTCAAGGACATGGGCCGCTACGTGTTCCAGACCAACTCGCGCTATGTGCTCGGCGTGGGCGGCCCCGGCTCCGCCGCGATGGAGATGGCGATCGCCAACCTCGTGCATCCCGGCGACAGGGTGCTGTGCATCTGCAACGGGTACTTCAGCCGCCGCATGGCCGAGATGGTTGCCCGCGTGCGCGGCGAAGCCACCATCCTGGAAGCGGGCGTCAACGAAGGTGCCAGCCTCGAAGCCGTGGAACGCGAATTGCGCAGCAAGCGGTATGACGCCGTAACGTTGGTGCAGGGCGAAACGTCGAACACGGTCTGCAACCGCAACCTGGCCGGCATCGCGCAATTGGCACGCGAACATGGCGCGCTGGTCATCGTCGACGCGGTCTGCACGCTCAGCACGATGCCGCTGGAAATGGACAACTGGCAGATCGATGCGGTGATCACCGGCGGGCAGAAAGGCCTGTCATCGATTCCTGGCGTGTCGCTGCTCGCGTTTTCCGAACGGGCCTGGGCGAAGAAGATCGCCACGCGCACCGAACTGCCGTTCCACTGGGTGCTGGATGCGAACCTGGCGGACAAGTTCTGGAACCAGAAATCCTACCACTACACCGCGCCGGTATCCGGCATCCTGGCCTTGCACGAAGCATTGCGGCTGATCTGCGGCGAAACGCTGCCGAAGCGTTTCGAGCGCCACCTGCACTGTTCGGTCGCGTTGCAGGCCGGTGTCGAGGGCATGGGGCTGCAACTGCTGGTGGCGAAAGAGCACCGGCTCAATTCCGTCGTCGGCATCCTGGTGCCGGACCAGGTATCGGCCCCGGAAGTGCTGGCGCACATGTCGCGCGTGCACCGCGTGGAGATCAGCGGCGCATTCGGCCTGAACATCGTGCGCATTGGCCAGATGGGTGAGCAAAGCCGCGAACACCACCTTTTCCGCACCTTGCACGCCCTGGGATCGAGCATGAAGGCGCACGGGGCCGCGCTCGACCTGCCGGCCGGCATGGCCGAGCTGGAGCGCTCGCTGTCGCACTGACCCCACCAGCTGCATCGCTTACGGCCCAGTCCGTGTCCACCATGGGGTCAACCCCGTTTTCGGACACGGGCTCATCAATAACGGGTTTGTCGATCGGGGGAGCAGCCTCCTTAAGATTGCCGACACAATCCACGCCCCATTAAGCCTTATCATTGCTGTATCGATATCAGCAAGGATGATGGGACGTGACGTCACTGTACAAATTCGCGGCGGCCAGCCTGCTGTTTTCCCTGCAGCTCGCCGGCTTGCCGCAGGCGCACGCCGCGGGGCCCGTCGTGGTCACCGACCACGTGCGCGCCGAATTGCTGGCGCATGCGCCGGATGGCATCCGGCCGGGCAAGACGCTATGGCTGGGCCTGGCGATCGACCACCAGCCGCACTGGCACACGTACTGGAAGAATCCCGGCGATTCCGGGCTGGCCACCACGCTGGCCTGGAAGCTGCCGGCCGGTTTCACGCCGGGCGAGATCGCCTGGCCCACGCCGAAGAAATTGCCGCTCGGCCCACTGACCAACTACGGTTATGAAAACAAGGTGCTGCTGCCCGTGCCGGTGCAGGTGCCGGCCGGTTTCAGCGGCACCGAACTGAAGGTCGGCCTGCATGCCGAATGGCTGGTCTGCAAGGAGATCTGCCTGCCCGAATCGGGCGATTTCGATGTCACCATTCCCGCCAATGCCGCCATCGCCGCACACGGCCCGCTGTTCGACGCCACCCGGGCCGCCACGCCGGTGGCGCTGGAAGGCGCCAACGCCACGGCGAAAGTGGAAGACAACGCGCTGGCCATCGACGTGCACGGCTTGCCCGCGCCACCGCAGGGCGAGGTGCAGTTCTTTGCCGCCGACATCGGCGTCATCGATTACGCCGCGAAGACCGGCCAGCAATGGCAGGACGGCACGCTGCGCCTGCGTGTGCCGCTGTCGCCGCAGCGCAGCGAAAGCCCGGCGGTGCTCAATGCCGTACTGGTGGTACCGGGCCAGCCGGCCGGGTGGACGCTGTCGATCCCGGTCGAAGGCGCCTGGCCCGCCCTCGGTACCGCCGCTCCGGCAGCGGCCACCGCGGCCGCTCCTGCTCCCCTGTCTGCGCCCGTATCGGCTTCCCTGCCCGCAGCCCCGGCCACGGCGGGTACCTCCTTCCTGCTGTCGTTGCTGTTCGCTTTCCTCGGCGGCGCACTGCTGAACCTGATGCCGTGCGTGTTCCCCGTGCTGTCGCTGAAGGTCTTCAGCCTCGTGCAGCACCGGGAAGAACGCCGCAAGGCGGTGGCCGGCGGCGTGGCCTACACGGCCGGCGTGGTGCTGTCGTTCGTGGCGCTGGCCGGCCTGCTGCTGGCGCTGCGTGCCGGCGGGGCCGGGCTGGGCTGGGGTTTCCAGTTGCAGTCGCCATTGTTCGTCACGGGGCTGGCCGCGCTGTTCACATTGATCGGCCTGAACCTGGCCGGTGTCTTTGAATTCGGCGGCGTGCTGCCCGGCGCGCTGGGCGGCTATCGTGCAAAACATCCCGTCGTCGACGATGCGCTCAGCGGTGTGCTGGCCGTGGCCGTCGCCTCGCCCTGCACCGCGCCGTTCATGGGCGCCGCGCTGGGCGTGGCGTTGACGGAACCGGCGCCGCGGGCACTGGCCATCTTCGCCGTGCTGGGCCTCGGCATGGCAGCGCCGTATCTCGCGGTAGCCCTCGTGCCCGCGCTGGGCCGGCTGCTGCCGCGCCCCGGCGCGTGGATGGTGCGCTTCAAGGTGCTGATGGCCTTCCCCATGTTCGCCACCGTCGTGTGGTTGCTGTGGGTGCTGGGCCAGCAGACGAGCATCGACGCGATGGCCGGTGTGACGGGGGTGCTCGTCGCGCTGGCGTTCGCGTGCTGGACGATCGGCACGCCGGTGAAGTCGGGCCGCACGCGCACCATGTTCGCCACGGCCGGTGCGCTGGTGCTGGCCGTTGCCGTGAACCTCGTATGGCCGCTGCTGAGCGCCGCGCCGGCCCAGGCGTCCACGTCGTCGTCCGCCGGGTCGTCCGACACCTGGGCGCCGTGGTCGGCCGAGGTGGTGCGCCAGGCCCGTGCCGCCGGCAAGCCCGTGTTCATCGACTTCACGGCCGCGTGGTGCATCACGTGCCAGTTCAACAAGCGCACCGTGCTCAACGATGCGCAGTTGCTGAAGGACTTCGGCGCGAAGAACGTGGTGCTGCTGCGCGCCGACTGGACGCGCCGCGACCCCGCCATCACCGAGCAGCTGGCGCAGCTGGGCCGCAGCGGCGTACCCGTGTATGTGTTGTTTGGACCAACCGACAGCCAGCCGCCGCAAGTGCTGTCCGAAGTGCTGACCGTGGAGCAGGTGCGGACGGCACTGGGCAAGATTTGACCTGCATCGATGTAGTCAACCGGGAGAATACCGATGAAGAAGATGACGACAGCAGCAATCCTGGCCATTGGCCTGGCAACGGCCGGCTTCGCCGCGGCCCAGGCCACCGTGGGCCAGCCGGCGCCCGCCTTCACCGCCGTCGACACGGCCGGCAAGCAGGTCTCGCTGGACAGCTACAAGGGCAAGTACGTGGTGCTGGAATGGGTGAACCCCGATTGCCCGTTCGTGAAAAAACACTACGACAGCGGCAATATGCCGGCCACGCAGAAGCACGCGGCGGCGAAGGACGTGGTGTGGCTGTCGGTCAGCACGAGCGGCAACGCCACGAAGGATCCGACGGTGGCCAGCTCGCTGAACAGCTGGACGAAGGAAAAGAGCGCTACCCCGACCGCGCTGGTGCTCGACGACGGCAAGATCGGCCGCGCCTATGGCGCCAGGACCACGCCGCACATGTACCTGATCGACCCGGCCGGCAAGATCGTCTACGCCGGCGCCATCGACAGCAAGCCCAGCTCGAACGCCAGCGACATCGCCAGCTCCACCAACTACGTGATCCAGGCGATCGACGAAGCCAAGGCCGGCAAGGCCGTCAGCAAGCCCGTCACGCAGCCTTATGGCTGCTCCGTCAAGTACGCCAGCTGAGCTGCTGCATGAACCATAAAAAAGCCCACGAAGTGGGCTTTATAGTGGCTTTTACGATATTCAAAGCGCTGCTATCTGATCGAGTATCCCCGGATCGCGGTCGATCAGTTTCAGCAGGATAGCGGCCTGGTCATTCGGTTTGGATATGCCCTGCTCCCAGTTCTTGATGGTGCGCACTTCAGTGCGCAGCCTTCGGGCGAACACGGGCTGGGAAACATGGAGTTTCTTGCGCAGGGCTCGCACATTCTCGGGCGTCATTTCCGGCGCCGGCTTGTATTCCACTTCACTCGTTCGAAGCGTGGTTTTGCCTTCGCGGGCGTCTGCCAGCGCGTCAAAACCTTCCATAAGTTCGGCAAAAATATCGCGTTTGGTCATTTCAAGATTCTCCTTGCCTTGATTTCCAGGTCCAGACGCTGCTTCAGCAGCTTGCACTGGTCCGGGGTGAGGTCGTCCGCCTGATCCTTGCCGTAGACGGTGAACAGCCAGAATTGATCAGCGGCGTCTTTCCAGAAATAAATCACGCGGAGGCCACTTCTTTTGCCTTTGCCGCGCCGCTCGTCGGCATACCGGATCTTCCTCAGGCCTCCCGTGCCCTTGATGACATCGCCAGCCTCGGGATGACTCATCAACGCATCCTGCAGGCCCTTGAACGAATCGTCATCGAAGTACTCGTCACGCAAGCGCTGGAATGACGGAAGCTCGACAAATATCGCCTTCATGTAGTGTACCTATTTTGGGTATGATTTGGTGAGATTTCCGCACCGATGGTGTTGAAATCCCACCAGTATCGGCATTCGGCGCCAAGCCGGTTTGACCTTGCTCGGGTTCCATAAGTGGAATGACAACCAGGGGCGGTTTCCACGGCAAAAACTGGCATCCCACCCCAAGCTCGTGCATAATGTCGCCCGTGTCCTATATCTTATATAAGACTTGATCGGCAAGGCAGGCCTGCCCGGCTACCGGACCCCGACCTCTGGCATAGCGAAACAGCATCATTCCGAACCCCTGCCCCGGAGCGAGTGGGTTATGATTTGGCGCTGTCCATAGCGCCGCCGGAGCGTCTCGGTGATGAAGGATATTGCGTTGACGCGCGACCAGGCAGGCGATTTTTCAGTATCAGGAACCCCACGAATTCCGAGGAACGAGCGCATGAGCAATGATCCGACCATTATCTACACGTTGACCGACGAGGCGCCGCTGCTGGCGACGCACGCATTCCTGCCGGTCGTCAGGACTTTCACGAAGCCCGCAGGCATCCGCGTCGACGAGGCCGATATCTCGGTCGCCGCGCGTATCCTCGCGAACTTCCCGGAAAACCTGACGCCGGAGCAGCGCATGCCCGACGTGCTGTCCGAGCTGGGCAAGAAAACGCTGGAGCCGGACGCGAACATCATCAAGCTGCCGAACATCAGCGCCTCCGTGGCGCAGCTGCAGGCCGCCATCAAGGAACTGCAGGGCAAGGGCTACAACATTCCCGACTACCCGTCCGATCCGAAGACCGACGAGGAAAAATCCATCAAGGCCCGCTACGGCAAGTGCATCGGCTCCGCCGTGAACCCGGTGCTGCGCGAAGGTAACTCCGACCGCCGCGCGCCGCGTGCCGTGAAGGAATACGCGCGCAAGAACCCGCACTCGATGGCCGAATGGTCGCAGGCATCGCGCACCCACGTGTCGCACATGACGCACGGCGACTTCTACCACGGCGAAAAGTCGATGACGCTGGACCGTGCCCGCGAAGTCAAGATGGAACTGATCACGAAGTCCGGCCAGACCATCGTGCTGAAACCGAAGGTCGCGCTGCAGGAAGGCGAGATCATCGACTCCATGTTCATGAGCCGCAAGGCACTGCTGGACTTCTACGCGGCGCAGATCGAAGACGCGAAGAACACGGGCGTGATGTTCTCGCTGCACGTGAAGGCCACGATGATGAAGGTGTCGCACCCGATCGTGTTCGGCCACTGCGTGCGCATGTTCTACAAGGAAGCGTTCGAGAAGCACGGCGCGCTGTTCGACAGCCTGGGCATCAACGTCAACAACGGCATGGCCGACCTGTACAACAAGATCGCCACCCTGCCGGCCTCGCAGCGCGAAGAAGTCGAGCGCGACCTGCACGCCTGCCAGGAAAACCGTCCGCCGCTGGCGATGGTCGACTCGGCAAAAGGCATCACCAACTTCCACTCGCCGAACGACGTGATCGTCGACGCGTCGATGCCGGCAATGATCCGTGCCGGCGGCAAGATGTATGGCGCCGATGGCCGCCTGAAGGAAGTGAAGGCCGTGATCCCGGAATCCACCTTCGCCCGCATCTACCAGGAGATCATCAACTTCTGCAAATGGCATGGCGCCTTCGATCCGCGCACGATGGGCACCGTGCCCAACGTGGGCCTGATGGCACAGCAGGCCGAGGAATACGGCTCGCACGACAAGACGTTCGAAGTGCCGGAAGACGGCGTGGCGAACATCACCGACCTGGCCACCGGCGAAGTGCTGCTGTCGCAGAACGTCGAGCAGGGCGACATCTGGCGCATGTGCCAGGTGAAGGATGCGCCGATCCGCGACTGGGTCAAGCTGGCCGTCACCCGCGCGCGCAACTCCGGCATGCCTGCCGTGTTCTGGCTGGACCCGTACCGTCCGCACGAAAATGAACTGATCAAGAAGGTCAACACGTACCTGAAGGATCACGACACCACGGGCCTGCACATCGAGATCATGTCGCAGGTGCGCGCGATGCGCTACACGCTGGAACGCGTGATCCGCGGCCTGGATACGATCTCCGTTACCGGCAACATCCTGCGCGACTACTTGACCGACCTGTTCCCGATCATGGAACTGGGCACGTCGGCGAAGATGCTCTCGATCGTCCCGCTGATGGCCGGCGGTGGCATGTACGAAACGGGCGCCGGCGGTTCGGCACCGAAGCACGTGCAGCAGCTGACCGAGGAAAACCACCTGCGCTGGGATTCGCTGGGCGAGTTCCTGGCCCTGGCCGTGAGCCTGGAAGACCTGGGCATCAAGACCGGCAGCGCCCAGGCGAAACTGCTGGCCAAGACGCTGGACGCGGCCACCGGCAAGCTGCTGGACAACCGCAAGTCGCCGTCGCCGAAGACCGGTGAGCTGGACAACCGCGGCTCGCAGTTCTACCTGTCCCTGTACTGGGCCCAGGAACTGGCTGCGCAAACCGAAGACGCCGAACTGGCCGCCAAGTTCGCACCGCTGGCCAAGTCGCTGGCCGAGAACGAGCAGAAGATCGTCGCCGAACTGCTGGAAGTGCAGGGCAAGCCGGCCGACATCGGCGGCTACTACCAGCCGGACAGCGCGAAGGTGAAAGCCGTGATGCGCCCGAGCGCCACGTTCAACCAGGCGCTGGAAGCACTGAACGCCTGATAGTGGTTCGTTTCAAATGAGATAGGCCGGTTGCGCGAGCAACCGGCCTTTTTTTCGCCGTATTTAAAACAGGGTCCGCCGGAGCGCCGTACCGCCTTAATGCCGTTCAGTTAACGGAATTCGATGCAGTCCGTGACGCTAGCGCACTGGTGGCTTCACAGGGGTTTCGTGGAGCCTGCTCCACGCCTGTGAAGCGGTGATGGCATGCATGCCATCACTCCTTCCGGACACCGGCTTTTTGGTGTCGGACCGCTGCGGCGGACCGACCGGTTTTCGCATAATGTTGCCGATTCCCTGAGCGGCAAACCGGTGTCCGACACATTTTCCGGATGAAGCGCCCGGAAAAAATGTCCGGAAGGAGAGAGGGCCTGCAGGCCCTCTCCGTTACGCAGGCAAGGAGCGGTGCTCCTTGAAACCCCTGCTCCACCACCAGGCACGCTAATGCCAACTCAAATGGTCACGTCGCCTTACTGAACGGCATTAGCGTCCGTCCCTGATTTTTCAGATGCAGTTTTTCGAGCGTCGCCGCGCCAGTGCTAATACGCCCAGCCCGCCCAGCAGCAGCATGCCCATCGCCGGCTCCGGCACCGGGCTGACACCGACGGCGACATCGGTCATGCCCGGCAGGTAGCCATCGCCCAGCGTGTCGATCCGGAAGCCCGTGAAGTATTCGCCGGCACCGGTCGACTGGAAGCCCTGGAATGTCAGGCCGGTCGCGCCATCGGCCAGCGCCACGCCGTTGAACGTGTAGGTCGCCTGGTTGGTGGTGATCGTGATGTCGACCGGCCCGCTGGTCACGGCCGCATCGAAGCCGAACAGGTTGTAGCCGCTGGCGATGGTGCCGGCCAGGCCCGTGAAGTAGTCGTTCGAGATCACCGTGCGCAGCGCGCCGATCGAATAGCCGGTAGCCGCGCCCACGGTGATGTTCAGGTCGGACGCATACGTGACATCGCCGCGGGTGAACGGGGTTCCCGGTTCCTGGAAGCCGGCGCCGAAATCGTCGAAGTTGCTGTTGTGGGCGATCGAACCGAGCGCATCGAACGCGCCCCGGTCGGTGACGAGGACGACATCGGCGGATGCGGCCGTGGCGGTGGCGGCCAGCAGCGCGGCGGCGGCCAGTTGTACGAGTCTGGTATTCATGGAGTAAAGCCTCTTCTGGTTATTTGCGCACCAGCGACCATTGCTGGCTGGCGCCGCCGTGCAGCGGGTACTGAAGGACCGGCGCGTTGTTCGCGGTGCTGCCGCCGCTCACTTCGGCGAACAGGCCATTGATCTTGTTCTTGATCGTGACAGGGCCGGCATCGGAACCTTCGAGCTGCCACTTCTGGCCGTCGCCGCCCCAGTACGACCACTGCGCCACCTTCGCGCCCGGCGACATCGACACTTCCCAGTCGTCCATGGCCAGCAGGCTGTGTTCGTTGATCATGCTGAAGTCGCCGTTGCCGTGGCCGACCACGTACCAGTACTGGTTCTTCAGGTTGCTGAAGTCCTTCTGCTGCACCATCGCGCCCGGCTGGGTGGCGCGCAGCCTTGCCGTGTCGGCCACCGTCAGCGCCTTGCCGCTCGCGCCGTTCAGGATCGCGTAGCGGCCGTCGCTGACGCCGTTGCAGTCGTCGGTGAAGCTGTCGAAATCGCGCGTGAGAACGGGCCAGTCGATGTCGGTGCCGCGCGTGGCGTACTCCATCTTCATGATCTGCAGCTTGGCAAAGCCGTTGTCGGCCGTGTCGTAGTAATGCGTGGAGACGAAGTTGCAGCCGCCCTGCTTCAGCACGCCCACGTGGCCCGGGCCCTTGTGGCGGCCGTCGATGTTCTGCAGGATCGTGCGCGGCTCGGAGTACGGGCCGTCCACGCTGGTGGCGCGCTGTACCTCCACGTAGTAGGTGCTGTCGCTGCCCTTGCAGCAGGCGCCGCGGTTGGTGAACAGGTAGTAGTAGTCGCCGTTGCGCGTGATGTATGGCGCCTCGATGTCGCGGCGGGCGTTGGTGCCGCCGGCGATCTTCGTCACGTAGTTGGCCAGCTTGCCCGTGGCCTGGTCGATCTCGGCCACGCCGATGCCGCCGAAGAAGGAGCCGAAGCTCATGAACACCCGGCCGTCGTGGTCGCGGAACAGGGCCGGATCGATCGCGTTGATCTCGGCATTGCCCTTGTTGAACGACTGCACCACGATGCCCAGGTCCGTCCACACGGGGTTCTTCAGCGACGGGCTGCGCGCCACGCCGATCGCCGAATTCGTGGTGCCCCACTGCGACACCGAATAATAGATGTAGTACGCGCCGTTCATCTGGATCACGTCCGGTGCCCAGTACGACGAACCGGTGGCCTTGAAGTTGGGGATCTTCTGCTCGACCCATGCCGGATTGGTGGCGAATACCGGCGCCGGGCCGCCCTGCCAGGTCTTCAGGTCGGTCGACGTGGAATACCAGATGCCGGTGCCGGTCGTGAAGTTGAAGTAGGTATCGCCGTCCTTGGTGATCGTGCCCGGATCGTGCGCGTTCTGCAGCCCGGCCAGGTCGATCGCGCCGCTCGATGCGGCACCGCATGCCAGCATTACACCCGCCACCAGTTTTTTCAGCATTGTCATCTCCGTGTTGTTATTGCAGTCATTGGTCATGTGAAGCAGATCGGGTCCGGCGGCACGGCGGCCTCGGTGGCCGTGCGGCGGACGTGCGAACGCACTCGGCGCCGCTGACGGCAGCGGCCGGCGATGCGTATGCGAATCCGGTGCCCGGAATCGGGCAGCGGTATTCAAACGGTGCGGTGGTAAAGCTAGGACGACGAGACGAAGCGCGGCGGCGCGAAGGCAGGGATGCGGTGCATGGAAGTCTCCGATGTTTTATTGTGTTGGCTGCCGCTGCTGCGGCGCCTGTTGAAAACATCGTACCCAGATCGATATAAGCATACCAATGATTATTTTCTAAGTGCCGATATCCATTTGGGTATCGCATGAGGCTACACTGATATATCAGCCATCAACCCAAGGGTATCGACCTATGGCAACCCGACTGATCATCGAAGGAACCGTGCAGGGCGTGGGCTTTCGCTACGCGCTGGCGGCCGAAGCAAACGCCCTGGGGCTCACGGGCTGGGTCTGCAACCGGCACGACGGCACGGTGGAAGCCTGCTTGCAGGGGCCGCGCCAGCATGTGGAGGCCATGGTGGCATGGTCGCGGCACGGGCCGCCCGGCGCGCGCGTGACCGGGGTCACGCGCTCCGAAGCCGACGATGGGGACATCACGGGCAGCGGCTTCCACATCGCCGCCACCCGCTAGCGAGTCGACTCTACCGGTCGGTCACCGCCTTGTCCTGCCCGCCCGAGGCGGCGCGCCGGATCACGATCGGAATCGACTTGTACGACGGCGTGCCGCTGCGCTCGTCGTAATTCGACAGCGCCACCAGCCCGTTCGCTTCCGGGTAGTAGGCCGCCGCCGAGTCGCGGGCGATGTCGAATGCCACGGCGACGAGGTTGCGCAGGATGCGCGGCTCGCCCGGATGGTCGCATTCGGCCACGGCTTCGATGTCGACCATGTCGCCGTGTTCCAGGCCGCGCGCGGCCAGGTCGTCCTCGTGCACGAAGATGACGTCGCGCCGGCCCGTCACGCCCCGGTAGCGGTCGTTCTTGCCATAGATCGTCGTGTTGTACTGGTCGTGGCTACGGATCGTGGCCAGCACCAGCGGGTTCTCTTCACCCGGCCGGGCCAGCGGCCGCTGGCGCTTGCTGTCGAACACGATGAAGTTGGCCTTGCCCGTCTTCGTGTGCCACTCGCGGCGCATGGCCGGGCTCTCGAGCCGGAAGCCGCGCGGCTGGGCCACCCGCTCGTTGTAGTTGTCGAAGTCGGGGAACACCTGTTCGATCTTGTCGCGGATGCGGCCGTAGTCGGCGATGAGCCATTCCCAGTCCACCTTCGACTGCGGCAGCGTGGCGCGGGCGATGCCGGCCACGATGGCCGGTTCGGAGCGCAGGTGTTCCGACGCCGGCGGCAGCGAGCCGTGCGACGAGTGCACCATCGACATCGAATCCTCCACCGACACGGCCTGCGGCCCGGTGGCCTGCACATCGCGTTCCGTGCGGCCCAGGCACGGCAGGATGAACGTGTTTTTACCGACCAGCAGGTGCGAGCGGTTCAGCTTCGTGGCGATGTTCACCGTGAGGTCCAGGCCGCGCACGGCATCGAAGCACGCCTGCGGATCGGGCATCGCCACCGGCAGGTTGCCGCCGAGGCAGATCAATGCCCGCGAGCGGCCGTCGCGCATCGCTTCCAGGGCTGCCACGGCGCCATGGCCATGCTCGCGCGGCGCCTTGATGCCGAACACGCGCTCCAGCGCGTCGAGGAACCCCTGGCTGGGGATTTCGGTGATGCCCACGGTGCGGTCGCCCTGCACGTTCGAATGGCCGCGCAGCGGGCAGATGCCGGCGCCCTCGCGGCCGATATGCCCGCCCAGCAGCAGGTTCGCCAGCTGCTGCACGTTCGACGTGCCGTGCCTGTGCTGCGTGATGCCCATGCCGTAGCAGATGATGACGCGCTTCGCCTTCGCGTACACGTCCGCCGCGGTCTCGATATCCGCGCGCGGCAGGCCCGAGACGTGTTCGATCTCGTCCCACGAGGTCTCGTCCAGGTCCGCCACCAGCGCATCGAAACCGCTCGTGTGGTCGCGGATGAATTCGCGGTCCAGCAGGCTCGGCCCCCCTTGCGCCACCTGCCGCGCGTCCGCGGCCAGCAGCGCCTTCATCATGCCCTTCAGCACCGCGCAGTCGCCGCCGATGCGCACCTGGTAATAGTGCGAGGCGATCGGCACGGCCTTGCCCAGCGTCATTTCGACGGGGCTCTGTGGCGACTTGAAGCGCTCCAAGCTGCGTTCCTTCAACGGGTTGAACACCACGATGGGCGCGTGCCGCAGCGCGGCGGCGCGCAGTGTGGCCAGCATGCGCGGGTGGTTCGTGCCGGGGTTGTGGCCGAACGAGAAGATCGCGTCGCAATGGTCGAAATCCTCCAGCGACACGGTGCCCTTGCCCACGCCGATCGATTCCGGCAGTCCCACGCTGGTCGCTTCGTGGCACATGTTCGAACAGTCGGGGAAGTTGTTGGTGCCGTATTCGCGCGCGAACAGCTGGTACAGGAACGCGGCCTCGTTCGAGGCCCGGCCGGAGGCATAGAACTCGGCCATGTCCGGGCTCGGCAGGCTGCGCAGCACTGCGCCGATGCGGGCGAACGCGTCGTCCCACAAGATCGGCACGTAATGGTCGGTGGCGGCGTCGTACACCATCGGGTGCGTCAGCCGCCCTTCGAATTCCAGGTTGAAGTCGTCCCGTTCCCACAATTCGCTCACGCTGTGCTGCGCGAAGAACTCGGGCGTGACGCGTTTGTTCGTCGCTTCCCACGACACGGCCTTGGCGCCGTTCTCGCAGAACTCGAACGACGAGCCGTGGCGCGGATCGGGCCACGCGCAGCCGGGGCAGTCGAAGCCCGTCGGCTGGTTCACCTGCAGCATGATCGTCGTGCTGTGGGCGGTCATCTCGCCCCGCAGCGCCTTCGCGACCGCCTGCAGTGCACCCCAGCCGCCGGCCGGCCCGCCATATTCGCCGATCCCCGGCACATCTTTCCTTCCCATACAAGCCTCCCTGAAGCAAAACATATCGGTGGCGGTCGATTGTAGGGGGATCGCGAAGACAGCGAAGTTCAATACTTTGGAGTAATCGCTTCCGGCCGCCGGCGCCACGTGTACAGCGCCGGCAGGATCAGCAAGGTCAGCGCCGTGGACGACAGGATGCCGCCGATGACCACCGTGGCCAGCGGCCGCTGTACCTCGGCCCCCGTGCTGGTGGCCAGCGCCATCGGCAGGAAGCCCAGCGACGCGACGAGGGCCGTCATCAGCACCGCCCGCAGCCGCCCTTGCGCGCCCTCGCGCATCGCGTCTTCCCGCGACAGCCCTCCTTCGCGCAGCGTGCGCACGAACGACAGCATCACGAGGCCGTTCAGCACCGCCACACCCGACAGCGCGATGAAGCCGATCGCCGCCGAGATGGACAGCGGCATGCCGCGCAGCCACAGCGCCAGCACGCCGCCCGTCATGGCGAACGGGATGCCCGTAAAGACGAGCAGGCCGTCGCGCAGGCTGTTGAACATCAGGTAGAGCAGCGCGAACACGATGGCCAGCGCCAGCGGCACCACGATGGCCAGCCGCTGCGCCGCCTTTTCCAGGTTCTCGAATTGCCCGCCCAAGGTCAGCCACGTGCCGGCTGGCAGCTTCACGCTCTTCAGTTCACCCTTCAGGTCGGCGACAAAGGAACCGAGGTCGCGCCCGCGCACATTGGCCGTGACGACCACGCGCCGCTTGCCGTTCTCCCGGCTGATCTGATTTGCTTCCGGCACGAATGCCAGCGTGGCGATTTCCGACAGCGGGATGCTGGCCGAGTGGCCATTGTTCGTGGAAGAGGCGGCCGGCAGCGCGATCGGCAACCTGCGCAGCGTGTCCACGTCGTTGCGCAAGCCTTCCGGCAAACGCACCGTGATGGCGAAGCGCCGGTCGCCTTCGAACACCAGGCCCACGTCGCGCCCGCCGACCAGCGTGCCGAACGCTTCCTGCACGTCCGCCACGTTCAGGCCATAGCGCGCGGCCTTGATGCGGTCCACCTGCAAGGTCAGCGCCGGCAGGCCTTCGGTCTGCTCGACCTTCACCTCGGCAGCGCCAGGGAGCTTTTGCAGGCGCTGCGCCACCTGCCGGGCGGCGGCCTGCATCGATTCGGGATCGTCGCCGAACACCTTCACGGCCACGTCGCTGCGCACGCCGGAAATGAGCTCGTTGAAGCGCAGCTGGATCGGTTGCGAGAACTCGTAGTTGTTGCCGGGGATGCGATTCGCCGCCTCGGTGATCGCCGCCACCAGTTCCGCATGCGACTTGCGCGGTTTCGGCCACTCCTTTTCCGGGCGCAGCATGATGTAGCTGTCGGCCGCGTTGGGCGGCATCGGGTCGGTGGCCACTTCCGATGTGCCGATGCGCGCGAACATGCGTTCGATCTCGGGGAATTGCTGCAGCAGCGCCTTTTCCAGCCGCTGCTGCATCAGCACCGACTGCTGCAGGCTGGTGCCGGGAATGCGCATCGTCAGCACGGCGAGATCGCCTTCGTCCAGGTTCGGCGCGAATTCCGTGCCCAGCCGCGTGGCCAATAACCCCGACAGCAGCACGGCCAGCACGGCGAACGTCAATGCCACCGGGCGGTTGCGCAGCACCCAGTCGAGCACCGGCGCATACCAGTCGCGGGCCTTGACCATGATGCGGCTGTCGCGTTCCGCCACGGGTTTCGTGACGAACAGCGCCACGGCGGCCGGCACGAACGTGACGGACAGGACCATCGCCGCCACCAGCGCCATCACCACCGTCACCGCCATCGGGTGGAACATGCGCCCCTCGATGCCGGACAGCGCGAAGATCGGCAGGTACACCGTCATGATGATCAACTGGCCGAACAGCAGCGGGCGGCGCGCTTCGGTGGCGGCGGCCGCTACTTCGGCGAAGCGTTCCTCCCGCGTGAGCGCCCTGCCCGCGGCGGCCTGCGCATGGGCGAGCCGCCGGATGCAGTTCTCCACGATCACCACCGCGCCATCGATGATGATGCCGAAGTCCAGCGCGCCAAGGCTCATCAGGTTGGCGCTGACGCCCGCCTGCACCATGCCCGTAAACACCAGCAGCATCGTCAGCGGGATCACCATGGCCGTGATCAGTGCCGCACGCAGGTTGCCGAGGAAGACGAACAGGATCGCGACCACCAGCAGTGCGCCTTCGGCCAGGTTGTTGCGCACCGTGCCGATCGCCTTGTTGACGAGCACGGAGCGGTCGTACACAGGCAAGGCTTGCACCCCTGCCGGCAGCGAGCGGTTGATGTCCTCCAGCCGGTGGCGCGCCGCGTCGGCCACGCTGCGGCTGTTCTCGCCGATCAGCATGAACACGGCGCCCAGCACCACCTCACGGCCGTTCTCCGTGGCCGCGCCGGTGCGAAGTTCCCGGCCCAGCTCTACATCCGCCACGTCGCGCACGCGGATCGGGGCGCCCTGCACCACGTCGAGCACGATATTGCGGATTTCCTCGGCCGTGCGCAACTGGCCTGGCGTGCGCACGACGAACTGTTCGCCGCCGCGCTCGATGTAGCCGGCACCCGCGTTGCCGTTGTTGCGGTCGAGCGCCGTCACCAGTTGCGCCAGGCTCAGGCCGTGCGCGGCCAGGCGGTCCATGTCCGGCGCCACCTGGAATTCCTTTTCGTAGCCGCCGATCGTGTTGACCTCCGTAACGCCGGGGACGCCGCGCAATTGCGGCGCCACCACCCAGTCCTGGATTTCGCGCAGGTCGGTCGGCGTGTACGGCGTGCCGTCCGGCTTGCGGGCGCCCTCCTTCGCTTCCACGGTCCAGTAGAAAATCTCGCCGAGCCCCGTGGCGATCGGTCCCAGCGACGGTTCCACGCCGGGCGGCAATTGCGAACGCGCTTGCTGCAGCCGTTCGTTCACGAGCTGGCGGGCGAAATAGATGTCGGTGCCGTCGCGGAACACGACCGTCACCTGCGACAGGCCGTATTTCGACAAGGACCGGGTCTGCTCCAGCCCCGGCAAGCCGTTCATCACGGTCTCGATGGGGAACGTGATGCGCTGCTCCACCTCGAGCGGCGAATAGCCGTGCGCGGGCGCGTTGATCTGCACCTGCACGTTGGTGATGTCCGGTACCGCGTCGATCGGCAGGCGCCCGTAGCTGTACAGGCCCATCGCGGCCAGGCCCAGCACGGCGAACACGACGAGCCAGCGCCGCGCAATCACCGCGGCAATCAGTTGTTGGTACATGGCGGCCCCTTAGTGATCGTGCTCGGCTTCTGCCTTGCCGAGATCGGCTTTCAGCAGGTAGCTGCCAACCGCAGCGTGACGCGTACCCGCCGCGAGCCCCTTGACGATCTCCGTGCGCCGGCCGTCCGAGCGCCCGATGGTCACGGTGCGTGCCTCGAAGCCGCCCGGCGTGCGCACGAAGACCACGCTGCGTTCATGGATCGTCTGCACCGCGTCGGCCGCCACGGTCACGGCGGCATCGCCTTTCGGCCCCAGCAGGTCGACGGTGGCGAGCATGCCGGGCCGCAGCCGCAGGCCCGGATTCGGCAGCGTGATGCGGGCGGTGGCCATGCGCGTGGTTTCGCCCAGTACGGGGCCCACGAACGACACGGTACCCTGCACGGCTTCGGCCAGCGCGGTCGACGTCACGGTGGCCGGCATGCCCGGTTCCACCTGCGCCAGGCTGCCCGACGGCACCGCCGCCTCGATCCACACCCGGCCCAGGTCGGCGATGGTCAGCAATGGCTGGGTCACGTCCGCCACCATGCCGGCCACCGCGGGCCGGTCGGTGACCACGCCGGCCAGCGGCGCGTGGATCGTGACGGTGGCGCCACCCGACGTGCCAATGCCGAAGGCGGCCAGGCGCTGGCGCGCCGCATCGGCCTGCACCTGCGCTTCATTGAACGCGGCCTGCGCGATGTCGAGATCCTGCCGCGCCGAAATGCGCTCGTCCCACAATTTGCGCTCGCGTTCGACGACCGTGCGGGCCAGTTGCAGCCGCTGCGCCGCTGCGGCGGCATCGGCACGCCACTGCGCCACTTCCGGGCTTTGCAGCGTCACCAGGCCCTGGCCCTTGCGCACCGTGCTGCCGGGCGACACCAGCACCGACTGCACCATGCCACGCGCCGGTGCCGCGATGGCGACCGTGCGTTCCGCATCGGCCCGCACCTGCGCCGGCAGGTGCAGCGTTTCGCGCAGCGCGGCCGGCTGCGCGGCATCGATGGCGATGCCGTTGGCCTTGATCTGCGCATCGGTCATCGCGATCGCATCCGACTCGGCGGCCGCGGGAGCGTCTTCCGCGTGGCGGTCGTCGTGGCCATGCGAATCCTCGTGGGCCGCGTGGTCCGCGCTTGCGCCGTGCTGTTCGTGCTTGCCGTCTTTCCCGTGCTCATCGTGGCCATCGTGGCCATCGCCGGCAGGCTGGCGCCACAGCATCAGCGCGGCCAGCACGGCGGCGACCACGCACATCAGCGCAATCGCCAGTTTCTGTTTTCTCGTCATGTCAGTCTCTTGCTTGTCAGTGTGTGTCGGTGTGTGCGGGGCCGGCGAGGCGTTCGATCTCGGCGTGGGCGCGCCACGCATCGAGCATGGCCTGCCATTGGCGGGCGCGGGCCTGGAACCATGTGCGCTGCGCGTCGAGCACGTCGAGGAAGGTGAACTTGCCGTATTCAAAACCTTTCATCGTCAGCTCGTGGACGGAGCGCGCTTCCGGCACCACGTCGTGCTCCAGCAGCAGTGCCTCGCCGCGCGCCTGGCCATAGCGCAGGTGGGCGGCCGTGAGGTCCGTGCGGGCCGCGAGTTCGGCGGCTTGCAGTTCCGCGCGGGCGCCATCGGCACGCGCGGTTGCCGCGGCCAGGTTGCCGGCATTGCGGTCGAACAGCGGCAAGGGAATCGCCACGCCGACGATGGCCTGGCGGTGCGCCAGCTGGTCGTCGCGCTGGCTGCCGATGGTGAGCGTCACGTCCGGCACGCGGGCGGCGCGCTCGGCATCGGCCTGCGCATTCCGGAACGCCAGCTGCTGGCGCGCGCGGCGCACGGACAGCGCGCCGGCGGACCGTTGCAGCAGCGCCGCCAGCGGTTCGACGGGTGGCAGCATGCTGACCGCGCCACCGGCCAGCACGCGCGCATCGAGCGTTTCGCCCACCAGCGCGCCCAGCGCGTTGCGGGCGATCGCCAGCTCCGCCGTGGCGCGTTCGAGTTCGACGCGGGCATCGGCCTGCGCCACCCTCGCCTTACTTGCTTCCACGGGCGACACCTTGCCGGCGGCGACCCGGCCCTCGACGGCCGCCAGGCTCTTGCCCGCCACGTCCAGCGTCGCCTGCGCGAGTTGCCGGCGCTCCTGCGCGACGAGGGCCGTGTAGAACGCCGCGATGACGTCGGCCCGCAAGGCCTGCCGGCGCAGCGCATGGTCGCTGCCGGCCAGCTCGAATGCGGTTTGTGCGACAGCGATGCGGGCTTTTCTCTTGCCGCCCAGTTCGAGCGGCTGGTTGATCTGCACGGTCGTGGTGCGGCTGCCGGCGCGGTGGCCTTCGCGCAGGTAGGCCAGTTCGGGGTTCGGCAGGCGGCCGGCCTGCTCGACGGCGGCCGCGCTGGCGCTGGCCTCGTGCGCGGCGGCACGCAATGTCGGATGGTACCCGTCGGCCAGCGCGATGGCGGCCGGCAGGTCGAGCGGAATGGCCGTGGCCGGCTCCCCCGCCGCGGCGATGCCGCAGGCGAAGGCCAGCACCACGGCCGGGACGAATCGTCGTCCGGGCTGGATGAACATGGATGCTCCTGATGATGGATCGAAAGGATCGCGATCGAAAGGATCGGATCAGGCGCAGGAAGCCTGCGCGCTATGCCTGGGCGGCAGGCGGCCACTGCGGCCGTTCGGGGCGGCCGGGGCTGTGCGAAGGCAAGGCGGGGACGAGACCGGCAAACGTGGGCACGGCGTCGTGCACGGCCGGAATCATGGCGATGGTGGGGGGAAAGCTGATCGTGTGGACGAACACGCAGGCCGCGCAGTGCGGGTCGCTGGCGCTGCCGTGGTCGTCACCGCTGCCGGCCATGGGCTGCGCCGCTGCGGATTGCGCCGCCGTTGCATGGTGCGTCACGCCCTGCGGTGTCGTCAGGCAGCAGCGGTCCGCCATTGCCAGGGCAACCTGGAACGGGTAGATCAGCAGCAGCATGATGAGGATCCAGCGGCGCATGGCGGCTCGGTAACGGGTGCCAGGTGAACGGTATCCTCTATGATACCCGTCATCACCCCATCGGCAAACAGGAGCTGACCATGATCGCGCCACCACGCGTTTTCCTGCATTACCTGGACCGCCTCGACCACCTGCTGCAACGCGTGGCCGATACCGACCCGGCCGTGGCCGGCCAGCGCCTGCACCCCGGCATGGCGCCGCTGCTGCAACAGGCGCGCACCGCCATCGGTTTTACCTTGCGTGTCAGTTGCCCGCTCGCGGGCCGCGCGATCGTATCGTTCGAGGGAGAAGATTTCACGCTGGAGGGCGTGCGGCGTGAGCTGGCGCAGTCCGCCGCGTACCTGGCCACCCTGCCCGCCGACGCGTTCGACGATCTCGCCGCACGGCGGGTGGACACGGTGGCCGGCTTCGCCGACCTGCATTTCGATGGACCGGATTACTTCATGCTCTATGGCTTGCCCAACTTCTTTTTCCATTACAGCATGGTGTATGCCATTGCGCGGCAGGCTGGCATGCCGGTGGGGAAAGCGGACTTCGACGGGTTCCATGCTTATCCGCCGGGGTTCTCGTTCCCGGCATAAGCGACATCAGGGCATGCGCGCAAATGCAAGGAACAGCCAGGCCACGGTGATGACGACCATGCCCGTCACCGTCACGCACGACCAGGTGAAGAACCACGCCGACACCAGCGTTGCCTGCACCACTTTCTCGAACAGGATGCCCAGACCAAAATCGAACGCCGCCAGCACGGACCAGCGGCGCAGGTAGACGGGCAGATAACGGCTCATGCGCTGGTTGTGCTGGCGCGCGGCATGGCGCTCATACAGGTCGCGCGCCGCGTTCACGTCGCGGAACAGCCAGTCGAAGAACAGGAAGCGGTAAAGGAGCTGGCCGAACGAGAGCTCCGGCGTGCCCGGCTCGGCGGCTGGCGGTGGCTCGTGTTCGCTCGTCATGATCGGCGGCCCGGGAACGATGTTGGAGGCGGAAATGGGAAGACGCGGCGGTAACCATACTATGTCGAATCCGGCTGCAATACCAATTGCCGCGCCAATCGTGCTCCCGGCGCACGCTAGTGACCCACTAGGCGGTCGCCACGCGCTCCCGTGACGCCTTGGCATCGCGCACGGGCGTGGCGCCGAACAGCCGCCCGTACTCGCGCGTGAACTGGGGCACGCTTTCATAACCGACGGCGAAGGCAGCACTGCTGGCGGAGGCGCCTTCGGCCACCATCAGCCGGCGCGCCTCGATCAGCCGCAATCCTTTCTGGAATTGCAGGGGCGACAGCGACGTCACCGCGCGGAAATGCTGGTGGAACGACGAGGGACTCATGCCCGCCACCTCGGCGAGGCGCTCGACCGGCAGCGTGCGGGCGAAATCGGTGCGCAGCAAGGCGACCGCGCGTGCCACCCGTTGCGCCGGGCCGTTCGGCCACCCGAGGCGGCGCAGCGCGGGGCCATGGCGGCCGGCCAGCAGCCAGTAATGCAATTCGCGCACCAGCTGGGCGTGGAGCACGGGCACGGCGGCGGGACGGTCGAGCAGGCGCAGCAGCCGCAATGCCGCGTCCGCCACTTCCGCATCCGTCGTATCGACGCGCACTGGCGCATGTTCACCCTCCGGCGCCTGCCCCATCTGCACGGCCAGTTCGGCGATCACGGCATGGTCCAGCTCGAGCACCAGCGACAGGTAGGGCGCCGCCAGGCTGGCCCGGGTGATCTGGCTGGCGATCGGCACGTCCGCCGCGATCAGCAGCGATTCGCCGGCACTGAAGTCCATGGACGTGGTGCCCACCGTCACGTTCTTGCTGCCCTGGACCACGAGGCAGACGATCGGTCTGGCGATCGCGTGCTGCAAGCCGCTGGGCGCGAACGCGCGCACGGTCATGAGGCCGGGAATGGCGGAAATGCCGAGGCCGTCGGCGTTCGTATGGAGGTCGGCATGGCGGCGGACCGCGTCGAGCAGGGGTGTCATGGCGCCAATGTAACCGAAAATCGTACGGGCATTCGCCATTTGGAGGATTAGGCAAAAACGTCGCGGTATCGGGAAATTCCGGTCGGCATTCCGGCCGCACCATGGCGTCTCCCGATCACGTTTTTTCCCAAGGAGTCCAGCATGACCACGATTTCCCTCGTTACCGGCGCCAGCCGCGGCCTCGGCCGCAACACGGCAACCAGCATCGCCCGCCGTGGCGGCGACGTCATTCTCACCTACCAGAGCCGCGCCGGGGATGCGCAGGCCGTCGTGGCCGAGATCGAGGCGCTCGGCCGCAAGGCGGTGGCGATCCGGCTCGACAGCGGCGACATCGCGTCGTTCCCGGCCTTCGTGGAGACGCTGCAAGCCGCGCTGCGCACGACCTGGGGCCGCACCACGTTCGACCACCTCGTCAACAATGCCGGCCATGGCGAACATGCGCCGCTGGCCGAGACGACCGAGGCGCAGTTCGACCGCCTGGTCGATGTGCATTTCAAGGGCGTGTTTTTCCTGGCGCAGGCGCTGGTGCCGCTGCTGGCCGATGGCGGCCGGATCGTCAATCTGTCGTCCGGGCTGACGCGCACCACCATTCCAGGCTATGCGGCGTACGCGGCGATGAAGGGCGCGGTGGAAGTGATGACGCGCTACATGGCGAAGGAGTTCGGCAGCCGCGGCATTGCCGTCAACACGGTGGCGCCGGGTGCGATCGAGACGGATTTCGGTGGCGGCGCCGTGCGCGACAACCCCGACCTGAACCGCATGCTGGCGCAGATGACGGCATTGGGCCGGGTCGGCGTGCCGGACGACATCGGCCCGATGGTCGCCAGCCTGCTGTCCGCCGACAACCGCTGGGTGACGGGCCAGCGGATCGAGGTGTCGGGCGGGCAGGCGCTGTGACGGCTTACAGGCTGGCGCGCAGCGTCAGCGAAACGTAGCGCGGGTCGCCGTAGTAGTAGCTGATGCCGGTGGGCGCGAACTTCTTGTAGTACGTCTTGTCGAACAGGTTGTCCACGTTCAGCTGCACCGAGTAGCGCTCGTTGAACTTGTAGCTGGCCATCGCGTTGAAGATCGAGTAGCCGCCCTGGCGCGCCGTCAGGCCGCCGGCGGTCACATAGGAACCGTCCTGCGTGCGCACGCCGCCGCCCACCGTCAGGCCTTGCAGCGCACCGTTCAGCTCGCCACCAAAGCGGTAGTTGGAAAACACGTTCAGCTTGTGGCGCGGGTCGATGCTGCGCAGCGGCAGGCCCGTGTTGGCGCTACTGGTATCGGTGATGTACTTGGTGCGGGTATTCGTGTAGCCCGCCTGCACCTGCCAGCCTGGCAGGATTTCGCCGGCCACTTCCAGCTCCCACCCTTTGCTTTGAGTTTTACCGCCGGCCACGCGGCAGAAGCCGGTGATGTAGTACGGCGTGCATGGATTGATCGACGTGGGATCCTCGACCGCCTTGCCTTCGTTGGTGATGTGGAAGATGCCGGCAGATGCCGTCAGCTTGCCGCCGAAGAAATCGCCCTTCACGCCCGCTTCGTAGTCTTCACCGCGGATCGGCTGCATGATGCTGCCGTTCGCATCCTTCACGTTTTGCGGCGTGAAGATCTCCGTATAGCTCAGGTAGGCGTTCACATGCTGGTTGAAGTCGTACACGAGGCCCGCGAACGGCGTGGCTTCGCGCTCGATCTTGTAGTTACTGGCCGGGGTGCGCGGCACCGCGTATTCCCACCAGGACAGGCGCCCGCCGACGAGCAGCGTCAGCGGATCGGTGACGGACAGCCGCGCCGTGCCGAACACGCCTTTCTGGCGCGTGAAGTTCGGATTGGCGCTGCCCGGCGTGGCCACGTCGCGCTCGGCATACGTGGTGTAGGGATCGAAGGTGCGGATATCCACGATCTGCGGATACAGGTTGCCCTGGCCCCAGCTGTCGACGGCCTCGGTGCGCAGCGCTTCGCCGCCCACGATCAGCTCATGCTTGCGGCCGAACAGCGTGAACGGTCCGTTGGCCACCAGGTTCAACACCTTCTGCGTGCTTTCGGCACCCGTGTACTGCGCCGAGGCCACGCTGAACCGGTAAGGGTCGGTGCCGGGAACGCGCGTGAAATACGACTGCTTGAAGCCGCCGTCCTTCAGCGCCAAATGCACCCAGGCCACGCTGGCTTTCGCGGTCCAGCCGTTGGCAAAGCGGTGCTCGATCTCGGCCTGGGCGATGTCGTTGTAGCGGTTCCAGCGGTTCCAGTCCACGCCCAGGTACGTATCGCGCGGCAGGTACAGCGGCGAACCGTCGAGGTTGCCCGGCATGCCGCCCCAGGCGCCGGTGGCGTCCAGGTCCGTGTGCTGCAGGCTGGCGGTGACCGTGGTGGTCGGCGCCAGGTCGTATTCCACCACGCCGTACAGCACTTCGCGCTTTTCCTGCTTGGCCTTCTGGAAGAACTCCTTTTCGTCCGCCACGACCACGGCGCGGCCCCGCAGGGAGCCCGAGGCGTTCAGCGCACCGGAGATGTCGCCTTCCACGCGATGGCGATCCCAGCGGCCCACGGTGGCCGCGCCGGAGAGCTGGAATTCGCGCGTGGGGCGCTTGCGCACCATGTTCACGGTGGCCGAAGGATTGCCCGAGCCGCGCAGCATGCCCGAGGCGCCGCGCAGCACTTCCACGCGGTCCAGCACGGCCGTATCCGGCTGCACGAAGTGCGAACCGCTCTGGTTGATCGTGATGCCATCGACCTGCAGCGCGTCGATCTGGTAGCCGCGCGAGTGGTACGACACACGTTCGCTGTCGGTGTAGTCGACCGACACGCCCGGCGTGTTCTGCAGCACGTCGTGCAGGTCGAGAAAGTTGCGGTCGTCCAGCAGCTGGCGCGTGATCACGGTGACCGGCTGCGGAATGTCGCGAACGTCTTCGAAGCCCTTCATCACGCTGGCCTTGCGGCTGGCCAGGGAACCGGTGTTTTCCGTGTTGTTGTCGGCGGTACCCGTGACGGTCACCGTCTGCATCGTGGCGGCCGCATCCACCGCATCCGCCGCGTTTGTCGCCATGTTTGCCGCCACGTCCTCGGCCGCGTGCAGGGCCAGCGGATAGGCCAGCGACAGGCTCGCGCACAGCATGGTCAGCCGGATACCGCGCCTCCCGGACTGCTGGGAGAATTGGTGCGGGGCGGGACTGGCTGCGCGATCGGACAACATGACAACTCCTGGAAAGTGGTGGAATGAGAATCTAAATGAGAATCAATCGCAATACTAACTTAAAAGTTGCCAGGTTGTCGATGGCTCTTTCCGGGGATTGCATGCGGCCATGGGCTGCGCCACGTTCGATTCTTATCGGGTAACTTGCACGACTCCCGCAATCGTTGAAAGGTGGTCAAGCATGAAGCAAGGCACTTTACGCGTCGTCATCACGGGCGCATCGAGCGGCATCGGTGCCGCGACGGCAGTCGCTTTCGCCAGGCAGGGCGCGCATCTGGTACTGGGCGCACGCGGCAGGGAGGGGCTGGAGGATATCGCCAGCCGGTGCCGGGAGGCGGGCGGACAGGCAACAGTGCAGGTCGTCGACGTGACCGATACGAACGCGGTGGCGGCCTTCGCGGCCGACGCACGCGCCGCGCTGGGCAGTATCGACCTGTGGTTCAGCGATGTGGGCATCGGCGTGGTCGGCAAATACCTCGACGTGCCGATGGCCGATCACCGCCAGGTCGTCGAGACGAACCTCGTCAGCCACATGAACGAGGCGCACGCCGTGCTGCCTGTCTTCGTGGCGCAGGGCCACGGTACCTGGGTCAACATGATCTCGCTGGGCGGCTACATCACGTCGCCCTATGCGGCAGCCTATTCCGCGAGCAAGTTCGGGCTGCGCGGCTTCAGCGCGGCACTGCGTGGCGAGATGCGCGACCATCCGCAGATCCATATCTGCGACGTCTATCCCACGTTCGTCGATACCCCGGCGGTCTACCATGCCGGGAATTACACGGGCGCGAAGCTGACGTATCCGCCCGGTGCGCTGTCACCCGAGAAGGTGGCGGACGCCGTGGTGAAACTGGCACGCCACCCACGCCCCAGCACGGTGATCGGCATGCCCGCGCCCTTGCTGAAACTCGGGGAGTTCGCCAATCCCCTCGCTGCGATGCTGATGAACCGCTTCATGGACAAGTGGTCGAAGCGCGCGGAGCCGGCGCGCGACACCACCGGCACCATGTATGCGCCGCCTGCCGGCGCCAGCGGCATCGATGGCGGCCAGCGTCGGCCCGAAGGACAGCGCAATACGGCACTGGTGGTGGGCGCGGCGGTGATCGGCCTGGCGATCGGCGCGCGGCTCGTGAGCCGCCGCTCCTGAGCCCTGGAACCGCGCGGCATGGACCAGGTCACCGGTGGCTGCCTGTGCGGCAATGTGCGCATCGTGGCGACAGGAGCGCCCCGTCGCGTGGGCGTCTGCCACTGCCTCGACTGCCGCAAGCACCACGGCGCGCTGTTCCATGCTTCGGCGATCTTTCCCGAGGATGCGGTGACGGTCGAGGGCGAGACGGGGGACTACGCGGGCAGGTTCTTCTGCCCGCGTTGCGGGTCGTCGGTCTATTCGCGCAGCGCCGATGAAATCGAAGTGAACCTCGGCACGCTGGACGCGCCCGGCCAGTTCGAACCCACCTACGAACTGTGGACGATCCGCCGCGAACCGTGGCTGCCGCCCTTTCGCGCGATGCGGCATCACGACCGCGACCGCGATGGTGCCGGCCAATCAGGAGACTGACTTGCCGCCGTGCCGCCGGGTGCCATCGCCGCCGATCAGAAACCCATATTGAGGTTGGCACGCACGCCGGTGGAATTGGTCGCCTTGCCCCATTTTTTCGCCGAGTCGCCATGGCTGCCGTACTGCGCGTCGATCGTCGTTTTTTCGTCGACCTTGTACTGCGCGCCCGCGCCGAGGTAGAGGCCCGTATCCATTTCGTTCTCGCGTAACGGCTTGCCCGTTTCGCGCGCTCTCGCCCGCGCCACGCTGATCGATGGCGTCATCACGCTGTGGGCCTTGCCCACCTTGCCATAGGCAACCAGCTTGTCGGTCAGCGGCAGCGAATACTTCGCGGCCAGGTGGCTGCTGAAGTTATTGATGTTCAGGGTGCCCAGCGGATTTTCCGGTTCCCAGGGATCGATGCGGTGAAAGCCCCGGTCCATCAGGTAGACGTAACCGGCCTCGATGGCCAGGTTCGGCGTCAGCTGGTAGCCGCCGACCAGCCTCGGGTCGCGCTTGAAGAGCCCCTGGAAGGCCTTGTCGCTGGAAACGGCCGCTTCGTCCCGCCCGTAGGCGCGGGGGTAGGGCTGGTAAGCCTTGTCGAACGATGCCTGCATGGCCGCTTGCTGCGTGGCATACAGGTTCGCCTGTTGCGAGGAGGGCTCCACGAGCTGGGCGTGCGCGGAGCCTGCGAAGAGGATTGCTGCTGCATGAACCAGCCAATGCGATTTCATCGTGCCTCCGTGGGTTTCGTGGTAACCAGGCCGCTATGCTGTCACGGACTTGTTATAAAAACAAGTCCGGTAACAAGTCATCACCAATCAAGTCATCACCAATCCCACGGCTGCCCGGCGGCGGTGTACAGCCATGCGATGCATGGCGGCGTTGCAGGTGGCAAGCAGGATGAAATCGCCGGTGGTTGACATGGCGATGGAAAGGTTGCTACGACGCCGCCTTCAGCCAGTCGCGCCCCTTCTCGTCCAGCGCGGCATCGATGACTTCGGGCGGCAGGCTGTACACGGTGGCCCAGGTGGCGCGGCCATCGGCGGCGTTCGACGGAAAACTCGTCGTTTCGATGGGCCAGTGGTACTTGCGCTTCAGCGCGCGCACGATGGCGGCGAGCGTGACGCGGCCGCGCAGCGGTTCGGCGCCCGCCTGGTCGGTGTTCGACAACAGCACGGCAAGGACGGCGCCACGGGCGGTGCGGGGGCCGGGAAAGATCGGGTTTTTGCGGGGCATGGCCACATTCTAGCGGCAGGGAAGGCACGGCGGCGACACGGCTGTATACTCGCGCCCCATGGACATCAATCAAATCATCGCCACCCGCCTGCGCGAACTGCGCAATGCCCGCGGCATGACCCTCGCGGTGCTGGCCGAACTCAGCGGCGTGAGCAAGTCGAACATCTCGCTGATCGAGCGTGGTGAAAGCAGTGCCACCGCCACGGTGCTCGACAAGCTGGCCGCCGCTCTCGGCGTGCCGGTGGCGTCGCTGTTCGAAAAACCCGTCGATGCAACCTCGCCGATCGCGCGCGCCGGCGAGCAGCCCGTGTGGACCGATCCCGGCTCGGGCTATGTGCGCCGCACACTGTCGCCCACCGTTCCTTCCCTGATGCAGCTGGTCGAAATCACGTTTCCGGCCGGCGCCCGCGTGGCCTATGAAACGTCGTCGCAGGACATCGACCGCCAGCTGTGGATGCTGGAAGGACAGATGGAAATCACCGTCGGCGATACGCGCTGGGAACTGGCCGCCGGCGACTGCCTCGTCATGCGCCTCGACGAGCCGAGCACCTACCACAATCCCGGCACGGTCCCGGCGCGCTACCTGATCGCCCAGGTCATGCAGGCGCCCATCGTGCCCCGCACCGTGGTGGAACGCTAGCGGCTCAGTGGCCCGCCAGTACGCGGATCGCCGCCACCAGCGCATCGAGATCCTCGAGCGACGTGTACAGGTGCGGCGTCACACGCACGCATTCCCCATCGCCGATGCCGCGCACCACGGTAAAGATGCGGTGTTCGCCCATCAGCCGTTCGACCACCCGGCGCGCCGGCATGCCATCGATGCCGAATGAGGCCAGTGCGCCATGGCGGCTTGGGTCGGTCGGGGTAAACAGCCTGACGCCGGGCAGGGCGCGCACCCGGTCCATCCAGTAGCCGGCGAGGTAACGCAGCCGCGCTTCCTTGTTGCGCGTGCCGATCGATGCATGAAAGCGCAGCGCATCCTCGATCGCCAGGATCGGCGCGGGCGGCACCGCGCTGAAGTGCCCGAGCTTCACGATGTCGCCGGGCGCATGGCCCACGTCGCCGAACAGCGGCGCGATATCGGCAATGCGCTCCCTGGCGATGTACAGCAGGCCCGTGCCCAGGGGCGCGCCCACCCACTTGTGCAGGTTGAACGCCGCGAACGGCGCGCCCAGCTCCGGCACCGTGTAGTCGATATGGGCCAGCGAATGCGCGCCGTCGACGATGACGTCGATCCCGCGCCGGCGTGCCATCGCCGCGATCTTCGCCACCGGCATGACCTGGCCGGTACGGTGCACGACGTGCGTGACATGCAGGAGCCGCGTGCGCGCGGTGATCGCCGCCTCGTACAGCTCCACGATCTCCTCGTCGCTGCCCGGGTCGAGCGGCACGTCCACGGTCGCCAGCGCCAGTGCCTTGCGCTCGGCCACCATGCCGAAGGTGTCGATGGCGCTGTCGTAGTCGTGCCGCGCCAGCAGCACCTCGTCGCCCGCCACGAACGGGTAGCCCTGGATCAGGATGTTCAGCGATTCCATCGCGTTGCGGGTGATCAGCAGCTCGTCGCGGCCGGCGCCGGTAAAGGCGGCCAGCGCCGCCATCACCTGTTCCAGCCGCTCGGGAAAGCGCACGCGCAGGAAATACGCGTTCTCGCGGTCCACCTGTTCCTGGTGGCGGCGCAGCGCCTCCTGCACGGGAATGGCCGGCATGCCGAAGTAGCCGTTTTCCAGGTTGATGAAATCGGACGAGGGTGCGTACCGGCGCCGGATGGTGCTCCAGTAGCGTTCGTCATCCGGCGCGACCGGCAGTGGACTTGGTTGTGACAAGACAGGCTCCTTGGTGGGAATACAACAGCTCGCGAGAATCCAGTATACAAGATTAAACTGTCCGGTATACTGGATTTTAGTAGTTTGCCAACATCCACCATGGAGAACAGGATGAAGAACAACGCCCTCGCGCATCAGCCAGGTGCTGACGCATTCCCCGTATCCACGCAGCAGCCGCCCGCCGGTATCGCGCCAGGCGGCGAGCCTTTGCAGCGCGTCCAGGAACATGCGCCTGCGCCAGCCGAGCCGGAGCGCACCGTGCGCCGCGAACTGCACCGGATGTTCGCGCTGATCGCCATCCGCTGAGCCGGAGCGGCAATGGCATGCCGCTCAGCGGCCCGCGAATTCCCTGAGCAGGATGTCGCGCAGGACGCCAAGCTCGACGGGCTTGGTCATGTGGTGGTCGAAGCCCGCTTCCAGCGCCCGCTCGCGGTCCTTCTGCTGGCCCCAGCCGGTGGTGGCGACCAGCGTCATCGCGGTGCCGCCGGGCAGCTGGCGCAGCAGGCGTGCCAGTTCGTAGCCGTTCATGTCGGGCAGGCCGATGTCGAGCAGCGCCACCTCGGGCCGGAATGCGGCAGCGGTCTCGAGGGCCGCACCGGCCGTGTGCACGGTGCGCGTTTCATAGCCCGATACCTGCAGCGCCATCGCCAGCGTTTCGGCCGCATCGCGGTTGTCGTCCACGACCAGGATGCGCACCGCGTTCGCTACCGCGGCCGGCACCGGGCCGGCGGACGTTTCGGTGGCGGGGCAGGCGGCGCCGGCCGCCAGCGGCAGGCGCACTGTGAATTCGCTGCCCTGGCCCGGTCCCGCGCTATCCGCGTGCACCGTGCCGCCGTGCAGCTCGACGATGCCGCGCACCAGCGCCAGGCCGATGCCGAGCCCCCCTTTCGACCGTTCCAGCGCCGGTTCGAGCTGCGAGAACATGTCGAACACCGTGGGCAGCGCTTCGGCGGGAATGCCGATGCCGTTGTCGCGCACGCGGATCTCCGCGATGCCGGGCAGGCAGGCGAGATGCAGTTCGATGGCGCCGCCTTCGGGGGTGTACTTGGCCGCGTTGGTGAGCAGGTTGATGACCACCTGGGCCAGGCGCGTCGCGTCGCCGTGCACCAGCACCGGTGGCTCGGCGGCAAAGACGTGCAGCGTGTGCCGCGCCGCCGTCATCAGCGGAACCAGGTCCTGCGCGGCGCCGCGCACCAGCGCGCCCAGTTCGACCGGGACGCGGCTCAGCTGCATGCGGCCCTGCGTGATGCGCGACACTTCCATCAGGTCGTCGACCAGCCGGGTCAGGTGGCGCAACTGGCGGTCGAACGCCCCCAGCAGGCGTGGGTCGGCATCGGCGCCGAGCTTGAACTTCAGCACGTCCAGCGCGCTGCGCATCGGTGCCAGCGGATTGCGCAGCTCGTGCGACAGCGTGGCCAGGAATTCATCCTTGCGCCGGTCGGCCACGGACAGTTGCGCGTTCGCCGCCTGCAGCCTGGCTTCGGCTTCGCGGCGCGCTTCCAGCGCCCCCTCGGCCGCCTTGCGGGCAGAAAGCAATTCGCGCTCGTAGGCATGGCGGTCGGAAGCCTTGAACAGCGCCCAATGATCGAAGGCGGCATCGCCATCGCGGCGGCGCGCGATGTTGATCAGCACGGGCAAGCGCTCCTTGCGGCGGTTGACCAGCGCCACCTGGATCTCCGCCACCGATCCCTGCATTTCGAGGATCGGCTGGCAATGGGTGTGATAGAACAGGCGGGCGCCCACCGGCAGCAGGTCGCGCATGCGCCGCTGCCCGACCAGTTCGTCCTCCGCGTAGCCAAGCCACGTACAGGCGGTGGCATTCACCTTCAGGATCACCCCGTCCGCGCCGGTAACCACGAGGGCACAGGCGGCGTGGTCGAACAGCGTATCGGCTGCCGGAGTGTGGGCCACGAGATAAGGGCTGCGCAGTAAGGGCTACGTGAATCAGCGCAGGGTCTGCGCGAGGAACCCCTCGATGACGCGCGAGCTTTCCGTGGGCGCGCTCATGTGCGGGCAGTGGCCAACGTTGTCGATCACGTGCAGGGTGCTCCTGGGCAGGTGGCGGTGCAGGTAGTTGCCCACGTCCAGCGGTGCCACCAGGTCGTCGCTGCATTGCAGAACCAGTGCCGGCACGGTGGAGCGTGGCACGTCGGCCCGGTGGTCGGACAGGAACGTCACGCGGGCAAAGTGTTTTGCGATCTCGGGATCGTTGCGGCAGAAGCTGTCGGTGAGTTCGGCCCGCAGTTCCGGCTGCCCCGGCGCGCCCATGATGGCCGGCGCCAGGCTGCTCGACCAGCCCAGGTAGTTGGCATCCATCGTCTCCAGCAGCTCGTCGATGTCTTCCCGGCTGAAACCGCCGACATAGTCGCCATCGTCGATATAGCAGGGCGACGGCCCGACCATGACCTGGGCCACGAAGCGTTCGGGCGCCTTGATCGTGGCGAGCAGGCCGATCATCGTGCTGACCGAATGGCCCACGAATACCACCGGCCCGGTGGCGAATTCGTCGAGGATTTCCAGCAGGTCGTCCGCATAGCCGTGCAGGGTGCCGTACTTGGCGCGATCATAGGCCGACAGGTCGGAGCGGCCGCTGCCGACGAGATCGAACGAAATGGTGCGGAAGCGTTCGGCAAAAGCGGGCGCGAGGAAACGCCACATGGTCTGGTCGCAGCCGAAGCCGTGCGCGAACACCATGGTGGCCGACCCGTTACCCGCGACATGGACATTGTTTCGCGACTTTACGGACATGATGGACTTTATTGTTGGTATGGCAACGTTCGATTATACCTGAGCTGTCCGGCGGCACGATTCACGGTTGAAGCGGCGCGCCGCCCACCTCCGCCGCCACCGGCATGCCCTCGATCTTCCACCGCAACATGCCGCCTGCCAGGTTGGCCACCTGGCCGAAGCCCGCCTTGGCCAGCAGCACGCAGGCCTGGGCCGAGCGCACGCCGGAGCGGCACACGGCTACCACGGGCCGCGCCTTGTCCAGCGTATCCAGGTGTTCGGTCAGCTGCGACAGCGGTACCAGCCGCGCACCCGGCAGGTGGCCCAGCCTGTCGATGAATTCCGCTTCCTCGCGCACGTCGAGGATCTGTGTCTTGTGTCCGTGTTCGAGCAATGCCATCGGCTCGATTTCCCACACGCCGGAAAAGCGCAGCGTCAGCGGTGCCCAGGCCGGCGCTTCGGCGGGCAGCGCGCCGCCTTCGGGCTGGCCGCAGCGCAGGTTGGCGGGAACGGCGACCGCGATCATCTTCGGATGCGGCAGGTGCAGGTTGTTCATGTGGCCCGTGAAATCGCCCACGTCCACTTCGCCGCCCAGGCGCGGATTGAAGCGGCGCTCCTCGGCCACGCTGGTCACCGTGATGCCGCGGTAGTCGTGCGCCGGGTACAGCAGGCAATCGTCGGGCAGCGACAGGATCTGCCCGCGCACGGACGCGAACAGCGCCTGCGGGCTGCCGCCCTGGAAGTCGGTGCGGCCGCAGCCGCGGATCAGCAGGCTGTCGCCCGTGAAGGCCATGCTCGCGTCATCGAGCACGTAGGTGAGGCAGCCGCTCGTGTGGCCCGGCGTGGCCCGCACGTCCAGGTGGCGCGCGCCGAAGGCGATGCGGTCGCCGTGCCGCAGCGGGCGGTCCACCAGTTCCGCACCCGCCGCCTGCGCCAGTGCGATGCGGCTGCCGCAGCGCTGGCGCAGGCGCCATGCGCCGGTCACGTGGTCGGCATGCACGTGCGTGTCGAGCGTGGCCAGCAGTTCCAGGCCGAGTTCCTGCAGCAGCGCTAGGTCGCGCGGCACCTGCTCGTAGACGGGGTCGATCAGCAGTGCCTCGCCGCCATCGGCGAGCAGGTACGTGTAGGTCGAGGAAGTGGGGTCGAACAGCTGGCGGAAGATCATGGCGGGGCTCCGGTCTGGCCAGCCTCGTGAGCCGGCCGTGCGTGATGGGCTTGGTTCGCTATTCTAGTCCCGCAAGTTCGCCACCGAAGCCCGCATCGTCACCGTCACGGGAAAATCGCGCTCGACCGGCCGCTGCAGGCCATAGCACAGGTTGAGCAGGGCATTGACGCCGTTCAGCGTCATCTGCCGCCACGGCATGCGCACCGACGTCAGGCGCGGCGCCGCATACTCGGCGCTCGGCGTGTCGTCGTAGGCCAGCACGGACAGGTCCCGCGGCACGCGAATGCCCGCTTCCTGGAAGTGCGACAACGCGCCCACGGCCATTTCGTCGTTGGCGCAGAACAGCGCGGTGGGCTTGCGGCCGGATGCCACCAGCTCGCGCGCCGCGGTCCAGCCGCTGGCCGGGGAAAAGTCGCCCTCATGGCGCCACATCGCGGCCGTGTCGATGCCCGCGGCGGCCAGCTCCGCAAGGAAGCCGTCGATGCGGGCCACGCTGTCCTCGAGCTGCATCGGGCCGGTCAGCAGGGCGATGTCGCGGTGCCCGTTGTCCAGCAGCGTGCGCGCGGCCAGGCGGCCCCCCAGCACGTGGTCGACGGTGAAGCACTGGTCCGGGATCGTGGCGAAGCCGTGGTTCAGCGCCACCAGGCGCGACAGCCTGCTGCCGGCCACGGCGAGATCGTCTTCGTCCAGCGCGCTGGTCATCACGACCAGGCCATCGCAGCCGCGTTCGATGAGGAATTCGATGCCTTCGATCGCCTGGCGCCGCGCGTCGCCCAGGCCCACGCCGAACGCCACCACCATGTGCAGGCCGGCGGCGCGCAATTCGGTGTCGATGATCTGCAGGATCGGGGTGAAGAACGTGCCGGACAGGGCAGGAATGTACACGCCGATCATCTTCGACGAACCGGACAGCAGCGCCCGCGCCGCGTGCGAGGGCCGGAAGCCCAGCTCCTCGATCGCCTTTTGCACCCGTTCCAGCGTGGCCGGCGATACCGGCCCGCTGCCGTTGATCGCGCGCGACGCGGTACCGAGGCCCACGCCCGCCAGGCGGGCGACGTCTTTGATGGTTGCCACTGAAATTCCTGTTCCGCTGACAAAACATGACGAGCATACTGGAACTCACCCACCGGCGCCAAACGCAGCGATGTCGCCCATTCCGTCGAACGCCTGTTCCGTGCTTGAACCTGTCTCCACCCCTGTCCCCGTGCCTGGCACCGGGACACGAGCTCAGCGGGATAGCCCCCTGTCCCGTGCCTGGCAGTCGGGTCATGGCCCGACAACACGAGCTCAGCGGCTCTTCACGTACTTCATGATGTTCAGGAACGTATCGGTCCAGACCATCTTGCGGTTCTCGGCCAGGTACTTCACCAGTTCCTCGTGCGCCGCGCTGGAGTTCGCCAGGTGGTCGCCGCCGATGCCGTGGAAGGTGAACGAGATCATCGTGCCCTTGTCGGCCGCCTCCTTCACCATCGCGATCAGTTGCTGGCCGCTGAGCCCCACGGGCACCACGACCGGCACGAGGTAAGGGTCGAGCGCCGCCATCGAGGGCACCGCGCCGCGGCCGATGCTGGCCTTGATCGCCACGAATTCCGACTGCACGGCCGGCAGGTAGTTCTGCCCGCCGGCGAGCAGGTCGCCGCACGGCGCGGTGAACGTGCGCTCGCGGCGCCCGTCGATCGCATGGAGCATCGTGTTGGCGAGCGTGATCTGATCCTTCAATTGCGCCACGCTCGTCGTGTCCAGGTCGCGGTGCGGCTCGACCCAGCCGCGGTCCGGCAGCGAGCGCCGGCACTGGTGGAACAGCGTGTGGTTGGCCAGCTCGTGGCCGCCCTGCGCCGCGGCGCGCCATGCGGGCAGGCGCCTGTCGATGCTGGGGCTGGAGAGCGTGAGGTAGAACGTGCCCTTGATGCCGTATTTGTCCAGCGTGGGGATCGCGTGATCGAGCTGCGAGTCGGCGGCATCGTCGTAGGCCAGGCTGACGGCGGCCTTCGCGCCATTCGGCCATTGGAACGGTGCGGCGGCAGCGGCGCCGGTCGACAGGGCGGCGAGGGCCAGCAGGGTCCAGCAGGATTTCATCATTTCGTATCCGGTGATGTGACAGGAACGCAACGCATGCTGCGATACGGATCGCGGCGCGCGTTGCAGGAAAAGAGTGGAAACGTTACCATGCAACGACATTCATCTTTGCATGCGCCCGCCGCGCCGTCAATCCGGGGACCCCATGGCTGCTCTGCACCGCCGCTCCACCATTGTCGCCTTCCTTGCCTTGCTGGCCGTCGCCGGCATTGCCCTGGCCGCGGAAACGGCGGGAGGCAAGCCGGCCGGCTGGCAGCTCGTATGGGCGGATGAATTCGACGTCGACGGCCTGCCCGACCCGGCGAAGTGGGCGTACGACACCAGGGCCAACCGCACCGGCTGGCACAACAAGGAGCTGCAGTACTACGCCAGCGCGCGCCGCGAGAATGCCGAAGTAAAAAACGGTCGCCTGGTGATTACCGCCCGCAAGGAAGCACTGGTATCGATGCCCGATTACGGCGGCCAGGCCTACACGTCGGCGCGGCTCGTCACGCGGGGCAAGGCCAGCTGGACGCATGGCTTCATCGAAGTGCGTGCCAGGCTGCCGTGCGGTCCCGGCAGCTGGCCGGCGATCTGGATGCTGGGTACCGGTGGAAAATGGCCGGCCGATGGCGAGATCGACATCATGGAACACGTGGGCCACAAACCCGGCGAAATCCTCGGCAGCATCTACACGAACGCGCAGAACTGGCCGCGCGGCACGGGCAAGACCAGCAGGACGATGGTGCCCGATGCATGCGACGCATTCCACGATTACCAGCTCACGTGGACGAAGGACCGGATCCTCGTGGGCGTGGATGGCCGCAACTACGCCGAGCTGGCGAACCCGCACGATGGCGACTACGACAAGTGGCCGTTCGACCGGCCGCAGTACCTGCTGCTGAACCTCGCGGTAGGGGGCGACCTGGGTGGCGCCGTGCGCGACGACAGCCTGCCATGGCGCATGGAAGTGGAGTACGTGCGGGTATTTCAACGTTGATTTCAGCGTTGATCCAGCGCCCGCGTCACGCCGGCGCCGGCCGGTGTTTTTACAACAGTAGCGACCAACAAGAAATCTGTTCCGATTGACAACGCAGAATCGTCAACCTACCATTGAGCGATCAGATATGGAAACGTTTCCATAGCAGTAGCGGCAGCCGGGTAGAAAACCATAAGAACACAGGAGACCACATGCAATATCCGAAAACAAAGCAGAAACTGATTGCCCTGGCCGTGTCCAGCGCGTGCGCCGCCACCGCGCTGCCGGCATGGGCCCAGGACGTGGCGCAAGCGCAGGGCGCCGACCTGTCGTCGTCGCAGCCGGTACAGTCGGTGGTGGTGACGGGCATCCGCGCGTCGATGCAGTCGTCGCTGAACCTGAAGCGCAATTCCGACGGCATCGTCGACGGCATCGTGGCCGAGGACATCGGCAAGTTCCCCGACACGAACCTGGCCGAATCGCTGCAGCGCATTTCCGGCGTGTCGATCGACCGCTCGATCGGCGAAGGCTCGAAGGTCACCGTGCGCGGCGTGGGGCCCGACTTCAACATGGTGCTGCTGAACGGCCGCCAGATGCCCACGTCGAACCTGGGCGACCTGAATGGCCGCGCGTTCGACTTCGCCAACCTCGCATCCGAGGCGGTATCGCAGATCCAGGTCTATAAAACCAGCCGTGCCGAAACGCCGGCCGGCGGCATCGGCGCCACCCTGAACGTGATGACCGCGCGCCCGCTCGACCGCCCCGGCATGCTGGCCAGCGTGGGTGTCAAGGGTGTGTACGACAGGTCGGCATCGAACCTGCCGGGCGACGTCAGGGATGGCAAGCGGGTGACGCCGGAAATCTCGGGCATCTACAGCAATACCTGGAACGACAACATGTTCGGCGTGTCCGTCAGCGCCAGCTACCAGGAACGCAACCTGGGCTACAGCACGGCATCCGTGGGCAATGGCTGGAAGGGTCCTTACCTGGGCAGCTCCACGGCGGGCGGCACGATTCCCCAGCCCGGCGCTCCCGGCTCGGAGAACATTACCAACCGGCCCGGTGCCGCCGATGTCTATTCGCTGCCGCAAAACCTGAACTATGCGTTCAACGGCGTGCAGCGCGAGCGCACCAATGGCCAGCTGACGTTCCAGTTCGCACCGCGCAAGGACCTGACCACCACGCTCGATTACACCTATTCGCAGAACAAGATCCACACGCGCCGCCAGGACCTGTCGGCATGGTTCAACTTCGGCCCTTCCGCCTCCAGCTGGACCGATGGCCCGGCCGCCGGCCCGCTGGTGTACACCGAGTTCCTCCCTGCCGGGACCAGCGACATCGCGATGGGCGGCGCGGACTTCGCCACCGTCAGCGAAAACAAGTCGGTCGGCTTCAATACGCTGTGGAAGGTCAATTCCGCGTTGCGCCTGGAGCTGGACGTGCACCGCTCCACCGCCGAATCGCAGGCCGACAGCCCGTGGGGCTCGGACAACGTGATCGGCACCGCGTCGTTCAGCCGCGGCGACACCACGGCCGACTTCAGCCAGGACTTCCCCGTGCTGTCGATCGCCGGCGCCGATTTCGCGCGCGCGCCGCAGCAGGTCACCGGCTCCGCGTTCCGCAACGGCTACATGAAAGGCGAAATCAGCCAGGCCCAGTTCAAGGGCCGCCTGAAGGTGATGGAATCGTCGCAGCTGAACTTCGGCCTGTCCGCCACCAAGGTCGATAACCGCTCCGCCTTCTCGACGATGCAGCGCGACACCTGGGGCGGCGCCAGCAGCCCGGCCGACTACCCCAGCAGCGTGTGGCACCCGGCGACCGTGCGCGGCTACTTCGACAAGATCGACGGCTCCGGCAACCCGGCCCTGTTCAACAACTTCTACACGTTCGATTTCGGCCAGGTGCGCGACCTGGCGATCAAGGCATCCGGCCGGCCGGACCTGTATTCGATCAAGGACCGCTGGGATACCGACCAGCGCACCGAGGAAAAATCCAAGGCCCTGTACATCCAGTTCAATACCGACTGGGACACGGCGCTGCCGATCCATACGGCCATCGGCCTGCGCTACGAGAAGACGGACGTGGTGTCTTCGGCCCTCGTGCAGACCGCCACCGGCATTTCCTGGGTATCGCAGAACGAATTCCCGGTGCAGTTCGGCGCCCCGGACTTCACGACGCTGACCGGCAAGTACAACAACCTGCTGCCCAGCATCGATACCGATATCGAACTGCGCCAGGACATGAAGCTGCGCCTGTCGTATGGCGAAACCATCGGCCGCCCGCGCTATGACCAGATCCAGGGCGGCACGGTGCTGACCGCGCTGGCGCGCGTGGATGGCGGTACCGGCACGTCGGGCAATCCGGGCCTGAAGCCGGTCGAGTCGAAGAACCTGGACCTGTCGTACGAGTGGTATTACGGCAAGCAGAACTTCTTCGCGCTCGGCTTCTTCAAGAAGAACCTCGATAACTACGCCGGCGTGTCGCAGGTCAATGCCACGCCGTTCAACCTGCACACCCCGGCGGGCGGGGCATTGTGGAACCTGGCGCTGGCCAATGGCTGCGCCACCGCCGACACCACGTGCATCCGCAACTACATCTTCCGCAACCATCCGACGGCACCGGGTGTCACGCGCGGCAATGACGATGCCGCCGGCAACGCCACCGGCACCATCGTCGGCCAGCCGGGCGACCCGGTCGCGAACTTCCGCATCACGTCGTTCTCGAACCAGAAGAAGGCAAGCCTGAAAGGCTTCGAGGTCAACGTGCAGCACATGTTCGGCGACAGCGGCTTCGGGGTATCGGCCAACTACACGTATGTCGATTCCGGCCTGGGCTTCGACAACGCCAGCGCCGGCGAACAGTTCGCGCTGGTCGGCCTGTCCGACTCGGCCAACCTGGTCGGCATCTACGAGAACGACAAGTGGAACGTGCGCGCCGCCTACAACTGGCGCGACAAGTTCCTGGCCTCGACGTTCGATGGCGCGGGCCCGAACCCGGTCTACACGGAAGCGTACGGGCAGTTCGACCTGTCGGTCGGCTATGCGATCACGCCGCAGCTGTCGATGCAGTTCGAGGGCATCAACCTGACCAACGAAACGACGCGCCAGCACGGCCGTAACGAGCGCATGCTGGTCAATGCCACGCAGGCCGGCGCGCGCTATATGTTGGGTCTGCGCTACAAGTTCTGACGATCGTTTTCATACTATGAGAGGGGAGGGGCTCCGTGCGTGGCGGAGCCCCTCCCGATTTTTATCTCATTTGCCACGGCGGTGTTAGTTTTTCGGTTAGACTAATTGCCACTTTCGTAGTTTGACTTGTACTCGGGTTCCTCATGTCCAGCCTGATCAATCACGTGGTCATCGTCGGCGGCGGTTCCGCCGGCTGGCTGACCGCCGGCGTCATCGCAGCCGACCATCCTGCATTGCGTGTGACGCTGGTCGAGTCGCCGGACGTGGCGCCGATCGGGGTGGGCGAGGGCACTTGGCCGTCGATGCGCGACACGCTGCACCGCATCGGCGTTTCCGAATCGGCGTTCTTCCGCGAGTGCGACGCCGCGTTCAAGCAGGGTTCCCGCTTCAACGGCTGGCGCCATGGCGGCGGTGCCGAGGATTACTATTTCCACCCGTTCGTACTGCCGCAAGGCTTCGGCGAAGCGGACCTGGTGGAACGCTGGCAGCGCGATTTCCCGGGGGTGCCGTTCGCCGACCTGGTGAGCTTCCAGCCGCACCTGTGCACGAACGGCCGGGCGCCCAAGCAGCCGGCCACGCCGGAATTCGCCGCCGTGGCCAATTATGGCTACCACCTCGATGCCGGCAAGTTCGGCGTCTTCCTGCGCAAGCACTGCCTGGAAAAGCTGGGCGTGCGCTACGTGCCGGACCATGTCACCGCCGTCAACAGCCATGGGAACGGCGACATCGCCTCGCTGCAAACGAAGGAACACGGCGCCCTGGAGGGCGACCTGTTCATCGATTGCACCGGCATGCAGTCGCTGCTGCTGGGGCGCCACTACGGCGTGCCGCTGCTGCACCGCAAGGACGTGCTGTTCAACGACTGCGCGCTGGCCGTCCAGATACCGTACGAGCGCGAGGACAGCCCGATCGCCTCGCAGACCACGTCCACCGCGCAGCGCGCCGGCTGGATCTGGGATATCGGCCTGCCCACGCGGCGCGGCATCGGCCACGTGTACTCGAGCGCGCACACCACCGACGAGCAGGCCGAAACGGACCTGCGCGTCTACGTAGGCACGGACATGCCCGCGCCCCGCAAGCTCACCTTCGAACCCGGCTACCGCGAGCAGTTCTGGCACCGCAACGTGGTCGCCATCGGCCTGTCCGCCGGCTTCATCGAACCGCTGGAAGCGTCCGCGCTGGCGCTGGTCGAGATGTCGGCGGCGATGGTCAGCGACGACCTGCCGGCCACGCGCGACGCGATGGATATCGTGGCGCGCCGCTTCAACGATGCGTTCACGTATCGCTGGGAGCGCGTCATCGAATTCCTGAAGCTGCATTATGTGCTGAGCGGGCGTACCGATCCGCGCAGTGATGCCGATTACTGGCACGACAACCGCCGCGCCGAGACCATCCCCGCGCGATTGCAGGAACTGCTGGCGCTGTGGCGCCACCGGCCGCCGTCGCGCCTGGACTTCAACCGCATCGAGGAAGTCTTTCCATCGGCCAGCTGGCAGTACGTGCTGTACGGGATGGATTTCAGGCCCGACCGCGAACGCATCACGCGGCGCGATTCGACGGGCAATGCCGACGGCTACTTCCGCGAAGCCGCCGAGCTCACGCGCAGGATGCTGCGCGCGCTGCCGTCGAACCGCGAATTGATCGACCATATCCGCCTTCACGGGCTGCAGAAAATCTAGAACAGACGAGACACGCATGACAAACCACGTTTTACTGAACAATGTCCAGCACAAGGACCTGAAGGTCATCACCCGGCACGGCCCCGGCCTGGGCGACGAGCAGATGTACGCCGCCACCTTTCCCGCCGAGTTCCGCACGCTGCAGGCGCACTATCCGATCGTGTTCCGCAAGGCGGAAGACGGCCGCACGTTCGAGCCGGTCGCGCTGTTCGGTTTCCAGGCCGGTGAAAACTTGTTCCTGAAGGCCGACGGCTGGGATGCGCCGGAAATCCCGCTGATGATCGAGCGCCAGCCGTTCCTGATCGGCCGCAACGGCGAGGAGATGCTGGTGCACGTGGACCTGGACAGCCCGCGCATAGTCAAGTCCGATGATTCGCGAACCGAAGGCGAGCCGGCATTCCTGCCGCACGGCGGCATCACGGAATACCTCGAACGCGTCAACTCGATGCTGTTCACGATCCACGAAGGCTTGCAGAGCAACGCGGGCTTCGTCGAGGCGCTGCTGAAGTACGAGCTGCTCGAATCGTTCGTGTTCGACATCGAACTCGATGACGGTTCGCAAAACCGCCTCGCCGGTTTCTACACGATCCACGAAGAGCGCCTGCATGCCCTCGGTACCGAAGCGATCGGCGCCCTGCACCGGGCCGGCTACCTGCAGCCGATCCACATGGTGCTGGCATCGCTGTCGCAATTCCGTGCGCTGATCGACCGGAAAAATCGGGAGAACCGGCAGCATGCTGCCGGTCGCTGAACTGCGCGGCCTCACGCCGCGCGACCTGAACGACCGCATCCTCACGTCCACGCAGCCGCTGCTGCTGCGCGGCCTGGTGGCGCAATGGCCGATGGTGCGCGCTGCGCTGGAATCGCAGGAAGCGGCATCCGCCTACCTGAAGCGCTTCTATGCGGGCGGCCCCGTTGTCGCCATGCTCGGCCTACCGGACATCGGCGGAAGGTTCTTCTACAACGACGATATTTCCGGCTTCAACTTCCGCCCCGTGCATGCGCCCCTGAACGGCGTGCTGGACGAACTGGAAGCGCACCGCAACGACGAGCAGCCGCCGGCGATCTACGTGGGCTCCACCACGATCGATGCGTGCCTGCCGGGTTTCCGCAGCGAGAACGACGTCGACCTGGGCAAAGACCGGGATCCGCTGGCATCGATCTGGATCGGCAACCGCACACGCATCGCCGCGCACTACGACGCGCCGGACAACCTGGCCTGCGTGACCGCGGGCCGGCGCCGGTTCACGCTGTTCCCGCCGGACCAGCTGCCGAACCTGTACGTGGGGCCCCTGGACTTCACGCCGGCCGGGCAGGCGATCAGCCTCGTCGACCTGCATGCGCCGGACTTCGAACGCTTTCCGCGCTTTGCCGAGGCGCTGGAGCATGCGCAGGTGGCGGAGATGGCACCGGGCGATGCGCTGTTCATTCCCAGCATGTGGTGGCACCACGTCGAGGCGCTGGAAGCGTTCAACGTGCTGGTGAACTACTGGTGGCGCCAGACCCCGCACTACATGGATACGCCGACGAATGCGCTGATGTACGCGATCATGACGATCCGCGACCTGCCGCCCGAGCAGCGCAAGGCATGGGAAGGCCTGTTCCGCCATTACGTGTTCGAACACGATGGCGAAACGTCCGCCCATATCCCGCCGGCCGCGCAGCGCATGCTGGCGCCGATGACCGAGGACATGGCGCGCGCGCTGCGCGCCCAGCTGCTGAAGCGGATGAACCGCTGAGCGCATACACAAGAACAAGGAGACGGACATGGAACAGCAACGCGAGAAAAAGCCGGTACGCCGCGTGGTGATCGCCGGCGGCGGCACGGCCGGATGGATGGTCGCGGCCGGGCTGTCGAAATCGCTGGGCAAGCTGCTCGACATCAAGCTGATCGAGTCGGACGAGATCGGCACGGTCGGCGTCGGCGAAGCCACGATCCCCACGCTGATGAATTTCCACCACCTCCTGGAGATCAACGAGCAGGAGTTCATGGCCGAAACGATGGCCACGTTCAAGCTGGGCATCAGTTTCGAGAACTGGCGCAACGTGAACGAGGATTACATCCACTCGTTCGGCACCACCGGCACCGACCACTGGACGGCCGGCTTCCAGCACTTCTGGCGCAAGGGGCGCGAGCGCGGCATCGCCGGCGACTATGGCGACTACTGTCTGGAGCTCAAGGCGGGGCTGCAGAACCGCTTCGCGCACCTGCCGAACAACGGCATGAACTACGCGTACCACATGGATGCGGGCCGCTATGCGAAATTCCTGCGCAAGTTCAGCGAGCGCTATGGCGTGCAGCGCGTGGAAGGCAAGATCGCCGAGGTGCGCAAGAACCTGGTCAGCGGCGACATCATCGCGCTGCGGCTCGACTCGGGCGCGGAGCTCGAGGGCGACCTGTTCATCGACTGCACGGGCTTCCGCGCACTGCTGATCGGCCAGACGATGGGCGTAGAGTACGACGACTGGTCGCACTGGCTGTTCAACGACAGCGCGGTCGCGCTGCAGACGAAATCCGTGCGCGACGCCGTGCCGTACACCCGGTCGATCGCGCGCTACGCCGGCTGGCAGTGGCAGATCCCGCTGCAGCACCGCGTGGGCAACGGCATGGTGTATTCGAGCCGCTACACAGACGACGAATCGGCGCTGCGCACGCTGCAGGCTGCCGTCGACGGCGAAACGCTGACGACACCGCGCGTGATCCGTTTCACGCCGGGCCAGCGCAAGCAGACGTGGAAGGGCAACTGCGTGGCGATCGGCCTGGCCAGCGGATTCCTGGAACCGATCGAATCGACCAGCATCCACCTGATCCAGCGCGGCATCATCCGGCTGATGCAGATGTTCCCGCAAGACGGCATCAGCCAGGCCGACATCGACGAATACAACCAGCAGGCCGACTACGAAATCAAGCACATCCGCGATTTCATCATCCTGCACTACACCGTCACGAACCGCCGCGACACCCCGTACTGGCGCGACGCCGCCACGATGAAGCTGCCGCCATCGCTGCAGCACCGTATCGACCTGTTCCGCGACACGGGCCGCGTGTTCCGCGTATCGAACGAACTGTTCGCCGAAAACTCGTGGATCCAGGTGATGCTGGGCCAGGGCATCCTGCCCGCCTCGCACCACCAGACCGCCGACCTGATGGGCGACAAGGAACTGGCCCACTTCCTCGGCAACATCAGCGGCGCCATCGACCGCACCGTCGCGCAACTGCCATCGCACCAGAAATACGTCGAGCAATACTGTTCCGGCACCGGGTGGTAACGCCGCAAACTTGCCTAAAACCGGGGTCAGACCCCGAATTTGGGAAATATTTCCTGAAACCGGGGTCTGACCCCGGTTTTTGGAAATTAGTTGTAGTGTGACAATGCGAGAGTTTTCCATGGGGGGCGATGCGTTATAAACACGACATTGCCAATCTGGAGTTCACCTTGCGGATCCCCCTTGTATTGGGCGCCTTGCTGGCGCTGTCGACTTGCCTGGCCCATGCGCAGCAATACTCCATGAAAGCAGAGGATGCGCAGACCGGGACGAACCTGAAGCGCAATGCGATGCGCCTGCATTTCCCGCCGGACAAGACCTACGCGGAATTGCCGGAAGCGGACAAGGCACGGCTGCGCGCCATGTACGAGGCAATGGGGCCGAACGACGAGCCGCCTTACCCGTTGCGTGGCTACGGCAAGCTGATGCGCTCGATTTCAACCGCCGGCGGTGCGCTGCAGGTGGAAGGGCTGGTCGAGATGGGCGTGATCGTGGGCGCCGATGGCCGGGCCAACGAAGTGAAGGTGTACCGCTCGCCCGATCCGAAAACCACGACGGTGATGGCCAACGTGCTGATGCTGGAAAAGTACAAGCCTGCCGTGTGCAACGGCAAGCCATGTGCCCAGGAGTTCCCGTTCGCCATGGAATTCAGCCTGGAAAATCAACAGCTGAAAACCTACCGTTAGTCTGGTAAATTGACGAAAAGCCAATAAGAAACCGGCTTTTCGGCATGCACGAACCGGCCAGTCTCATCATTCGCGGGAAAAACCCGGGCCGCCTCGACAACCAATCACTGACCTGCAAACCAAGGAGAACGAACATGGCAACCGCTGACCAGGTGGCACTGACCCTTCGTCGCACATTCGACGCGCCGCGCGATCTGGTGTTCACCACGATGACCGACCCGGAACACCTGCGGCACTGGTGGGGCCCGAAAGAATGCACGATCACGGTGGCGCGTGCCGACGTGCGCCCCGGCGGCATCTTCCACTACTGCATGCACCCGCGCGATGCCATGGCCGGCATGGACGTCTGGGGCCGTTTCGATTTCCAGGAAATCGAGCCCCCGCACCGCTTCGTGTTCGTCAACGGCTTTGCCGACGAAGCCGGCAACCGTATCCGCTACCCGCTCCTGCCCATGTGGCCGCTGGAAGTGCGCAACACCGCCACGCTCGAAGAAGACAACGGCAAGACGACCCTCACGCTGCACTCGGCGCCGGCGAACGCCAGCGACGCCGAATGCGCCACCTTCTTCGCCGCGCATGCATCGATGCAGCAGGGCTTCAGCGGCATGTACGACGTCTACGAGCAGTACCTCAAGACCGTGCAGGCCGGCGCGAAATAAGCCGGCAGGTCAGTCGCCGCGGCGCGTGGCGGCTGGTTGCGCGTTTTCCCTGTCATTTTCCACTTCCATGCGTGCGCGGTGCCCGCCCTCCACGCCCGTAGTGCCCTGCATCGGCTGGTGCACGGCACCCGGGGTGGCCGGTGCCGGCGGCGCCGTCTTGAACTGGTAGTGATGCGCCACATTGGCGGCCGCGCGTTCGGCCAGGTCGGGCGCCAGCCGTGCCCCCGCGTACGCGGCCTTGGCCTTCCACCCCACCGCCAGCTCCTCCTGCGGGTGCACGGAAATCCACACGATCGCATCGACGACTTTTTGCGGATCGTCCATCAGCGGCATGCGCGGCGTGCCGCCGCTGTAGTTCGCCGCATGCGTGAAGAACGGCGTATCGGCGGCCCATGGCAGCACGGTGGCCACGGCGATGTTGCCGGCACCGGTCAGCCGCAACTCCTCGTTCAGCGAGCGGCCCAGCGACAGCGTGGCCGCCTTGGTCGCGGAATACGTTGCGTGGAACGCCTGCGGGATCGCGCTTTCCACGGAACCGATATTCACCAGCGTGCCGGCACCCTGCTTGCGGAACTGCCGCAGCGCCACGTGGCTGCCGTAAATGACACCTTTCAGGTTCACGTCCACGATGCGCGCATGATCTTCCCGCGGCACGGTATCGAACACGCCGATGGCGCCGACGGCGGCATTGTTGATCCACACGTCGACACGGCCGAAGCGCGCCACGGCCGCGTCGAGCAGGCGTTGCACGTCCTCCTGGCGGCTGACGTCCGTCGTCACCACCAGCGGCGTGCCGCCGCGCGCGGTGACTTCGGCCGCCACGGCATTCAATGCCTCGGTGCGGCGCGCGGCCAGCACCACGTTGGCCCGCATGGCGCCCAGCTCCAGCGCGACACCCTTGCCGAAACCGCTGGAGGCGCCGGTGATCACGTAGGTCTTGCCCGCCACCGCGCCCCGTTCATCGGCGGACAGCACGGTGCCGCAGCCGGCCAGCTGCACGGCGAACATCAACAGCATCAGGTAGCGCATGGTTCCTTCCTCCTGGAAGGCGCCATGATAGGGAGATCGGCCGGCATGCCATCGCACGATACCAACCGGAACAATCCGGCTCAGCGGTTCGTCAACGTCACCCCTGCCGCCACCAGCACGCCGCCGGCCACCATCGAGGCGAGTACCTGCTCGCCCAGCAGCAGCGCCGCCAGGCCGATGCCGAACACGGGCACCAGGTTGTTGAACACGGCGGTGCGCGAGGCGCCGATCGCCTTTACCCCCTCGTAGTACCAGACAAAGCCCAGCACCGTGCCGAACGCGCCCAGGTAGCCCAGGCTGGCCCACACCTGCCAGCCGATGCCGCTCCATTCCAGGACCACCAGGTCGCGCCCCGCGCCCACCAGCAGGAACAGCAGGCCCCACAGGGCCGCATAGGTGGTCGCGGCCACCGGCGTGAGCCCCTTCAGTGCGGCACGGCCCACGAGCGTGTAGGCGGCCCAGCTGCTGATTGCGCACAGCATCAGCAATTCGCCCTTGCCCAGCGACTGGCCGATGTCGTGCAGCGCCGCCACGGGATCGCCGCGCGTGATGACGATGGCCGCGCCGGCGAACGCCAGTGCGATACCGGCCCACTTCACGGCGTGCAGCCGTTCGCGCAGCAGCACGGCGGCGGCCAGCGCGGTCACGATCGGGTTCAGCGCGATGAACAGCGCCGCGCGCCCGGCCGGCATCGTGCCCAGCGCGCCGAAGAAGCACAGGTTGTACAGGAAGATGCCGGTCAGGCCCAGCGCCGCCGTGGCCGCCACCTGCTTGCCGGTCAGGCGCGGCAGGCCGCCTTCCTTCTTCCAGGCGACGAGCAGCAGCAGCGCCGCCGCCACGGCGAAGCGCAGCGCGGCCGCCGTCATCGCCGGCAGCGCATGCGCGACGATGCGCCCGGCGATGAACGTGCCGCCCCAGAACAGGGTGACGAGTACGAGCTTGCCGTACACGAGGTTGTTTTTCACGAGGGAGTCGGTCATGTTGTGCTTGCGTCCGGGGTTCAGGAAGCCATACAGTATTGCTTATCCCAACTCATAGGCAAATGAGCATAAGCTCATGGGCTGTTCTTGTTTTCCACGGCAACCATGACATTCACCCAGCTGGAAATCTTCGTGATGGTGGCCGAGATGCGCGGCTTCACGGCGGCCGCGCTGCGCCTCGGCATCAGCCAGTCCGCCGTGTCGCATGCGATCCGTGTCCTCGAACAGGAGCTGGACGTGCAACTGGTCGAGCGCCAGCAGGCCGCCGTCGAGGTGACGGAACTGGGCCGCCGCCTGCTGCTGCGCGCCCGCGAGATCCTCGGGCTGCAGGAGGCGATGCGGCAGGATGCCGCCGTGGCGCGCGGGCTGAACCAGGGGCTGATCCGCATCGGCTCGTTCGGGCCCACATCGTCGCTGAAGCTGCTGCCGGCGATCCTGAAGGCGTTCCGTGCCCGCTATCCCGGCATCGAGGTCCAGATCGACGAGGGGCCGGATGCGGCCGTCATCGGCTGGGTGGCGGACCGCCGCGTCGACGTGGGCTTCGCCGTGCTGCCGGACGACCGTTTCGATACCGTGCCGCTGGTCGAGGACCAGCTGGTCGCATTGGTGCAGCGCGACCATCCGCTGGCGGCGAAGCGCGCCGTCACGCTGGAGGAGCTGGTGGGACTGCCGTTCATCATGCCCGAACAGGGGTGCTCGGCACTGGTCGAGCCGCTGTTCGCCAACGCCGGCCTGGCGCCGCACGTGCGCTACCGCATGTCGCAGATGGTCACGGTACTGGGCCTCGTCGACAATGGCGACGGCGTCACCGTGATGCCCGAGCTGGCGCTGCCGCACGCGATGGCCGAAACGCACCCATGCATCGTTGCCCGGCCGCTGCGGCCGATGGTGCGGCGGCGCGTGGGCCTGATCCTGCGCAACCTGTCCCGTGCCGCACCGGCGGTGCAGGCATTTGCCGAAATCGCGCGAACCGCCGCGAAATCGGTTCGCTGAAGAAAAACCGGGGACGTACCCCTGTTTCCAGGAAACTCGCGAACAGCTTGCGCTGAAAGAAATTTCTTGAAAACAAGGGTACGTCCCCAGTTTTGCTGTCCAAAACAAAGCGGATCGTATGGCACTACAATGTTTCGACGATCATTGGAGAAATCATGAACGAACGCAGCATGGAACAACGCAGCCCGGACAATTGCGACATCGTCACCACCCGCGTGCTGGACGCGCCGCGCGAACGCGTGTTTGCCGCCTTCAGCGATCCGGAACAGCTGGCGCAATGGTGGGGGCCGGAAGGCTTCACGAGCACCTTCCAGGGATTCGACTTTGCACCCGGCGGCGCATGGACATTCGTGATGCACGGGCCGGACGGCACCACCTACCCGAACGAATCGCACTTCGTGGAGATCGTGCCGCAAGAGCGGATCGTGTTCGATCATGTCTCCGGCCACACCTTCCGCGCCACGTTCGAATTCGCGGACGAAGACAAGCGCACGCGGCTGCGCTGGACGATGCACTTCGGCGATCCGGCCGAGTGTGCGAAGGTGGCGCGCTTCGTGGCCGGTGCCAACGAGCAGAACCTGGATCGCCTGGCCGCGCTCCTGCACCGCCAGGCGGTATGACCGCAGCAAAAGCGCCGCAGCCGGCGGCGCAGCAAAAGCGCCGCAGCCGGCGGCGCAGCAAAAGCGCCGCAGCTGGCGGCGCGGTGAAAAGCGCCGCCCGGAGACCCTCACGCTCCGGGCGCGCCCGCCATCAATGCCCTTCCGAGGCGTTGAACATCGACTTCGCATAGACCAGGCCCAGGCCATAGGCGCCGCCATTGGCCACCGCGGTCTTCACCGTCTGGTCGTACGTCTCGCCGCGGGCCCAGTCGCGCTGCAGTTCGAGCAGGTATTGCAGCGACGTGATCGGACGGGCGCCGGCCTGCACCATGCGCTGCACGGCCATCCCGTGCGCTTCCTCGGTGATGTCGCCGGAAGCATCGGTAATCACATACACCTCGAAGCCCTGGTCCAGCGCGGACAGCGCGGGGCCGACGATGCATACGGAAGTCCACAGCCCGGCCAGCACGATGCGGCCCTTGCCGATTGCATTCACGCGGTCGGCGATGCGCTGGTCTTCCCAGGTATTCATCGTGGTGCGGTCGATCGGTTTCTGGTCCGGGAACACGGACTGGATCTCGTCGTAGATCGGGCCGGAGAACGACTCGGCCGCCACCGTGGTGAGGATCGTCGGCACCTTGAATTCGGCGGCCGCCTTGGCGACCAGCGCGGTGTTATTGCGCAGCACGGTGGCATCGATCGATTTCGTGGCAAACGACATCTGCGACTGGTGATCGATCAGGATGAGCGTGTGGTCGGCACCGTTCAGCAGGGTTTTACCGGGTTGGGCTTTGGCGATCGGCATGGTGTTTTCTCCTGGGGTTATGCAATGAGTTATTGATTGGATTGTCGATATCTTCGAAAGTCTGACGCTGCGTTGTTTTGTTTGTGCTGCGTCGATGGAATGAAGTATGAACAAACCCGGAAGAAAACAAAAACGGAAAGATTACCTTTCTATAATCGAAAAATTCGAACGCCTTGCGAAGGGCTACATCGGCTTGGCCACCATCAGCCAGAACACGGCGAGGAAGGCAAAGAAGGCGGGAATGCCCAGCGCGACCCAGATCCGGAAATAGCGCCAGAACTGTGGCGGCAGCGGTGTGTTCGCTGTCACGGCCGCGGCGGCCAGATCGCGCAGCCGCATCTGCAGCCACACGACCGGCAGCCAGCACAGCCCGGCGATGACGAACAGCGCCACCGACCACACGATCCATTTGCTGTGCAGCGGATACCCGGCGATGTGGACGAGATAAAAGCCGGTCAAGGGCTGCACGACCATCGTCGTTGCCGTGAAGAGCCAGTCGGCCATGACGACGATGCGCGACACCACGGCGATGGCGGCCACGTTGCGGCTGACGACGGCGAACAGCAGGTACCAGGCGGACCCGATGCCGGTACCGAACAGGAACGTGGCACTGAGGATGTGCAGCCACTTCACGACAAGGTATTCCATTGCGTTACTCCTTCTTTTCCAGCTCGTACAGCAGCCAGATCGCGGCCAGCATCGGCAGGTTCTTGCTGAGCGGGCCATAGGGGTGCCAGACGAATTCCGGCAGGCGCAGCGCGATCACCACGGTATAGAAGCCGATCAGGCCCATCTGCGCCAGCCACAGCGGGCGGCGCCAGCGCCGCGGCAGGGCCAGCGTGCCGATGCCGAACAGCAGGTCGAGCGCGCTGGCGCCATACAGCATCAGCGGCGCCAGCAGGGCCGGGATGCCGGTGCGCTCGAGCAGCCGGTAGCTGTCGTCCACAGGCCAGGCGAATGCGGACACATACGCCGTCCAGATCCACACGATCGCCAGGCTGGGGCGCAGCATGGGCAACAGCCAGCCAAGCTGCGCTTCGCGGCGCTCCGCCTGTGGATGAGTGATGAACTTGTCCACAGGCCGTGGCGGGCGACCCAGCAGCCGCGTCGTTGCCGCGGGATCGGCGGTGTTGCCGCGCGCGAGCATGCGCAGCGTGTCCGGCGTGAGCGGACTGCCCGGCACGAAGCCGCCCAGCCACGCCATGCCCCGGGCGATCGTGTACGGCAGCGGCAGCACGCGCAGGCGGCCCAGGCCGAGCGTGCGCCGCAGCACGCCCAGGTAGCCGATGAACGGCAGGGGCGCGGGCCCCACGAGCGGCACCCGGGCGCTGCGCGGCCCGCCGCTTTCGTCCAGCAGCGCAAGGATTGCCTGGCACACGTCGTCCACGTGTACCGGCTGCACGGGCTGCGGCGCCGTGCCGAAGCGTACGGCGAACGGCATCGTGGCCAGCATGCGGAACAGGCGCGAACTGGCGCCCTCGGGTCCGTACACCAGCGACGGTTGCACGATGCGGGAGCGCAGGGGCAGCGTGGCCAGGAAGTCGTCGGCGGCCTTCTTGCTCAGGTGATAGGGCGTGGTGGCGGCTTCGTCGGCGCCCAGCGCGGAGACCTGGACCACGAGCCGCACGCGTGCGTCCACGCAGGCGGCAAACAGCGCACGCGGCGTTTCGCCATGCAGCCGCGCGAATGTCTGTCCCGGCGCCTCCTTGATGATACCGACACAGTTGATCACGGCGTCCACGCCGGACAGGCGCGCCACCCAGTCCGATTTTTCGCTATCGTGGGCGAAATCGGCCGCAATGAAGTCGCACCCCGGCTGCCGGCGGCGCCCCGCGCACACCACGCGGTGGCCCTTCGCGCGCAGCAGCGGCATCAAGCGGGAACCGAGAAAGCCGGTCGCACCGGTCAGCAGGATCACCATCGCAGGTCCTCGTTGTCACGGAGGGCCCAGTATAGGAAGAAAACAGAACATTCGGAGAACGGTATGGATAACTGGAAGCAGGTCATTATCAAGGGCATGATGCCGGGCGCACTGGCAAGCCTGGCCTCGACGGGCGCGCTGGCGCTGCGCTCGAAGCAGGAAACGGGCAGCCCGTATGCGGGCGCCAACGCCATCAGCCACGTGGTGTGGGGCGACAGGGCCTTCGTGAACGACGAACCCACCTGGAAGTACACATTGACGGGCTATGCGATCCACCACGCCAGCTCGCATTTCTGGGCCAGCATCTTCGAGCAGGCCGCGGGCAAGGTGTTCGACAAGCCGGGCGTGGCATCCAAGCTGGCATCGGCGGCCGCGGCATCGGCCGTGGCCTGCTTCGTCGACTACAAGCTGACGCCGGAGCGCCTGCAGCCGGGCTTCGACGTGCGCCTGTCGAAACGTTCGCTGGCGCTCGTGTATGGCGCCTTCGCCATCGGGCTGGCCGCGGGCGCGTTGTTCAACCACCGCCAGGGCAGGTCTTCCTGAACCGCTAAAGCCCGACGGCGCGCCTCAGGGTTCGCCACTGGCCTGCGCCAGCCAGGCGCGGCCCGCCTCCAGCACGAGCGCCAGTTCGTGGCGCACCGCCGCGAAGTGGGGCGCCAGCTGGCTGGCGGGCAGTTCCGCGATCGCCATCTCGGCATCCATCGTGGCCTTGACCAGCCGTTTCGCTCCCAGCACGCCAAGGGCGCCGCGCAGCGTATGGAAAGTGCGCGCGGCCGCCTGCGGATTGCCGGCGGCGAGCGCCTGGTCCGCTTCGTCCGCCGGGGCCATGCCGCCTTCGAGGGCGCCTTCCACCATCTTGCGCATCAGCGCCCGGCCTTTCGGATCGCGGCCCATCACGCGCGCCAGGCTGTCCATGCTGAACACGGGTTCGTCGCCCTGCGCCTCGGGAAGCATCTGTCCGGGCTCTTTCGTGGCCCTGCGCCGTGCCGGCACGTAGCGCTCGATCACCGTCATCATCTCGTCCACGACGACCGGCTTGGCGATGAAATCGGTGATGCCGGCCGCCATGCAGCGGTCCCGCTCGGAAGCCAGCACGCCGGCCGTCATCGCGATGACGGGGAGCGGCAGCCGCAGCTCGGTGCGGATGGCGGCGGTTGCCGAGAAGCCGTCCAGCACGGGCATCTGCATGTCCATCAGCACGATGTCGTAGCGCTGCGCATCCACGCCCAGCACATCGAGCGCCTGGCGGCCGTCGCCTGCCACGTCGAGCGTGGCGCCGGCATGCTCGAGGATGCCGCGCGCCACGGCCTGGTTCAGCGGATTGTCTTCGACCAGCAGGAAATGCACGCCTTGCAGCCGGCCCGCATGGCCGGCGGCGGCGGGTACCAGTTCGCTGCCGCCCACCTTCACCACCAGGGCCTGGTGCAGCGCGTCGAACAGCGTGGAACTGGTGATCGGCTTGACCAGCACCGCATCGGCTTCGGCGCCCTTCGAGATCTCTTCGAGCCGTTCGCGCGCGAACGCATTGAGCATCACCACGATCGGTTGCCGGTGGCCCGCCGCCTCGCGGCGGATCGCCGCGGCCGGCGCATAGCCGTCCGGGCCGGACATGTGCCAGTCGGCCAGCACCACGTCGTACGGCCGGCCGGTGCGCAGGCGGAACGAGAACATCGCCAGCGCGGCGCTGCCGGAATCGACGAGCTCCGCTTCCCAGCCCCAGGCGCGGATCAGCCGGCCGATCAGGTCGCGACTGGTGGCGTTGTCGTCCGCCACCAGCACGGCAAGGTGGCCGGCGGCCGGCTTGCGCGGCGCTTCCACCCCGGGCAGCACGCCGAACGGCAGCGTGAACCAGAAGCGGCTTCCCTTGCCCGGTTCGCTTTCAACCTGGATCTCGCCGCCCATCAGCTCGATCAGCCGGCGCGTGATCGCCAGCCCCAGGCCGGTGCCGCCGAAGCGCCGGGTGATGCTCTCATCGGCCTGCGTGAAGGCCTGGAACAGGTGCGACAGCTGTTCCGGGTTCATGCCCATGCCGGTGTCGCGCACGTCGAAGCGCAGGCGCGCCGTGGTGTTGTCCTGGTCGGCGACCTTGACCTCGACGACGACCTCGCCCTGCGCGGTGAACTTGATCGCGTTGCCGGCCAGGTTCACCAGCACCTGCTGCAGCCGCAGCGCATCGCCGTGCAGCAGCCGGGGGACGTCGGCATCGACGACGATGGCCAGTTCCAGTTCCTTGTCGCCCGCATTCATCGTCATCGTCGTGGCCAGGGTGCTCATCGATTCGTCCAGGTCGAATTCGACCGGCGACAGCTCCATGCGCTGCGCTTCGATCTTGGAGAAATCCAGCACGTCGTTCAGGATGCCCAGCAGCGAATCGCCGGCGGTGCGGATCATGTGCAGGTACTTGCGCTGCTGCGGCGAAAGGTCGGTGTTCTGCAGCAGTTGCGCCATGCCCAGCACGGCGTTCATCGGCGTGCGGATTTCATGGCTCATGTTGGCCACGAAGTCGCTCTTGGCCCGGTTCGCCGCCTCGGCCCGGTCGCGCGCCCGTTCCAGCTCGGCGGCGCGCGTCTCCAGCTCGTCCATCAGCTCGCGCGCATGGTCGTCGGCCGCCTCGCGTTCGCGCATCAGGTCGTTGAACGCGCCGGTCAGCTCGCCGATCTCGTCGCGCGAGGCGACCGGCAGCGGCGTGAAGTGCCGCGGGTCGCCGCGCAGGGCGCCGATCGCGTCGCGCAGGCGCATCAGCGGCGACATCATCCGCAACATGATCCAGGTGATGACGCCCGCGGTGACGAGCGAGGCCAGCGTGCCCCACAGCGCCAGCCGTGACAGCAGGTCTTCGAACGGTTCGGAGGCTTCTTCGGCGGGCAGGATAGCGATCAGGACCCAGGGCACCGTCTTCAGCCGCTTGTAGCTGAGCAGCGCGCGCACGCCATAGCCATCGGTGCTGATCGTGGTGCCCTCGAACCCTTCGCGGATCGCCCGTAACGTCGATGGAAAACCGCGTGGGTCGCGCTGCTGCATCAGGCGGGCGGGGTCACGGTGCACCACGTAGATCGACGGCTCATAGCCGGTGACGATGTAGTAATGGCCGGTGCGGCCCACCTTGGCCGATCGAAGGTGGCCCAGCAGGTTGTCCTTGTACAGCCGCAGCACGCCGATCAGCACGCAGGCCACATCGCCCTCTTCGCTGAGCACGGGCGCGACGATCTGCACGACGGGTTGCCCGACCGACTTGCCGATGACCGGTTCGGCGATCAGCGGCGCCTTTTCCCGCATCACGCGCTGGAAGTAGGCGCGGTCCGCCACGCTGATGCCGGGGCGGCCCGGCAGCGCCGGCACATCCGCCACGATGACGCCAGCAGGGCTGACGACGAGGATATCGTCGAACAGGCGCAGCACGGCGCGGTAGTCGTAGTGGGCGCGCAGGGCGGGCGGGTCGCTGCAGATCTCGCGCGGCTGCCAGCGCGCCGATTCGGCAACGATGTCGCGCAGCAGCGCCATTCGTTCATCGAGTTCCAGCGCGGTACGGGCGATCAGCGCGTCCTGCTGGGCAAACAGCACGCGCGAAAAATCCTCCTGCATGCGCTGGGCCTGCAGAAAGGTGACCAGCGCGATCATCACGATGGACGTGATGGTCGTCGCCAGCGCGACTTTCGCCTTGATACCAAGCGGATGCATGTCTCCTCCCGCCATCTTGTCGGGCCACTATGCGCCGCCGCATGACTTGCACACTGTGCGGAAGGGCACGCTGCATGCAAGTTTCCCGCCGTCGTGTTGGCAAGTGGTATCCAGTACACTGGAGGCCACCGTAACCGGACCATGACCATGATGCACGAGCTTCCCTCCCTCACCCTGCCCGGCGCAACGATCGACATCCTGAAGGCGCGCTGCGCCACCTGCAGCATGCACCAGCTGTGCCTGCCGATGGGGCTGGAGATGGGCGATATGGACAAGCTCGACGAGATCATCGGCCGGCGCCGCAGGCTGCAGAAGGGCGAGAACCTGTTTCGCATCGGCGACCCGTTTACGCGCCTGTACGCGATCCGGCTCGGCCATTTCAAGACCTACCAGATCAACGCCAACGGCGAAGAACAGGTGACTGGGTTCCAGATGGGGGGAGAATTGCTGGGCATGGACGCGATCAGTACCGACCGCCACTATTGCAGCGCGCAGGCGCTCGAAGACAGCGAAGTGTGCGAAATCCCGTTCGCCAGCCTGGAACAGCTGCTGATCGACATGCCGACCCTGCTGCGCCACTTCCACCGCATGATGAGCCAGGAAATCACGCGCGAGCAAAGCGTGATGCTATTGCTGGGCAATATGCAGGCCACGCAGCGCTTCGCCGCCTTCCTCGTCAACCTGGCTTCGCGTTACGAAGCGCGCGGCTATTCGGGCACCGCGTTCCAGCTGCGCATGTCGCGCGAGGATATCGGCAACTACCTGGGCCTCACGATCGAGAGCATCAGCCGGCTGCTGAACAAATTCAAGAAGCTGGGCTTGCTGAAGGTGGCGAACCGCGAAATCGAGGTGCTCGACCTGGCGCGGCTGAAAGCCATCACGGCGGGCACCGAAACCTGCGCCTGACTGCCCACTGTCTGCCAGGGTCCAGGAAATATTCCAGAAAAACCGGTGTCTGTCACCGGTTTTGCCGTGCCGCCAGCGAGGCTGCCCGTTGCGCTGGCCATAGCCATTGGCCCTCCAGGCGCCACGTGCGCTTTTCGTCCTCCACCAGCACGGTCCAGCGGCTGCGCTCGAGCAGCGGCAGCGGCACGGCGAAGTCGCCATCGCGATCGGGGCGCACCAGCAGCCGCAAGTCCTTTTCCGGTTGCGTGGCGTGGGCCAGGTGCACCTGCAGGGCGCCTTGCAACGGCACGGCCGCGGACAGGCGGCCCTGCAGCACGCCGTGCGCGGGATCGTAGCGCAGCGCGACGGCGGCACCCAGCGCGGCGGCGGCGCGGTCGCGCCGCAAGTCCTGGTTGATCGCCTTGCCGCGCTTGTAGTAATCGCCGACCACCAGCGCATCCGGCTGCGCGAAGGCCAGCCAGGCCGTGCCGAAGCCGGCGACCAGCACGGCGGCCGGACCGGCCATCAGCAGCCAGGGCCACCGTTCGCGGTACCACGGCGTGGCGGAAATCGTCTGCATGCCTGTCTCCTTCAGCGCGGCACGATGAATACCGCGCGCTCTTCGACGGCGAGGTGCGCGTCGCCCTGCGCCGCCAGCGTGAATGTGATGTCGTTGGATCCAGCCTGGCCAGCGCCATGCGGTGCCTGCACCCGCACCGGCACGGCACGTGTTTCGGTGGCGGCCAGCGCAACGACGTCGCCGCTGGCCAGCACCAGGCCGGGCAGGCCGGCGACCGCGATGCGGTAGCGGTGCGGCTGTTCGGACGTGTTCATCACCTGCAGCCGGTACACGTTCTCGATCGCACCGCCGTCGACTTCGCGGCCCATCGAGCCGCGGTCGCGGATCACGTCCACCTTGAGGGGGATTCGCGTGGACAGTGCGAAGCCGGTGGCGAAGCACGCCACCAGCAGCGCGGCGCAGTAGGCCAGCACCCGCGGACGCAATGCGCGTTGCCGGATCCGCGCCGCCGGCAGGTTCGAGGTCATCGCGCGGTCCGTGCTGTAGCGTATGAGGCCGCGCGGCTGGCCGGTCCGGTCCATCACGCCGTCGCAGGCATCCACGCAGGCAGCGCAGCCGATGCATTCGTATTGCAGGCCGTCGCGGATGTCGATGCCGGTCGGGCACACCTGCACGCACATCGTGCAGTCGATGCAGGCTCCGTTCGTGGACTTTTTTCCACGCGGTTCGCCGCGCCGCGTGTCGTATGTGATGACCAGTGTATCGCGATCGAACATCGCGCTCTGGAAACGGGCGTAGGGGCACATGTACTTGCACACCTGTTCGCGAAGCCAGCCGGCGTTGCCGTACGTGGCGAAGCCGTAGAACAGCACCCAGAACCATTCCCACGGCCCGAGCGACAGCGTGGCCACGCCGGTGCCCAGTTCGCGCACCGGCGTGAAGTAGCCGACAAAAGTAAAACCCGTCCACAGCGCCACGGCACCCCAGGCGAGATGCTTGGCGGTGCGCTTGCCGGATTTGCGCAGCGACGGACCTTGCCGGTCCAGTGCGATGCGCGCCGCGCGCGATCCCTCGATCCTGCGTTCGATCCACAGGAAGACCGACGTGTACACCGTTTGCGGGCAGGCGAAGCCGCACCACACGCGGCCCGCCACGGCCGTCACGAGGAACAGCCCCCATGCGCAGATGACCAGCAGCGCGGCCAGGTAGATGAAATCCTGCGGCCACAGCACCAGGCCGAACAGGTAGAACTTGCGCGTGCCCAGGTCGAACAGCACGGCCTGGCGGCCGTTCCACGTGAGCCATGGCGTGGCGTAGTAGGCCAGCTGCGTAAGCCACACGCATAGCCAGCGCAGGCGCGCGTAGCGTCCGTCCGTTTCGCGCGGATGGATCGGCTGGCGCTTCTCGTACATGCGGATGACCTGTTCGGGGGGCGGAGCGTTCATGCCTTACTCCGCCGGATTGGACAGGCCCCACACGTAGGCGGCCAGCACATGCGCCTTGCCTTCGCCGAGGAAGTCGCCGAACGCCGGCATCGTGTTGTCGCGGCCCTCGCGGATGGTGTCCATGATCGCCTCGGCGCTGCCGCCGTACAGCCACGTCTTGTCCGCCAGGTTCGGCGCGCCGAGCGCCTGGTTGCCGGTGCCGCCGGCGCCATGGCAGGCCAAGCAGGCGGTGAACTTGCTCTTGCCGAAAACGCTCTTGATCGGATCGGCCACGGGGCTGCCGGAAAGGCTCAGCACATAGTGGGCCACGTTCTCGATGTCCTTGTCGGACCCCAGCGCCGCGCCCATCGGCGGCATCACGCCATGCCGGCCGTTCATGATCGTCTGCCTGATCGCCTCCGGCGTGCCGCCGTGCAGCCAGTCACTGTCCGTCAGGTTCGGATAGCCCTTGTTGCCGCGCGCATCCGAGCCGTGGCACTGGGCGCAATACGTGAGAAACAGCCGTTCGCCCATCGCGCGCGCCTGCGGATCGGCGGCCACCGCCTTCACATCCTGCCGGCGGTACCGGTCGAACAGCGGGCCGTAGGCATCGTTCGCCTTTGCCAGTTCGGCCTTGTACTGGCTGGACGATTGCCATCCCAACTTGCCGGCATACGTGCCCAGGCCCGGATACAGGAACAGGTAGGCGGCGGCGAACACGATCGTGATGTAGAACAGCCACATCCACCAGCGGGGCATGGGCGTGTTCAGCTCCGTCAGGTCGTCGTCCCATACGTGCCCGGTGGTTTCCACCTTGCCGGCGGGCGCCTTGAACGTGGATTGGGTGTACAGCAGCACGCCGCAGCCCAGGATGCCCAGCACCGTCAGCACGGCGATGTACAGGTTCCAGAAATCGCTGGTGAAATCAGCCATCGTGCTTCTCCTCGTCGGCAAAGGGCAGTTGCGCCGCCTGCGCGAAGTCGCGCTGCTTGCGCGCGGACCACGCCCACACGCAGATGCCGGCGAAGGTGACGAACGACACCACCGTCATCACGCTGCTCGCCCCGTCGAAAATGTGTTCGATGTTCATGGTTCAGTTCCTCGACTTGATCAGGGTGCCCAGCCCCTGCAGGTAGGCGACCAGCGCGTCTTCTTCCGTCTTGTCGGCCAGCGTGGCCGGGGCGGCGGCGATTTCGGCATCGGTATAGCCGTCGCCGAGGCGCTGCAATGCGCGCAGCCTTGGCACGATGTCCCGCGGCGCCAGCTTCGTCTGCGCCAGCCACGGATACCCGGGCATGTTCGACTCGGGCACCACGTCGCGCGGGTTGCGCAGGTGCGTGCGGTGCCATTCGTCGCTGTAGCGGGCACCTACGCGGGCCAGGTCCGGGCCGGTGCGCTTCGAGCCCCACTGGAACGGGCGGTCGAACACGAACTCGCCGGCCACCGAGTAGTGGCCATAGCGTTCGGTCTCTGCGCGGAACGGGCGCACCATCTGCGAATGGCAGGCGTAGCAGCCTTCGCGCACATAGATGTCGCGGCCCGCGAGGCGCAGCGGCGAATAGCGCTCCAGTCCGGCCACGGGTTCCGTCGTCGAGCGCTGGAAGAACAGCGGCACGATCTCCACGGCGCCGCCCACCGATACCACCAGCGTGACCAGCGCGATCAGCAGCCAGGGGTTTTTCTCGATCCATTCGTGCGAGAAATTGCGGAACAGTTTCATGGTGTCCTCACGCGGCTTCGAGTTGCGGGATGGCGGCCACCGGCACGTCGCGGCCGCGCAGGGTCATCCAGGTGTTGTATGCCATGATCGCCATGCCGGCCAGGTACAGCGTGCCGCCGGCGAAGCGCACCACGTAATACGGGTAGGTGGCCTTCACGCTCTCGACGAAGGTGTAGGTGAGCGTGCCGTCGGGGTTCACGGCGCGCCACATCAGGCCCTGCATCACGCCGGCGATCCACATCGCGGCGATGTACAGCACCACGCCGACGGTGGCGACCCAGAAGTGCAGGTCCACCAGCTGCGTGCTGTACATGTTCGTGCGGCCGGCAAGGCGCGGCAGCAGGTAGTAGATGGAGCCCATCGTGATGAAGCCCACCCAGCCGAGCGCGCCGCCGTGCACGTGGGCGATGCCCCAGTCGGTGTAGTGGGACAGCGCGTTGATGGTCTTGATGGACATCATCGGGCCTTCGAACGTGGCCATGCCATAGAACGACAGCGACACGATCATGAACTTCAGGATCGGATCCGTGCGCAGCTTGTGCCATGCGCCGGACAGCGTCATGATCCCGTTGATCATGCCGCCCCACGATGGCGCCAGCAGGATCAGCGAGAACACCATGCCGAGCGACTGCGTCCAGTCGGGCAGGGCGGTGTAGTGCAGATGGTGCGGGCCGGCCCACATGTAGGTGAAGATCAGCGCCCAGAAGTGCACGATCGACAGGCGGTACGAATACACGGGGCGCCCGGCCTGCTTCGGGATGAAGTAGTACACCATGCCCAGGTAGCCGGCCGTGAGGATGAAGCCCACGGCGTTGTGGCCATACCACCACTGGATCATCGCGTCCTGCACGCCCGAGTACATCGAATACGATTTCGTCAGCGTGGCGGGCATCACCATGCCGTTCACCACGTGCAGCAGCGTGACGGCGAGGATGTAGCCGCCGAAGAACCAGTTGGCCACGTAGATGTGCTGCACCTTGCGCCTGACGATGGTGCCGAAGAACACCACGGCATAGGCGATCCACACCAGGGCGATCAGGATCGCGATCGGCCATTCCAGCTCGGCGTATTCCTTGCCGCGCGTGAGGCCCATCGGCAGCGTGATCACGGCCGACACGATCACGGCCTGCCAGCCCCAGAACGTGAAGGCGGCCAGGCGGTCCGAAAACAGCCGCACCTGGCACGTGCGCTGCACCACGTAATACGACGTGGCGAACAGGCCGGAAATGCCGAAGGCGAAGATCACGCCGTTCGTGTGCAGCGGGCGCAGGCGGCCATAGCTGAGCCACGGCACGTCGAAATTAAGGCCCGGCCAGGCCAGCTGCGCGGCAATGACCACGCCGACCAGCATGCCGACGACGCCCCACAGCACCGTCGCGATCGCGAACTGCTTCACGACCTTGTAGTTGTAGTTCTGTTCCAATTGAACACCCCCGGGTTATCTGTCTTGATATGCCTCGGAGGTTACGCAGCGCAGGGGCTAAAAACTTTGACTTAAGTCAAAATTGACCAAGTGCATCACAGGTGTTGTAAAAACGTTGGGGACTGTCCCTGGTGTTGAATTGGGACGCAAAATTGGGGACGTACCCCTGTTTAGAGGAAATTTCCTCTAAACAGGGGTACGTCCCCGGTTTTTCTGCCATGACGCAAAAACTCATCCGCCTGGCAGTAGTGGGTGGTCAGTGGTCGTCGTCCTGCAGGATGCGCAGGGCGGGGCCTTCGAGGTCGTCGAACTGGCCGTCGTCGGAAGCCTTGAAGAAGATCCACAGGGCGCCGAAGACGAGCGCGATGGACACGGGAACGAGCAGGTACAGCGATTCCATCGAAGGCTCCCTTACCGGTAGCGCAGCCGCAGGGCGTTGAGGATCACCAGCGCGGAGCTGGCGGCCATGCCGACGCCGGACAGCCACGGTCCGAGCAGCCCGATCGCGGCGGCGGGAATGGCGACGGCGTTGTACACGCAGGCCCAGGCAAGGTTCTGGCGGATCACGCGCATCGCCGCAGCGGCGGTGGCGGCCGCATCGGCGACGAGGCCGAGCCGGCCGTGCAGCAGCACGGCGTCGGCACGCACCTGCGCCAGCTCGGCGCCGCTGCCCATCGCGAACGATACGTCGGCGGCGGACAGCACGGCGGCATCGTTGATGCCATCGCCCACCATGGCGACGATGGCGCCCTTGCGCTGCAACCGCTGCACGTAATCGAGCTTGCGCGCGGGCAGGCAGTCGCCGATCGCCCTGGCGATCCCCAGCCGCGCGCCCACCGCATCGGCCACTGCCTGCCGGTCGCCGGACAGCAGGATCACCTGCTTGCCCTGCGCGTGGAAGTGCGCGATGGTGGCCTGTGCGTCCGGCCGCAAGGGATCGGCGATCGCGAAGCAGGCCAGCCACTGGCCGTCGGTGCCGAGATGGACGGCCGTGGTGTCGGGCACCGCCGGTGGTGGCGTGCCGCCCGCCATGGCGGCGACGAAGGCGCCATTGCCCAGCCGGTAGCGCCGCCCCTGCACCATGCCTTCCACGCCCATGCCGGGCGTTTCCGACAACCCGCTGGCCTGCCAGCCATGCCAGGCGAGTTCCTCGCCCCGTGCCACGATGGCCCGTCCCACCGGATGCAGGCTGCCTTTTTCCAGCGCGGCGGCGATGGCGATGCAGGCATCGCGGTCGATATCGCCATGTGCCTGCACCGACTGCACCGTGGGGCGGCCGGCGGTCAGCGTGCCCGTCTTGTCGAACACGACATGCGTGGCACGGTGCAGCGTTTCGAGCACGTGCGGCTGCATCACCAGTACGCCCTTGCCGAGCAGGGCGTCGGTGGCGGCGGCCAGGGCGGACGGCGTGGCCAGCGACAGCGCGCAAGGGCACGACACGACCAGCACGGCGATCGCCACCGGCCATGCGCGCGCCGGGTCGACGAAGTGCCACGCCACGCCTGCCAGCAACGCCAGCAGCAGCAGGGCCGCCGTGAAGCGCGATGCGACACGGTCGGCCCATTGCGCGATGCGCGGCTTTGCGCCGCCGGCCCGTTCGACCAGGTTCAGCAGCCCGGACAGCGTGCTTTCCGCCACCGGCTTCGTCACGCGCAGCACCACGGGCCCGCTGGCATTGACGGCGCCGCCGGGCACGTGCTCGCCGGGCGCCCGCGGCTGCGGTGCCGATTCGCCGGTGAGCAGCGCCAGGTCGACGCACGTGCGGCCTTCGGCGATGATACCGTCCGCCGCGAACGCCTCGCCGGTGCGCACGAACACATGGTCGCCCGCCACCAGCGTGGCCGCGGCGACGACGCTGGTCTCACCCGATCCCGGCCAGCTGGCAAAGCGCGTGGCCGCGGCGGGCAGGCCATGGCGCATGCGCTCCAGGGTTCCGGCCGCCTTGCGCCGCGCATGCAGTTCCAGCCACCGGCTGGCCAGCAGCAGGAACACGAACATGGTGACGGAATCGAAATACGTGTCGCCCGCGCCGCGCACGGTGGCCACCACGCTGCCGCCGAACGCCGCGGCGATGCCCAGCGCCACCGGCACATCCATGCCCAAAGCGCGGGCGCGCAGGCTGGCCAGGGCGCCCCGGAAGAACGGCTGCGCGGAATAGACGACGGCGGGAATCGTCAGCAGCAGGCTGGCCCAGCGCATCAGCGCGGCCATGTCGGCATCGAGCGTGCCATCGCCGGCAAGGTAGGCGGGCGCCACGTACATCATCACCTGCATCATCGACAGGCCGGCCACGAACAGCTGCCGGCCCAGCGTGCGGGCCGCCTTGCGCAACTGTTCCTCATGGCGCGCGGTATCGTACGGCCACGCGGCATAGCCGATCGTGCGCAGCGCATGCAGGATGGCGGACAGTTCGACCCGGCCGGGATGCCAGCGCACGGTCAGCCGTTCGGTTGCCACGTTCAGGCTGGCCAGCGTCACGCCGGGCAGCGCCAGCAGCCGCCCTTCGACGAGCCACATGCAGGCCGTGCAGCGGATGCCTTCGACCAGTAGCACGGCTTCCATGCCGCCGTCTTCCGCGACGAAGCGGCTGTCGCCGTCGTACAGGCGCAGCTCGGGAGGCACGGCATTGGCATCGGCGCCATCGGCCGTGGCGGCGAAGCCGGTGCGGTCGCTGTAGTAGCAGGCCTGGCCGATGTCGACGATCGTCCGGGCAACTGCCGCGCAGCCGGGGCAGCACATGTCGCGGGGCGCGCCATCGATCTGCACGTGCCAGCCCGAACCCGCCGGGACGGGCAAGCCGCAGTGGAAGCATTGCGGTTTCGGCACGGCGTTCATGCCGGCACCGCCACGCACAATGCGTCGAGCCAGCCGTGCGGCAGCCTTGCGGCATGGCGCACCAGGCCCAGCACGCCGAAGCCCAGCACCAGCATGCCGCAGGCGGCGCGCATGGCGGGCCGCTGCATCGCCTGGCGCAACGATGCGCCGGCCAGGCCGAGCGCCAGCAGCATCGGCACCGTGCCGAGGCCGAACGCCAGCATCACGGTGGCGCCGCCCGTGGCGGAACCGGCCAGCAGTGCCGTCAGCAGCACGCTGTACACCATGCCGCACGGTACCCAGCCCCACAGCGCGCCCAGCGCGAATGCCTTCGGCAGGGTATCGGCCGGCAGCAGGTAGCGCATGGCCGGCAGCAGCCGGCGCCACAGCACGTTGCCGGCGGCTTCCACGCGCACCAGGCCGTGCCAGGCATTCATCAGGTAAAGGCCGAGCGCCATGAGCATGGCATTGGCCAGCAGGTAGGCGATCGCCTGCCAGCGCGCGGCAAAGGCCAGCGTGCCTGCGCCGTTCACCAGCCCGCCGGCCAGGGCGCCGGCCAGCATGTAGCTGGCGATGCGCCCCGCGTTATAGGTCAGCACGCGTGCGGCGCCGTCGAGATCGATCGCCGGAAAGGTGGAAGTATCCGGTACGATCCGGATCGTGCGCCGTGGAACGGGTGGTTTCAATGCCCCGCTCAGCGCCCCCACGATGCCGCCGCACATGCCGATGCAGTGCACGCTGCCGGCCAGGCCGACGGCGAACACGGGGAGCAGATTCAGCGCGCTCATGCCTGCGTCCCGCCGCCGGTCAGATGGTGCGCGAGTAGCGCAGCGGCTGCGTGGCGACCGGTGCATCGGCCGGTGCTGCGGCCGGTGCTGCGGCCGCGAGCAGGCGTGCCTGGCGCAGGTGCCGGTCGAACACCATGCAGATGTTCCGGATCAGCAGCCGGCCTTTCGGCGTGACGGAGATCCAGTCGTCCTCGAACGTCACCAGCCCGTCCGCCACGAACGCCTGCAGCTCCCGCAGCTCGGGGGCGAAGTACTCGCGGAACGGCTCGACCATCCCCTGCGCGATGGATGCCACCGACAGCTCGAAATTGCACATCAGCCGCTGGATCACCAGGCGGCGCAGCAGGTCGTCGGCATCGAGCCGGTGGCCGCGCGCGATGGGCAGCTTGCCGGCATCGAGCCCGGTATAGTAGGCGTCCAGCGTTTTCTCGTTCTGGCTGTACGTACCGTTGACGGCACTGATGGCCGACACGCCGCAGGCCACCAGGTCCATCTCGGCATGCGTCGAATACCCCTGGAAGTTGCGGTGCAGCCGGCCCTGGCGCTGCGCCACGGCCAGGTCGTCCTGCGGCTTGGCGAAATGGTCCATGCCGATGTACACGTAGCCGGCCGCGGCGAGCCGGCTGATGCATAGCGCAAACATGTCCAGCTTGACGGCGGGGGAGGGCAGGTCGACGTCGTTGATGCGCCGCTGCGGCTTGAACAGGTGCGGCATGTGCGCGTAGTTGTACAGCGCGACGCGGTCCGGATTCGCCACGATGATCTTCGACAGCGTGGCTTCCATCGTTGCCATCGTCTGCAGCGGCAGGCCGTAGATCAGGTCCACGCTGACCGAGCGGAATCCGGCGTCGCGCGCGGCATGCATGATCGCCATCGTTTCCGCGTAGGGCTGGATGCGGTTGATGGCCTTCTGCACGTCTGGATCGAAGTCCTGCACGCCCAGGCTGACCCGATTGAAGCCCTGCGTGCGCAGCGAGTGGATGCGCTGCGGGTCGACGGTGCGCGGGTCGATCTCGATCGAAAATTCACCTTCCTGTTCGGGCGCGAAGTCGAAGTGGCGGCGCAGGTGCGCCATCAGTTCCGCCATCTGCCGGTCGGAGAAATAGGTGGGTGTGCCGCCGCCGAAGTGCAGCTGTTCCACGCGGTTTATGCCGGCGAGAAGCTTGCCCTGCATGGCCGTTTCCTGCTTCAGGTAGCCCAGGTAGGTGGCCGCCTTCGCGCGGTCCTTCGTGACGATCTTGTTGCAGGCACAGTACCAGCACAGCCGGTCGCAGAAGGGCACGTGCAGGTAGAGCGACAGCGGCCGCCGTCCGCCGCGATAGGTGAGCCCGGCCAGCGCTTCGAGGTAGTGGCCATAGCCGAAATCCGGTGTGAAGCGGTCGGCGGTCGGGTACGACGTGTAACGCGGACCGGACATCGACAGCTTGCCGACGATGTCGGCATCGAACTGCACGGCCGGCATGGCGGCGGAAAAGGTGTTGGACATGGTTGCTCCTGGGGTATTTCTTTATGGCAATGCGCCATCGGACCCAGTTTAATTAGAGCAACACTTTAAAACTTTGATATAGGTCAAAAATAGAACAGCCACGCAAAAATAGAAACGCCATCTCTTGCCGGGCAACAGATGGCTGTCCAGGGAAGCGTGGTCGAGCGGTCGTCAGATTTTTTCCTGCACTGCCTCTTCCACCGGGTCGGCGCTGTCGCGCACGTTCTTTTGCACGGCCACTGCGGCAAACAGGCTCAGCGCGAACGACATCGCGTAAAACCCTTTTTCGCTTGGCGCCAGCGTGGCGTTCCACAGGCCCACACCCAGCAGCGCCAGCGCGGCCAGCACGGACACCCAGCACAGGCCGAAATACAGCGATGTGACGCGGATGCCTTCGAGCCGGTCGCGCACGGACTTTTGCAGCGACACGGCGGCGAACAGGCCATACAGCAGCAGCGTCAGGTAATAGCCCTTTTCGTTCAGCTGCATCGTGGCGTTCCACAGGCCGACGAGGTAAGTGATGACGCCGATCAGCAGGGCCAGCCAGGAAGCGCCGACGAAGGCACTGGTAGGGCGTTGATTGATTGCCATGAATACTCCTTTGGAATGATATCGGTGCGGCGGGAGGCCCCATGCGACGCGCCGCCCGGGGATCAGACCAGAACCTTCAAGCCTTGCGTTTGATGCCGCGCAGCATCTTGCCAACGACGGTCACGACCGCCAGCACGATGGCGCCGGTGATTACGCCAACGACGATATCCGCCACGTGCGGCGTAATGGCAGCCACCACCGGGCCGGTCGATGCCGCGGCATTTTCCACCGCGTGATGCAGGAACGGCGCGCCATGCACGATGATGCTGCCGCCGACCATGAACATGGCCACGGTGCCCAGCACCGACAGGAGCTTCATCAGCCGCGGCGCGGCGGCCAGCAGGCCACGGCCGACCAGGCGCGGCACGGCCATGCCGGCGCCGGGGCGCTGGGAGAGATACAGGCCCGCATCGTCCATCTTGACGATCGCGGCCACCAGGCCATAGACACCGACCGTCATCGCCAGCGCGATGGCGACCAGCACCGCCACCTGCTGGCTGAACGGCACGCCGGCCACGGTGCCCAGCGCGATCACGATGATCTCGGCGGACAGGATGAAGTCCGTGCGCACGGCGCCCTTGATCTTTTCCTTTTCCAGGGCGACCAGGTCGATTTGCGGGTTGGACACGGCGGCCGCCAGCTCGGCGCGATGCGCCTCGTCTTCCTCCTTGCTGTGCAGGAACTTGTGGGCCAGTTTCTCGAAGCCCTCGAAGCACAGGTAGGCGCCGCCGATCATCAGCAGCGGGGTGACGGCCCAGGGGGCGAACGCGCTGATCGCCAGCGCGGCGGGCACCAGGATCGCCTTGTTCTTCATGGAGCCCACGGCCACCGCCCACACCACGGGCAACTCGCGGTCCGCTTTCACGCCGGACACCTGCTGTGCGTTCAGCGCCAGGTCGTCGCCCAGCACACCGGCGGTTTTCTTGGCGGCAACCTTGCTCATGGCGGCTACGTCGTCAAGGATGGTGGCAATATCGTCGATCAGGGCAAGCAGGCTGGTTCCGGCCATCGGGCATTCTCTCGTTAGTGATAAAAATGTGGCAATCTTACCTTACCCGTCCGGTGGCGCCGCCGCGCTACAATCGCCCTCTTCATCGTTTTTTCATCTTTTCGTGCAGGGCTGTCGACATGAGTTTCGCTACCTGGCTGGGTTTCGCCATTTCCGCCATCATCATCGCGCTGTCGCCCGGGTCCGGCGCCGTGCTGTCGATGTCCCACGGGCTGTCCTATGGCGTGAAGAAGGCCAGCGCCACGGTGATGGGGCTGCAACTGGGCTTATTGCTGGTGCTGTTCATCGCCGGTGCCGGTGTCGGTTCGCTGCTGCTGGCGTCCGAAGTGGCGTTCAATATCGTCAAGACGGTGGGTGCGCTGTACCTGATCTACCTGGGCCTGTCGCAGTGGCGCGCCAGGGTGAAGGAGGGCGCGGAAGTGGAATTGGCGTCCCGCGCCGTGGTGCCTTCGGTGAAGCGCCGGTTGCTGACGGGCTTCCTGACCAACGCCACGAACCCGAAAGGCATCATTTTCATGGTGGCGGTGCTGCCGCAGTTCATCACGCAGGGCGAACCGGTGCTGCCCCAGCTGCTGATCCTGGCCGCCACCATGGTGGCGATCGACATGACTGTCATGCATGGCTATGCCTATCTCGCTTCCACGATGCAAGGCTACTTCCGCGACGCGCGGGCCATGCGACTGCAAAACCGTATCTTTGGCGGCTTGCTGATGGCGGTCGGCACGGCGCTGTTCTTTGTCAAACGTAACGCCTGATCCCGGATTCGAAATTATTTGTAACGGACGTCTTCTTCGGCCGGTTTCCGGCGTTATATGGGAGAACTGAGGAAATAGCTGAACCACATAACGTCGCCGGAGATCCTGATGTCCCGCAAATTCCTGCATTTTGTATTACTGGCGGCCCTCGTGGCCGCTTCATCATTGGCGCTGGCCGCCGAGCCGCCGACGCTGGTGGGCCGCATCTCCGCCGCCGAGGGCCAGGTCACGGTGCAGACCGACGACGGCGATGAAACCGGCTCGCTGCTGAACTGGCCCGTCAAGTCAGGCGACCGCATCTCGACCGCGCGTGGCGCGCGCACCGAATTCCGCGTGGGCCCGGTCGCCGTGCGCCTGGATGGCGACAGCGCGCTCGACATCGAGGATCTGGACGAGGACGTGATACGCCTGCGCCTGAACTACGGTTCGGCCAGCGTGCGGGTGCACGATCCGCAGGCGCTGTCCGGCTTCGAGCTGGCCACGCCGCACGGTCGCGTGCTGCTGACGGAGCCGGGCACCGTGCGTGTCGATACCGACCGCGAACCCGATACCACGACTGTTTCCGTGCTGATGGGCATTGCCCGCCTGGAAGCGGCCGGCACCGCGTTGACGCTGCGCACCGGCAAGCGCGCCGAGATCCGCGGCGACGATGTCCGCACCGGGCAGGCCTTGCAGGATGCGTTCGATTCCTGGGCCTTCGCCCGCGACCGCCGCGACGAGGCCGCGATCGCGACCCGCTACATCCCGAGCTACGTGACCGGCTACGAAGAGCTGGACCATTACGGCAGCTGGACGGTCAACGACGACTACGGCCCGCTGTGGGCACCGCGCTCCGTGGCCAGCGGCTGGTCGCCGTACAGCGATGGCCGCTGGGCCTGGGTGGCCCCATGGGGCTGGACATGGGTGGACAACGCGCCATGGGGCTACGCGCCGTTCCACTATGGCCGCTGGGTCACCGTGCGCAACCGCTGGTACTGGGCGCCGGGCAACATCGTCGGCCGCCCGGTGTGGGCGCCGGCCCTGGTGGGCTGGGTGGGCGGCGACGGCTGGTCGGTGGCGTTCAACGACCGCCGCCACCGCCCCGGCCTGGGCTGGTATCCGCTGACGCCGCGCGACCGCTACGTGCCCCATTATCACGTGACGCCGGATCACGAGCGGCGCCTGGTCTGGCAGCACCGCGGTAATAACGAACGGTGGAAAAACGTGCAGGTGCGCCGCGAGGGCGTGACGATCGTGCCGCGCGAAGGCTTCGAGGGACGCCGCAGCGTGCAGGTCAACACCCTGCCGCGTGCCAGCGTGGGATCGAACCCGGGAAGGTTGCCGGTGGCCGCCGCGCCCGTGGTGCCGGGCTTTGCCCGCGCGCCGGACCGCAACCGCGATGGCATCGCCGACCGGCCGCAAACCGGTGGAACGCAAGTCAGCCGGCCGCAAACCGACCGTCCACAGATCAACCGGCTGCAGACGGACCGCGACAATGACGGCACGCCGGACCGTGCGTTCGTGGGCCGCGAGCGCGAAAGCATCGCCGATCGCCTGCAGGCCGACCGCAACCGCGACGGTACGCCGGACCGGCTGCAGGGCGACCGCGGCCGCGAGGTGATCACCACGAACCGTGTCCAGGCCGACCGCTTCCAAGGCGACCGCAACGTCGACAGCGTGGCGGACCGGATGCAGCGCGAGCGCAACGAAGCCCCGTTCCGGGGCAATAACGTGATCGTGACCGAGCGCCCGCGCGTGGAACGGCCGCAGGTGGATCGCCCGCAGGTGGATCGGTCGCGCGTGGAGCGTCCGCAGGTCGATCGCCCCATTGCCCAGCCGGCATTCAGTGCCCCCGCCCCGGTGGCGGTGCAGCCGTCTGCGCCCGCACCGCGGCCGCAGGTGGAGGCGCCATCCCGGTCCTTCATCGCCAATGAGCGGCTGGAACAGCGGCGCGAAATGATGGAAGCACGCCGCGAAATGGACAACCGCCGGCAAGCCGAGGCTGCCCAGCGCATGTCGATCCAGCAACAGGCGCCGGCACAGATCGCCCAGCCGCGGCCGGCACCGGCACCGGCACCGATGCCGGCTCCGGCCATGCAGCCGCGCCCGGCCCCGATGGCGCAGCCGGCCCCCGCACCGGCACCCGCCCCCAGCGTGCAGCCGCGCGGTAACCGCCCCGACCGTGGCGATGGCGTCCGCGAGCGCTGATCGGTCGCATCTCCACGGCAAAACTGGGGACGCACGGCAAAACTGGGGACGTACCCTGGTTTCCAGGAAAGATTGCCTGGAAACCAGGCGGTCCGGCGTACCGGTACGTCCCCAGTTTCTCGTCCCCGGTTTCCAGCTCGCGGTCCAGCCCGGAATTTTGTTCGTTCGTCCGCGGTTTCGCGCAGCCTGTCACAAAGCCGTAGCAGGTGGTTTGTACACTGGCTAAAGTGTTGTCATGCCGGGAAAGCATGCACGACAGGCCATCGTCCAAACAGCCGCAGCGAAGCGATTCCCGTGACCGTACCAATGTCCCAACTATTCCGTGCGTGGTATTTCCTCACCCCAGAATAGTTTTCGGCCAGCCTTCAGGGCTGGCCTTTTTTTTGCGCCACCCCGGATCGCGGCCCCTTTCGCTAAAATAGCGGATTGGCGCGCGGTCTTGTCCACGCCGGCGCCGTTCACTCATCCGTTATCGATTGGAATAGACATGGCTGCGATCCCTCCTGAAGAGTCCCTCATCGAATACCCGAGCGACTTCCCGATCAAGGTGATGGGCCCCACGCACGATGCTTTCACCGTAACGATCGTCGAAGTCATCACGAAGCACGACCCGACGTTCCACGAAGGGAAACTGGAAGTTCGCCCTTCGTCCGGCGGCAAGTACACGGGCCTGACCGTGACCGTGCGCGCCACCAGCCGCGAGCAGCTCGATGCGCTGTATTCCGAGCTGTCCGGCCACCCGATGGTCAAAATTGTCCTGTAAGCAACTGCCCAGTCTTTGAGCAAGAGCAAGGTAGCAGGCGTATAATTGCAGGGCTTTGATCAACGAGCCTTGCCAATGTCCACGATGTCCACGACGCCATCCGAACCGGCGCTGATCCGCCACCTCGGTCAAGCCGACTATGAACCCACGTTCGCCGCGATGCGCGCCTTCACGGAAGCGCGCACGCCGGACACGCCCGACGAGCTGTGGATCGTCGAGCACCCGGCCGTCTACACGCTGGGCCTGGGCGCGGACCGTGGCCACCTGCTGGGCGGCGCCGCGCAAATTCCCGTCGTGCAGACGGACCGTGGCGGCGAAGTGACGTTCCACGGCCCCGGCCAGGTCGTCATCTACCTGCTGATGGACCTGCGCCGCAACAAGCCGGGCGGCAAGCTGTATGCCCGCCAGTTCGTGCACAAGATCGAGCAGGCAATCATCGATGTGCTGGCCACTTATGGCCTGGCGGGTGAGCGCATCGACGGCGCGCCCGGCATCTATATCGCAGAAGGCCCGAAGCGCGGCGCGAAAATCGCCGCGCTCGGATTGAAAGTAAAGGGCAACGGCTGCACCTACCATGGCGTGTCGCTGAACGTGGCGATGGACCTGGCGCCGTTTACCTGGATTAACCCCTGCGGCTATGCCGGCCTGGAAACCATCGACATGCGGTCGATGGGCGTCGACGTGCCGCTGGCCGATGTGCAGCTGGCGCTGGCCAACGAGCTGGTGCGCCAGCTCGACGTTGCCGAATCCGCTGCCCAATCCATTGCCCAAGCCGCCGCACCGACCGATCTCTCCGCCGCCGCCTGAATGAATCAACCAGAGAACCCTATGACCACCGAGACCACGACCGCCGCCCCCGCTTACAACCCGAGCGAAAAGCAGAAAGGCGCCAGCAAGACGTCGCGCATCCCGATCAAGATCGTGCCGATCGAGCAGGTCGAGCGCCTGAAGAAGCCGGAGTGGATCCGTGTCAAAGCGGCATCGGCGTCCAGCCGCTTCTACGAGATCAAGGACATCCTGCGTGAAAACAAGCTGGTGACCGTGTGCGAGGAAGCTTCCTGCCCGAACATCGGCGAATGCTTCGGCAAGGGCACGGCCACGTTCATGATCATGGGCGACAAGTGCACGCGCCGCTGCCCGTTCTGCGACGTGGGCCACGGCCGCCCCGACCCGCTGGACGTGGACGAGCCGGGCAACCTGGCCAACACGATCGCCAAGCTGCGCCTGTCGTACGTGGTGATCACGTCGGTGGACCGCGACGACCTGCGCGACGGCGGTGCCGGCCACTTCGTCGAGTGCATCACCAAGACCAAGGCGCTGTCCCCGAAGACCCAGATCGAAGTGCTGGTGCCGGACTTCCGCGGCCGCCTGGACAAGGCGCTGAACATCTTCGCCGACGGCCTGCCGGACGTGATGAACCACAACCTGGAAACGGTGCCCCGCCTGTACAAGGAAGCCCGCCCCGGCGCCGACTACCTGCACTCGCTGAAGCTGCTGAAGGACTTCAAGGCCATGTACCCGAACGTGAAGACCAAGTCGGGCCTGATGGTCGGCCTGGGCGAAACGGACGAGGAGATCCTGCAGGTGATGCGCGACATGCGCGAGCACGACATCGACATGCTGACGATCGGCCAGTACCTGGCCCCGTCGAACAGCCACCTGCCGGTGCGCCGCTACGTGCACCCGGACGTGTTCAAGATGTTCGAGGAAGAGGCGTACAAGATGGGCTTCGGCCACGCCGCCGTGGGCGCCATGGTGCGCAGCTCGTATCACGCGGACGTGCAGGCGCATAACCTGCTGGAAGCGGCGGGCTGAACGCCATAAGCTTCATGTCGACGGCGGCCTGTTGGCCGCCGTTTTCATATCCCGCCTGGATCCGCCGCGCGGCCATGCGTGATCGCGCGACGCTTTGTTTCGCTGCTGTTTCGCTACCCTGTTACGCCGCGCTGGCTGCCTTGCGGCGGCGAGCCAGCATTCCAATCAGACCCAGGCCGCCCAGCAGCATGCCATAGGTCGTCGGCTCGGGTACCGGCGAGGGACCAAAAGGCTGGAATGGCTCGTAGCCGATTTCCACACGCGCATCCATGGCGTTGGCGATGATGTTGCCTTCCAGATGGCCGGTGCCGATCAGCGTGGCGTTGTTCGCCAGCACGGTGCCGTAGGCGAACGTCGCCATATTGACGGTCGTGGCATCGGTCAGGTTCCACAGCACGCGGTCGCGCAGGTCTTTCAGTTGACCGTCCTGGCCACCGCTGAAGGTGACCGTGCCGCCGCCCGTCACATTGATGACGACGCTCGCGCCAGCCTTGATGTCTTGCAGGTACAAATTGTTCAGCTCGCTGGAATGGATGTTGAAAATTTGCAGATCCGAGCTGTTATCGCCCGTCAGGTACAGGCCACCCCACTTGGCTTCCACAGTACCGTTGCCTGCTTCCTGGCCCAGGTCGCTCGACAGCTTGCTCAACTGATTCTTGGCCGCGCCGAAGTCGATGACGTTGGCCTGCTTGTCGAGCGCGTGGTAGGCGGAAGAGGTATTGCTGCCGCCGTAGACGCCATAGCCGGTCTGTTTGGCATATTCGGTGATCGGGCCGATCGTCGCGTTCGTATCGACATTGGTCTTCGGGCCAGTGAAGATATCGCCGTTGATCAGTTTCACATCGTTGGCCACGACCAGGCTCGGGCCAGTCACGCCATAGGCGCTGCGATAGCCGACGGAGAGGCCGCTGGTAGCGAGCGAGCCGCCGACCGCCAGGCGGCCTTCCACGTCCACCACCTGGCTGACGTCGCCATAGAAGAAGGCGCTGTAGCCGGCGGCAGCGCCCAGGTCGATGGTGGTGACGGCAGCTTGTGCCGAACAGGTAAAGGCTGTGGCCAGCAATGCTGGCAACAGCCGTTTGGCGAACGTGGAAATCATCATGGTATTGGCTTGTACTACTCTTGAGTTGATCGGGCCGGCAGCGCTTGGCGAGGTTCCGCGATGGCCGGGAAAGCAAGCATATATCTGAAATACAACTAGTGTTTATTATAAACAACTAAACACCTTGTATATACGCCTGCTTGCATATCGCGTATAACGGGCGCGATATCGTGGTCTCGGTACCACGCAGACAACATGGCATCTGCGAGGCCAGACCACGCAACGCCTTCCACGCCTTGCTTCCTGATTTCCCTGTTCGCCTTGTTTCGCCTTATTTCGCCTTACTTCGACGCGGCCTTTTTGATCTCCACTTCCCAGTCCACGCCCGATTCGATCTTGTGCTTCTGCGCGAAGTTCCCCCAGCTGGTCGCCACGGCCACGTCCAGCAGGCTGTTCAGGTAGACCAGTGGCTGGCCCTTGGCCACGCCACCGAACGTGTGCTGGAACGGCGCCACCACTTTGGCAACCTGCTTGCCCTTGTGCAGGAAGCGCACCTGTACCGGGTCGCCCACGCCGATCTTCAGTTCCTCGAAGAGCGACTTGGGAATATTGGTCCACACATTGCCGTATTTGCTGTCCAGCACAGGCACGATGCCGCGGATGGTCTCGCCATTGCGCACGGCCTTCTGGTAGGCGATCTTCACCACCGATTCGCTCGGCAGAACCGGCCCCACCTGTTCGAAGGTGATCGCGCCGGACGCCAGCCGCGCGCCAACGTAGGCATACACATCGCGGCCATGGAAGGTGTACGACTCGCCGGAGCCGGCCAGGCGGTTGACCTTCTCGTCGATCTCGCGCAGTTCCGCCACGCCGTCGCGTTCGGCGATCAAGGTGAACAGGCCGTTGTCCGGGCCCACGAAGTAGCGGCCTTCACGGGTCTTCAGCACCACCGACTTGCGCTCCGTGCCCACGCCCGGATCGACCACGTTGACGAATACGCTGCCCTTGGGCCAGTAGTTCGCCGTCTGGTACAGCCGGTAGGCACCGAGCCAGATGTCGTAGTCGGGAATGTTGTGCGTCAGGTCCGACACCTGCAGCGCCGGGTCGACACCGAACGCCACGCCGCGCATCGCGGAGACAGCACCGTCCGAGGTGCCGAAGTCGGTCATCAGCACGAGGGCATTCCTGTCGAAGGCCTGCGCCTGGGCGGCCATCAGTACGCTGAAGCCGATAGCGGAAAACAGTTTGGTGAGTTTCATGTTGGTTCAGGATGGATTAAAAGGTGTAGCGCAGGCGGCCGTAGAAATACGCGCCGTTCAAGCCGATCGGGTTGATGAAGTTGTACGGCAGGGCACCGCCATAGGTGGCGTTGTTCGTCTCGCGCACGCGCTGCGGATAGCGGTCGAAGAGATTGTCGGCGCCAGCGAACAGCGTGAGCTGCTTCGTCAGCTTGTACTGGGCTTCCACGTCCAGCGTCCATACGGCGCCGAAGCGCTGGGCATGCATGCCGTCGATCACTTCCGCCTCATCGTCGTACGAAAAATCCTCCAGCGAACCGAAGCGCGTGGCGCGGGCCTGCACGCCCCAGCGCGCGCCTTGCCAGTCGGCGCCCAGCACCAGCTTCGATTCGGGCGAGGCGTTGCGGATGCGGAACAGGCTGTTTTCCGTCAGCAGCGTCAGGTCCGGATCGATCCCTGCCAGCGCGGCAGGGCTCTGGTGCACGTCGTCGATGCGCGTCCTGTTCAGGTTCAGCGCGGCGTTCAGGTCCAGCTTGCCGCCGGCGAACGGCAGGTCGTGGTTGACCACCACATCGAGGCCCGTCGTGGTGGTGTCGAGCAGGTTGGCGAGATAGGCCACCGACTGGATGTCGGTGCGGCCGATCGCGGCGAGATAGACCGTGGCGGCATCGCTCTGCAGGTCGCTGGTGCGGGTGATGCGGTCGCGCAGCCTGATGCGGTAGGCGTCCACCGTCACGCTGGTGTTGCGCTGCGGGCGCCATGCCGCGCCCAGCGACAGGTTCGTCGACTTTTCCGGCGTCAGGTTCTCGGCGCCGAACGCGCGCGCCAGCGCATCGCTGGCCGGCAGCAGCGAGGCGGTCTGCAGGGCAGTGCCGTCGCTGTTGAAATTGAGCGTGGAGAAGCGGAAGCCCGTCTGCACCAGTGCCGGCGCGCGGAAGCTGTTCGACAGCGAGCCGCGCAGCAGGAACGACTCGGTCACCTTGTAGCGTGCCGACAGCTTGCCGGTGCGCGCGTTGCCGAAGTCGCTGTAGTCGGAGTAACGGGCCGCGGCGCCCACCAGCAGGCGCGGGGTGATGTCGCTTTCGATGTCGGCATAGACGGAGCGCACCGAGCGGCTGCCGTCGAAGGCGTCCTGCGGGCGCAGGCCCGGCCCGGCTTGCGCACCCGGTGGCGCGCCGGCCACGGTGCCCGCGGCATAGGAGGCGGCATCACCGGGTGTGCTCTTGTAGGTCTCGTGCATGTACTCGGCACCGACGGCCAGGTTGACCGGCGCGCCGATGCCCAGGTCGAGCTCGCGCGTGAGGTCGGCGTTGACGGCATCCTGGTCGAAGTCAAACGTGGCCAGGTGGAAGCGGGTGGGGCTCGCCGCGCCCAGCGAAGCGTTGAGCGAGTTGGCGAGGTCGTACTCGAACTTGTTGCCACCGTGCCGCGCGCTCAGGTCCCAGTTCCAGCCGCCACGTGCGAGGCGCAGCCCGGCCACGACGCTCACGTCCGTCATGTCACCCTTCGTGTTCGGGCGATAGCCGTTCGGGTAGATCTCCGGCACGTTCGAGGGATCGCCGGGATAGCGGAAGTAGGCGCTGCCGTCGGACTTGCGCTTGTTGATGGTGGCGAACGAGTAGGCATCCACGCCTTCCGACACCGGCACCAGTGCGTTGTAGAAAGCGTAGGTGTTGCGCTGTTCCGAGTCGCCCGACTTGAAGACTACCTGGCCGTCGAGCGCCAGGTCGGCCGGCGTGGCATTCCACGACGTCCAGCCGGCATCGCTGGCGCCAGCGCGGTTGGTGGGGTTGCGCAGGCGGTTTTCCAGGCCGAAGCGGAAGTAGCCGGCATCGCCCACCGGCAGGCCGTAGTCGGCGCTCACGATGGTGGTCTGGCCGTCGGTCTTCGTGTCGTTCGTGGGTTCGAAGTCGGTATGGTTGGCGCCGAAGCTGACCGAGGCCGAGCCGCCCGTGCGCGCCTTTTTCAGCACGATATTGATCACGCCGGCCACGGCATCGCTGCCGTACTGGGCACCGGCGCCGTCGCGCAGGATCTCGATGTGGTCGATGGCGCCGGGCGGAATGGCGTTGACATCCACCGGCACGATGCCGGCAAAGCTGCTTTCCGTATCGAGCACCGCGCTGGCATGCCGGCGCTTGCCGTTCACGAGCACGAGCACCTGGTCGGGCGCGAGGCCGCGCAACTGGATGCCGCGCACGGAATCGGCGGCGCCACTCGATTCGATGCGCGGGAAATTGATCGACGGCGACAGCTCCTGCAAGGCCGCGCCGAGGTCGCCGCTGGCCAGCGCATTGTCCACTTCGCGCGCGCCGAAGCGGTCGATCGGCACGGCGCTGTCGAACACGGTGCGGTTGCGCGCCCGCGAGCCGACGATGGTGACCTGGTCGATGGCGGCCGTGCTGGCCGCCGGATCGTCTGCAACTGCGGGGCTCGACGTCTGTGCCTGGGCTGCCGGCAATGCCGCCAGCAGCACGGCGCAGGCGATGGCACTGCGGCGCAGCGGCGGGATTGAAAGGGTAGTGCGCGGCATGGCGGATTCCTTGCGTAAGCTTGACCGGATGGCAATCTTACGGGGCAAGGAACAGAGGAGGCAAATACCGACTGTGAATATGCTTATTTGCGGGGAGGTGTCGGCTGTGTCCTGTTGCAGGCAGCTATGCAAATACTACGAACGCGTTGATCAAATGCGCATAAGCTAACGTCCCCCGAAGCTGGAGGCGCTGTCCAACTTATTTACGAGACAGCGAGGAAGCAAGGCGTGTCAAGTGCGCTGCTCGTTCCATGTTCAATCCGAAGATACAAGCCAGACGTCGCAGCTCCAATGCATTTCCTATAGCACCTCCACCGAGTGCCGAGGCAAACGCGCACTGAGCATCGCGGTACTTCAGATAGGCGTCATCGGCGCTTATGAGCTGGTCTCTGGCTTTTAAAACGAACTTTGGCTGCTCATCCCATTGCTTGAGGGCCGAGACCAATTTTTTTTCGGCCGAGATGAGCACTCTTGAGCTTTCGCTGACGCTCCTGGCAAGGCAATCACGCATTCCAGCTTGAGATTCATATGCGCATTTTTCCAAGACATCCTCGACCGGATCAGGATGATTCTGATTTGCCCCATACGCATTCGAGAGAATGACTGCAGTTGCGGCAATAAAAAAATTTTTCAATCGCATGTTGCCTCCACACCGTATTTGATCAGTTCAAGAGCGAAGCTGAGCTTCTGTGCATATCTTGCGTCGCCGCCGCCATTGTAAAGTCTGGCAACTTCAGGAACGGTAATTGTGTGCCATCCGACGATGACCCGGTTTACGGCCCCTTTCCGATAAAGCAGGACTTGTCCCGGCCTTAAGATTGCAGCCTGAGGGTTCAACTTACGAAGGATTTCGGTAGTCGTTCCGTATGTTGCAGCGATTCTCGCCATATTGTCACCACGATTTATGAGAGCTTCATACGTTTTCAAATCGGATGTCATGACACTTTGATGCTTGAACTTAGCCATTCGCATCAGCAAGTAGGCAATCCCTGCCCTTATGTTGTAAGCAGGTATTGCTCTTGCGTTATTGAAATTCAGGTTTTCTTTAAGATCTGGAGGCATGATTATATCGCCGCCTTCGTCACCTGATAACAAAGCAGATAAGCCTGGATCTCCCGCCACACCAATCTGCATTGGCTTTATTCTCCATACCGCATTACCTGCGCCTGTCTCTACCCATAGCATTGCTTTGACAAGCCGCCAGTCCAGTTTTGTATATCCTGCCGTACCTGTTAAATGACGGTCGAACTCGGTGATTGCAGATTTAATTTCACAGTCATATGAATGCCACTTGGCCTGGCGGGATCCTTTGTTCAGGCCGTCCTTCCACATCTCGAAACGTCCCTTTTCTTTTACTTGAGTTGCCATTTTGAGCTCCTACTATAGTTTGTCTAGCCCGATCTATAGTAAAGAGACTTCGGCATAGTGTTTTGCTATGGAGCAATAGTCGATAGTCGAAGTCGAAAAAATTTGATTTCCGATGACATGCATGATCGATATCGACACGGACGTCTTTTCTACTAACCACTATCAGATCCAGTGCGGGCAACGCTCTTGCACTAGTACGGAAGCGCACGGTGCACACGTCATCAAACCGCACGCCATATAGTGTGACTGTGAGGTATATTTGACATGGATCGCCATGATATTCCTTACCGTAGCCGATCGTGCATGGAAACCGGCTGGCTGACGCATGGCATTACAACCTACCCGACCGGCGGCTTGCAAGCCGCCGTTTTCATATCCGAAAACCCAATGACCGTACGCATCGAACCCTCCTGGAAGCAGCACCTGCAAGCCGAGTTCGAAAAACCCTACTGGACCGAGCTCACCGACTTCGTCCGCACCGAATATCAAACGACGCAATGCTGCCCGCCGGCCAAGGACATCTTCCGCGCCTTCGACCTCACGCCGTTCGACGACGTGAAAGTAGTGATCCTCGGCCAGGATCCGTACCACACGCCGGGCGCCGCGATGGGCTTCTGCTTTTCCGTTCCGGACGGGAACCGCCCGCAGCCCAGCCTGCAGAACATCTTCAAGGAACTGGCAAGCGACCTCGGTGTGCAGCGCACCCGCACCGACCTGTCCGACTGGGCGGAGCAGGGCGTGTTCCTGCTGAACGCCGTGCTGACCGTGCGTGCCCGCGTCGCCGGCTCGCATGCGGGCAAGGGCTGGGAGACGTTTACCGATACCGCGATCCGCACGCTGTCGCAGGAGCGCGAACACATCGTGTTCATCCTGTGGGGCAGCTACGCGATCGCCAAGAAGGCGCTGATCGATACGACGAAACACCTCGTCATCACGTCGCCGCACCCGTCGCCGTTTGCGGCGCACAAGGGTTTTTTTGGCAGTAAGCCGTTCTCAAGAGCAAATGATTATCTGGAAAGTGTTGGAAAAGAGCCAATTGCGTGGGGATAATCGCTTTATGACCTGTTGCGGTCGACCGCCAGCGATTATGATTCGTAGCCAATTTGTAACATAAAATTCTTCTACGAAATAATAGGTCGATATGCAACGTCTTCTCCTCGCACTGTCCGCGTTCGCGGTCTTCACGCTTTCCGGTTGTGCCAGCGCCCCGCCGCCGCCACCCCAATTCACTGAAACGGCTTCCCAGGACCTGCCACCGCCGCCGGCGGACAAAGCGCAAATCGTCTTCCTGGAGCCGATCAATTCGATCCAGGGGATGTTCCCGGTCGGCCTGTTCGAAGTCGAAGGCGACAAGCGCACGCACCTGGCGACTACCGGCTCGCACACCAAGGCAGTGCTCGATTTCACGCCGGGGCACCATCTGCTGATGGCAACGCAGATCGGCATCCGCGCGCATTTCCTCGACATAAATGTGGAGGCCGGCAAACGCTACTTCGTGCTGGTGCGCTTCATCTACGGCAACGGCTTCCAGCTGCGGCCGCTGCGCACCGACGGATCGTCCGATTACAGCATCAAGAACAAGGATTTCCCGATGTGGATGGCACAAACGCGGATCGTCGAAAAAACCGCGGCAAGCGTCGAGATGTTCGAGACCCATCGTGAACGTGTCACCAAAACGCAAGCGGAAGGCTGGAAAGCGTGGAATGAAAAGTCGCAGGAACAGCGTGCCGAGCTGACACTGAATCCGGCGGACGCAGTCGACCTTTGATGATGCTGGCGTGCATGCGTACGCCTACCACCAGATCCGGTACGGCCAATAACTCTCATCCGTCTGCGCCAGCCGGATGATCTCCCGCGGGCTGCTGCCAACGAGCTCCCGCGCCTCGCGCGACAGGTGCGCCTGGTCCGAATAACCGGAGCGCAGCGCCACGTCGGACAGCGACACGTGCCCCGCCTGGTGCTCGTCGCGCGCGGCGAGCAGCGACTCCTCCACGCGGGCCAGGCGCCGCAATGTGCGCAGCGGATGGCCGGCCCAGGCGCGCACGCGGCGCTCGGCCATGCGGGCGCTGCGCCCGGCGCCGGAAACGGCCGCGCGCATGGCCAGCGACTGCACCCAGTCCTGCGCCAGCGGCCACGATCCGGCACCGGCGGCATCGCCACGCACGGCACGCCAGCGCGGCTCCAGCCAGTCTTCGAACACGCGGATCCGGGCGTCGTCGTCGGGCGCGGCCAGCACGTCTGCCGTCACGCCGCGCCATGCCTCGCCAAGCACGTCGTCCGCCAGCGTCATGGCGTCGAGCTGCACCGCCATGTCGAGGCCCGTCAGCGCATGCAGTGCATCGGCGAAGAACAGCGCCGTCAACGTGTGGACCGGGCCGGGATTCGCGGTCGCGAAAGGTTGCGTGCGCGGACCGGAAAAGATCACGCTGCCCGGCTGCGCTACCGCGCCGGGCGTGGCGGGTTCGACAAGCTCGCCGCTGCCCGCGATCATCCACGTGATCGAGCAGAACGGCGTGGCGGGAAAGCGGTTGACACGCTGCGCCGGTGCCAGTGGCACACCGAGCGTGCTGCGCAGCATATAGCCGCGGATGCACGAGGCAAGCGGGGTCCGGGGGGCGGCGAGGCGGGCGACGGTGGGGGGCAGGGCGGTCGTCATGGCACGATGGTATCCCAGCGCGCCGCATGCCCGGCACTCCCGTGTCGCAAACCCGTGTCGCAAACGTTCAAGACCGCCGGCGCGGCGCAGGGCACACTGGGCACCATCGACCTGCAAGGAGAGCGCATGAGTACCGCCGCCGCCGAGATGCCCGACCCGTCCCGCCCGCAAAGCATTGCCGACCTGCCCGCGCCGCGCGGCCTGCCGCTGCTGGGCAATGCGCTGCAACTGAAACCGTCGACGATCCACCTGGCGATGGAACGGTGGAGCCGCGAACATGGCCCGATGTTCCGCGCGCGCATCGGGCCGCGCGAAGTGGTCGTGCTGTCCGACAGCGCCGCTATCACTGCCGTGCTGCGCGACCGGCCCGATGGCTTCCGGCGCCCGTCCATCACGGCCGAGGTGTCGGCGGAACTGGGCGGCAATGTCGGCCTGTTCCTGGCCGAAGGCGACGTATGGCGCGACCAGCGCCGCATGGTGATGCATGCCTTTTCGCCCACGGCGATCAGGGCCTATTTCGACCGCATGGTGCAGGTCGCACGGCGGCTGGAAGCACGCTGGCTGGCGGCCGGGGAGGGCGAGATCGACCTGAACGCCGACCTGAAACGCTATGCGGTGGACGTGATCGCCGGCCTCGCGTTCGGCGCGGATGTGAACACGATCGAGAGCGGTGGCGATGCGATCCAGGAACACGTGGAAACCGTACTGGCGGGTGTGGCGCGCCGCTCGCTGCTGCCATTCCGTTACTGGCGGTGGTTCAGGCTGCCGGCGGACCGCCGGCTGGAGCGCAGCGTGCGGGCGGTGCGCGAAGCCACGGATGGTTTCATATCCGATGCCCGGGCCGCGATGGCCGCCGATCCCGCACTGCGCGAACACCCGGCCAACATGCTGCAGGCGATGCTGGCCGCGGCCGACCAGCCCGATAGTGGCGTGGACGACAGCGGCGTGGCCGGCAACGTCACCACGATGCTGCTGGCGGGCGAGGACACCACGTCCAGCGCACTGGCATGGCTGATCTGGCTGTTGTGGCAAAACCCGCAAGCGCTGGCGCGCGTGCAACGGGAAGTACGCGACAACGTCTCGTCGCTGACGCCGGAAAGCATCGGCACGCTCGATTACCTGGATGCCTGCGCGCTCGAAGCGATGCGCCTGAAACCGCCCGCGCCGTTCCTGCCGCTGCAGGCGCTGCGCGACACCACGGTGATGGGCGTCGCGCTGCCGAAGGACACGCTGCTGTGGTGCGTGCTGCGCCATGACAGCGTGGACGACAAGGCATTCCCGGATGCGCAACGCTTCGATCCGGAGCGCTGGCTGTCCGGCAAGGCGGACAAGGGCGTGGCACTACCGTTCGGCGCGGGCCCGCGCATGTGCCCGGGGCGCTACCTGTCGCTGGTGGAAATGAAGGTGGCGATGGCCTTGCTGCTGGGCCGTTTCGATATCGCCGGCGTGCGGGCGAAGGATCGCGCGGAGCCGGCGGAAGTGCAGGGGTTCGTGATGGGGCCGACGGCGTTGCGGATGCGGCTGCGGCCCAGGGCTTCCTAATCCTTGTGCCAGAAGCCCGCGTGCGCGACCTTCGCTTCATCCTCGCGCCAAGGCCCGATCACCTCGGTCGGCCGCTGCCCGGCGGCGAACACTTGCCGGCACGGCAGCGACAGCGTGGGGTTTTCCGGATCGCTGCCGGTCAGCGACAGCAGCGTCGCTTCGGACATCGCATACACCACTCTTCCCACGCCGCTCCAGTAGGTGCCGCCCGCGCACATGGCGCAGGGTTCGGCGTTCGTGTACATCGTCGCGCCCGCAAGCCGGTCGGGCGAATACTGCGACGAGGCGATGCGCAGCGCATTCATCTCCGCATGCGCGGTGCGGTCGCTGCTCGATGCGTTCATCGCCTGCGCGATCACGTTGCCTTCGGCATCGGCGATGATGGCGGCAAACGGGTGGTGGCCCTCGTCGCGCGAGCGCTGGGCCAGCGCGAGCACGTCCGTCAGGAACTGGTGGTCGCGCGCTGTCGGTTCGGTCATATGGTCTTTCGAATAAAAAAACGGGACGGGTGGGGGCCCGTCCCGCAACTCGGGTCAATCGGTTTTTCGATATGCGGGATTACTTCGGAATCGTGCCTTCCACGCCCTGCACGTAGTAGTTCATCGACATCAGTTCCTTCCATGGCATCTGCACGCCGGCGGCCGCCTTGACGGCGCCCGACTGGTCCTTGATCGGGCCGGTGAACGGCGCCGACGTGCCGGCCGTGAAGGCGGCCTTCTTCGCTTCGAAGAGCTTGGCCGCATCGGCCGGTACCGCGGCGTTCAGCCGCGACATCTTCACCATGCCTTCCTTCAGCCCGCCATGCACGTGGCCGGTCTTCCAGGTGCCCGCCATCACGCCCTTGGCCACTTCGGTGTAGTAGGCGCCCCACTGGTTGGTGCTGGCGGTCAGGTGCGCTTTCGGTGCGAAGCGCTCCATGTCCGAATCCCAGCCGAACGCGTACTTGCCCTTTTCCTGGGCCGCCTGCAGCGTGGCCGGGGAATCGGTGTTCTGCGTCAGCACGTCCGCGCCCTGGGCGATCAGCGTTTCCGCCGCCTGGCGTTCCTTGGCCGGGTCGTACCAACTGTTCACCCAGATGATCTTGGTCTTGATCTTTGGGTTCACGCTTTGCGCGCCCAGCGTGAAGGCGTTGATGTTGCGGATCACTTCCGGCACGGGGAACGAACCCACGAAGCCGAGGGTATTCGTCTTCGTCATCTTGCCGGCGATGATGCCTTGCAGGTAGGAGCCCTCGAACAGGCGCGCTTCATACGCGCCCATGTTCTTGTGGGTCTTGAATCCGGTGGCGTGCTGGAATACCACGTTCGGGAAGGCCTTTGCCACTTTCTCCGTCGCGTTCATGTAGCCGAACGAAGTGGTGAAAATGAGCTTGTTGCCATCCGCCGCAAGCTTGCGGATCACGCGTTCGGAGTCCGCGCCTTCCGGCACGTTCTCGACATAGGTGGACTTCACCTTGCCGCCCAGTGCCTTCTCCATTTCGAGACGGCCCTGTTCGTGGGCGTAAGTCCAGCCTGCGTCGCCGACCGGGCCGATATAGACGAAACCCACCTTCAAGGGCTCCTGTGCCAGCGCCGGAGCGGCGGTGGCGGCCGCGCCCAGCGCGGCGGACAGGGTGGCCAGGGCGAGCAGCTTGCGACGATTCATGATGTTCCTCTACAGGTTGGTCAGAAATGGTATTCGGCACGCACCATCGGGGTTCGTGCGGTGGCGCCTGGGACGGTCTTCGACGGATTGCCGAACTTGTTCTTCCAGTATTGGTAGGCCACGCCGACCTTGAACGTGTTCTTGTTCGCGCCGACCAGCGGGCTCACGTCGTACATCAGCTTCATGTCGACGTTGATTTCCACGGCCGTCGGAGCGCCATACTCGTTCAGGCCCTTGGTGCCGATGTAGTTCGCATAACCCTCGAACGCCAGCGGCACGTTCGGGATGGGAATGCTCCAGGAACTGAACAGCGCGGCGTGCGTGTCGTAGCGGTAGCGGTCCGTCGCCGTTTGGGTGAAGCCGTTGTACGGTGCGTTGGATTCATGCAACGCCACCAGGCTCACGTCCCAGAAACCGGGCACGTCGAACATGAACGTGGGGCCCAGGACCAGCATGCGCTTCTTCGAGTTGTAGCCCGCATCGGTCTTGCTGTTGATGTCGAAGCCGGCCACGATGCCCACGCCGCGGAACGGGCCGAAGGCCAGGTTCTTGCCGGTGATCTTGCCCAGGTCGAACGTGTGGCGGTACAGCGCATACGCTTCGTGGGCACCCGACCGGGAGCCCACGGCGGACGGGTCGTTCTCGTCCGACATCAGGTAATCGACACTGAAGAAATTGCTGCCGTACTTGTAGCCGCTGGCGTGGCTGAAGTTCACCACGTGCTTCGTGATGTCGGCGCCGTTGTAGGGCTCCGAGAATTTCGTACCGTAGCGGTAGCTCAGCGAAGTGTCGCTCCAGTCGGCCGCGTGGGCGGCGCTGGCGAAGGTGGCGGCGAGAGCGAACGAAGCAGCAAGACGAATGGTGTTCATGCGTAGTCCTTGTAAGTGTTGTGTAACGGATTGCATCCAATGTGCCGAAAGATTGCATGCAACGTCGACAGTACCTTAGCAAGTACCGGGCCACCCCGCTGTCTCCTATGACGGCGTGTCCTTCGCTTTGAAATTCCGCACCAGGACGGAACGTCCAAACGATGCCGATGTGCATTGCCGGTGCATTATGCACACAACTTTGGGGCGTTTTGTATACAATTTTCTAGGGGCCGAATAGTGCCTCGGCGAGACTCAACTTTCGCTCCGGCGTGTCCAAATGCAGCCGCGCCTCGATTTCCTCCAGGTGATGTTCGATCAGCGCGGTGGCGCCGGTCACATCGCCTTTTTCGATCAGGGCCATCAGGTCGTGGTGCTCGTGGTTGCCGCACATCGGCGTGCCGGGGTTTTCATACACGGCGATGATCAGCGACGAGCGCGACACCAGTTCCACCATGAAGCGCCGCAGCACGGCGTTGTTGGCCAGTTCCGCCAGCAGCAGGTGAAATTCGCCGCCCAGGCGGATCCAGGCCGCACGGTCGCCGCCGCGGCGCGCCTGTTCTTCCGCATCCAGTGCGGCGCGGATACGGGCAATCGAGGCGGGCGTGACGTGCCGGATCACGAGAGGCACGATCTCGCGCTCCAGCGCGCGGCGCACGGCGAAGACGTCGCGTGCTTCCTGCGGCGATGGCGATGCCACCACGGCGCCCCGGTTCGGCCGCAGCACCACGATGTGGTCGTGCGCCAGCCGCTGCAGCGCCTTGCGCACCGTGGTGCGGCTCACGCCATACAGCTCGCAGAATTCCGCTTCGCCCAGCCGGGTACCGGGCGGCAGCTTGTGGCTCATCACGGCGTTCACGACGGCGTTGTAAATACGCACATCGACCGCGGCCTCGCCGCGCTTCCTGCTCACCGGCTTGTCTGCCACCTTATCTACCGGCTTATTTACCGGCTTGCTTATTGGCTTATTTACTGGCTTGTTTACCGGCTTATTTGCTGGCGTATTCGCTGGCCGATCTGCTGCTTTGTTTACGCGCTTGCTTGCCGCCGCCGGTTCGGCCGCGGGCATGCGGCGGCCTGGTGGGCCCTCCGCCGGGGTGTGCTTCGTCATCGACAGTCTCCGCTTCTGGCTGGATTCGGGCGCAATCTCTCCGCGCACGATCGTGGTGGGAAAGCAGGAATCGTGCTCGGCGGTGAATGGGACACGGTCATGCCGGATGCACTTCAATGGGGAGATAGTGCACATATTGTGGTGCGATTTGTATACAAAATGGCGCATACATTGCTGTGCCAGCCCGACAGGTGGCATGCAGTGTGGTGGCATGCGAGTGTGGTCGCCTGCAAGGTGATGGCATGAGACTTGCAGAGGTTTTCTCGTTACCCACGATGGAGCCGCAGATGACCCTACCCTTCGAACCGCCTCCCGGGCGGCATGAAGTCGAACCGCACGCAGGACCGCGCGTCGAGCCGAGGCTGCGGCTTCTCGGCATCTCGAAGATCTACCCGTCCGTCGTTGCCAACGATCGTGTCGACCTTGTCGTCATGCCCGGCGAAATCCACGCCGTGCTGGGCGAGAACGGCGCGGGCAAGAGCACGCTGATGAAGATGATCTACGGCGTGACGCAGCCCGATGCCGGCGAGATCCTGTGGGAAGGCAGGCAGGTCACGATCCCTTCGCCAGCCGCCGCGCGCCGCCTTGGCGTGGGCATGGTGTTCCAGCATTTCGCGCTGTTCGAAACGCTGACCGTGGCCGAGAACATCGCGCTGGCGCTGGACGAGAGGATCACGCCGGCGAAGCTGGCGCCGCGCATCCGCGAGGTCTCGGCACGCTATGGCCTGCCGCTCGATCCGGAGCGCCGCGTGCACAGCATGTCCGTCGGCGAGCGCCAGCGCGTGGAGATCGTGCGCTGCCTGCTGCAATCGCCACGCCTGCTGATCATGGATGAACCCACGTCGGTGCTCACGCCGGACGCGGTGCAGAAGCTGTTCGTCTCGCTGCGCCAGCTGGCGGCGGAAGGTGTCAGCATCCTCTACATCAGCCACAAGCTCGACGAGATCCAGGCGCTGTGCGACAAGGCCACCGTGCTGCGCGCCGGGCGCGTGTCCGGCACGGCCACGCCGCGCACGCAGACGGCGCACGAGCTGGCCGAATTGATGATCGGCGGCGACCTGCCCACGTGCACGCTGGCGCCCCGCGACCCGGGCGAAGTGCGGCTGGCGCTGGACCGGCTGTCGCTGCCCAGCCCCGATCCGTTCGGCACCGACCTGCAGGACATCACGCTGGACCTCCATGCCGGCGAGATCGTCGGGCTGGCCGGCGTGTCCGGCAACGGCCAGCAGGAACTGATGAAGGCGATCTCCGGCGAAGCGCCGCTGCGCCATCCGCAAGGCATCCGCCTGCTCGGCATCGACGCCGGCCGCATGAACGCGGCCGCGCGGCGCCGGCTCGGCCTCGGCTTCGTGCCGGAGGAGCGGCTGGGGCGTGGCGCCGTGCCGGGCATGTCGCTGGCCGACAACGCACTGCTGACGGGGTACCTGGCCGACGGTGCCGGCATGCTGCGCCATGGCCTGCTCAGTGGCCTGATCCAGCGTGGCGCGATCGCTGCCTTTGCCGGCCGCGTGATCGAGCGCTTCAAGGTGAAGTGCGGCGGGGTCGGGGCCGCCGCCTCCAGCCTTTCCGGCGGCAACCTGCAGAAATTCATCGTCGGACGCGAGATCGCGCTGGCGCCGAAGGTGATGGTGCTGGCGCAGCCCACGTGGGGTGTCGACATCGGCGCGGCCATGCTGATCCGGCAGGCGATCATCGACTTGCGCGACCAGGGCGTGGCGGTGCTCGTCATCTCCGAGGAACTCGACGAACTGTTCATGATGTGCGATCGCATCGCCGTGCTGGCCAAGGGCCGGCTGTCGCCGGCAGTGCCTGCCGCCCAGGCTACCGTCAACCAGGTCGGGGTGTGGATGAGTGGCGACTTTTCCACAGCCTCCGCCGTCGATGCAAACCAGGAAGGAAGCTGCCATGTCCCGGCTTGAAGCCCGCCCCGCCCCCTCGCGCGCGATGATGCTCGCATCGCCGCTGATCGCCGCCCTGGCGATGCTCGTCAGCGGTTCGATTCTGTTCATGGCCATGGGCCAGGAACCGCTGCACGCGTTCTACGTGTACTTCATCAAGCCCGCCACCACGCTGTATGGCGTGGGCGAACTGCTGCTGAAGGCCACGCCGCTGATCCTGTGCGGCGTGGGCCTGGCCATCGGGTTCCGTGCGGACGTGCACAATATCGGCGCCGACGGCCAGCTCACGGTGGGCGCGATCGCCGCCGGCTGCGTGGCCTTGTACTTCGACGGCGTGGAAGCGCCGTGGGTACTGCCGCTGATGCTCGTTGCCGGCGCGCTCGGCGGCATGGCGTGGGCGGCGATTCCCGCGCTGCTGCGCACGCGCTTCAACACCAGCGAGATCCTCGTCAGCCTCATGCTCGTGTACGTGGCCTACCTCCTGCTGAGCTACCTGGTGCACGGCCCGCTGCGCGATCCGGACGGGTTCAATTTCCCCCAGTCGAAGATGTTCGGCGACTCGGCCACGCTGCCGCTGCTCGTCGAAGGCCTGCGGGTCAACGGCGCGTTCGTCCTGTCGCTGGTGGGCGTGGCGGGCGCGTGGTTCTTCTGCCGCCATACCTTCGCCGGCTACCGCATGCAGGTCAGCGGCATGTCGCCGGCGGCCGCGCTGTACGCGGGCTTTTCGGCACCGCGCAACGTGTGGCTGGCATTCCTCGTCAGTGGCGCGATGGCGGGCCTGGCGGGCGTCGGCGAAGTGGCCGGCCCGATCGGCCAGCTGCAGCCGTCCGTCTCGCCCGGCTACGGCTTCGCGGCGATCATCGTCGCCTATGTCGGCCGGCTGCATCCGGTGGGCGTGCTGCTGGCGGCGCTGCTGATGTCGCTGCTGTACATCGGCGGCGAGGCCGCGCAGATCGAGCTGCAACTGCCATCGGCCATCACCGGCCTGTTCCAGGGCCTGCTGCTGTTCTACCTGCTGGCGGCCGACCTGTTCATCCATTACCGCTTCAAGCCGCGCACCCGCGTGGCGCCTGTCGCAACGCCGGAGATCGCCGCATGAATACCGAATACGTGATCGCATTCCTGGCCAGCACCGCCGGTGCCGCCACGCCCCTCGTGCTGGCATCGTCCGGCGAACTGGTCGCCGAACGCTCCGGGGTGCTGAACCTGGGACTCGAAGGCATCATGCTCGTCGGCGCCGTGACGGGCTTCATGGCCACGGTGAGCACTGGTTCGCTGACCCTGGGCATGCTGGCCGCTCTGCTGGCGGGCATGGCGATGTCCCTGCTGTTCGGCTTCCTCGTCCTGACGCTGCAGACGAACCAGGTGGCGACCGGCCTGGCGCTGACGCTGTTCGGCATCGGCCTCTCCGCCTTCCTCGGCCGCGACCTGGTGGGCCAGACGGTGGCGCCGATCGCGCCGCTGTCGTTCCCGGTACTGTCGGACATACCGTTCATCGGGCCGCTGCTGTTCCGCTTCGATCCCGTCGTCTACCTGTCGCTGCTGCTCGTCGTGGCGGTGGGCTGGATGCTGGCGCGCACGCGCACCGGCCTGCAGATCCGTGCCGTGGGCGAAGCGCCGCACAGCGCCCACGCGATCGGCATGCCGGTCGTCAAGCTGCGCTATGCGGCCATGCTGTTCGGCGGCGCGATGGCGGGCGTGGGCGGCGCCTATATGTCGCTGGCGCTCACGCCGATGTGGGTGGAAGGCATGGTGGCGGGCCGGGGCTGGATCTCGCTGGCGCAGGTGGTGTTCGCCACGTGGAAGCCGCGCAACGTGGTGCTCGGCGCCTACCTGTTCGGCGGCGTGACCGTGCTGCAGTTCCACGGCCAGGGCCTGGGAATCGCGGTGCCCTCGCAGTTCCTGTCGATGCTGCCGTACCTGGCCACCATCGCGATCCTCGTGATCATCTGCCGCGATCCGAAGACGATCCTGCTGAACAAGCCGATGTCGCTGGGGCAGAACTTCAAGGCCGATTGAGGACTGTGGTTTAGAAGACTCGCTCGTCCCGCATGGCGTGTGCCAGGGTTTATCATGCAACATTCAACCAGGGGCACGCCATGGACGACATCCAGCAAAAACTCGAACGTTTCAACAGCCGCGCCAACGGCACGCTGCCGGACCACATGAACATCCGCTTCACGGCGGCCGCGCAGGGCGAACTCTCCGCCGAGATCGAAATCCGGAAGCACCACCTGGCCCCGAACGGCTTTCTCCACGCGGGCACCGTCGTCACGCTGGCCGACACCGCCTGCGGCTACGGCTGCTTCGTGAGCCTGCCCGAAGGCGCCGAGAATTTCACCACCATCGAGCTGAAGTCGAACCATCTCGGCACGGTGCGCGAAGGCACGATCGCCGTCACGGCGAAGGCCGTCCACATGGGCAAGACCACGCAGGTGTGGGACGCCACCGTGACCAACAAGGCGAACGGCAAGACGATCGCGCTGTTCCGCTGCACGCAGATGGTGCTGTACCCGAAATGACATGCTGTACGCGGGGATAGCGATCATCTGCGCGGGCATCGTGGCCGCGATCTCGCCGATCCTGCGCGAGTGGTACACACACGGGAGAAGAAAAGAGCGAGAGCGCAGGGAACGCGAAGAAAGGGAAAAGAACAGCGGCGGGAAGTAGCGCCGCGGTGCAAAGTGTACTGGTACAACTACCGCCACTACGGATAGCGCTATCCGGAAAAGTGTACCGGTACTGTACCTGCCACTTCGACTAGCATGGCATCTCACCGAGGAGAGTCCCGTGCACTACCTGATCCCCTACCTGCCATTGATGATGTTCGCCTTCGTGGCCTCGATCACGCCCGGGCCGAACAACATCATGCTGACCTCTTCCGGCATCTGGTTCGGCTTTCGCCGCTCGATTCCGCACATGCTGGGCATCACGATCGGCTTCGGCATACTGCTGGCCATCTGCGCGACCGGCATCGGCGCCCTGGTGATGGCCGTGCCGGCGGCACAGCTCGCGCTCAGGGTGGCCGGCTCGGGCTACCTGCTGTACCTCGCCTGGCAGCTGCGCGACATGAAGTTCGACGGCCGGACAGAAGAAGCGCGCCAGCCCATGGGCTTCATGGCGGCGGCCGCGTTCCAGTTCTGCAATCCCAAGGCCTGGGTCATGGCGGTCACCGGCAGCTCGGCGTTTCTCCCGCAAGGCATGCCGGTGCCGCTCGCGATCACGCTGTACTGCCTGATCTTCTGCGCCGTCAACCTGCCCTGCATCTCCGTATGGGCCGGCGCCGGCGCGCTGCTGCGGCGCTACCTGTCGCAGCCGCTGTGGCGCAAGGTGTTCTGCGCGGCGATGGTGGCGTTGACGGTGTATTCGGCGCTGGCGATGTGGCTGTAGGCCACGTCACTCGAGCTTCTTCACAAAGCCCACGTAGACCCGCCGCGCGACGAAATGGTCGAACCCGGCCTGGCGGAACGTGCTTGCATCGGTCCGGTATGTGCGCCTGCTGCCGTCGAACACATCGTTCGCATTGACCGTCAGGCTCCACGTGCCGGTGAGGGCGCGCTTCCATGTCGCGTTGACGCTGCTGGTCGATCCTTGCCGGCCCAGCGGCGTGATGGTGGACGACTGGGCATGCGCATCGAGCGACAGGTCGTCCTGTCCGGCGCTGTAGCCGGCCCTGAAGTTCACGTAGCCCGCGATGTCGTTCTGGCGCACTAGGCCGGGGAAGTCGGGCGTGTGGAACACGACGCTGTAAACGCCGCCGTCCATGCCCAGCCGCAGCTGTGCATCGGGTGTCCACTCCAGCGAGCCGGTCATGCCGGCCGAGCGGGCCAGCCCGCCGTTCTGTTTCGACGTGACGAGTACGTTGCCGGCAACGCTGCGCGCCTCTACCACGGTATCGCGGCTGGTGCGGTGGAAGGCACCGAGGCTGCCGCTCAGGTGCTTGCCCGTCGCGTTGGCGCCGATCTCCCATGAAGCCAGCCGCTGTGGCGCGAGGTTTGGATTGCCGCGGTTCAGGTTTTGCGCGTCGACATAGGTGGTGAACGGATTGAGGTCGCGCGGATCGGGCCGCTGGAGGCTGCGGCGATAACCGAGCGTCACGTCCACCTTGCCGGTCGCGGCATAGCCCACGTGAAGACTGGGGGCCAGGCCCTGCCAATGCCTTGACTGCACGCTGCCTTGTGCCGGTCGTACCCGGAGTGCCGTGCGCTCGAATCGCCCGCCCAGCAGCACTTCCCATTGGCCGCGCCTGGTCTTGTTCGTCACGTAGGCGGCGCTCACCGTGTTTTGCACGGCATAGCCGTTGGTCGTGCCGGGATCAAGCACTTCCTGTCCCGTCGAAGGGTCGACGGCAGCCTGGTAGTTCGACAGGTCGTTGTTTTCGTCCTGGAGATCCACGCCCATGCTCCACTGGCCGTGCCGCGAGGCCCGGCTCCAGTCGAGCGTGGCCTGGTCGAGGCGGCGTGCCGATGCCGTGGCGCCACGGCTGTAGGCGGTGGCCTGCGCCGGTTGAATGAACACGTCCCTGTACGACTTGTCGACCAGGCCGCTTGTCCTGCTGCGCTGGACCATCGCCTTGAGCGCCGTGCCTTGTCCCTGGTGGCTCCAGGCCAGGCTCGCACTGCCGTCGGACTGCTCGTTGGGGCCGTACGAGATGCGGTGGAAGAAGGACTGGCCAGCGTCGGTGCGGGTCGTGTTGAGCGTGTCGAGCAGCGGGCGCGAACGGCGCCCGTTGTGCCGCGCCGACAGGCTGACGTTGTCCGTGGCGCTCATGGCGTAGTCGATGCCCAGTGCCGCACTACGGACGATGCGCCGGACGAAGACGCCCGACGACTGCGCGGTTCCTGCGGACTGGCCATCGAACGGATCGTTCCATTCCACTTCCGATCCGCGCCATTTCTGCGTGCCGTCGCGGCGATAGGCCACGTTGCCGTGCACGCTGACATCCTTCCTCGTCGCGTCTCCCGACATGCCCACGTTCCACAAGCCCTGGTCCGTGGCGCTGCCGCGAACCTGCGCATGGGTGCCAGGCTTGCGATGGCGCTTCAACACGATGTTGACGACCGCACCGCTGGCGCCGGATGCGGCCGATGGATGGGTAATGACCTCGACGCTCGCAATGTCGGCCCCGCTCATGGTCTGCAGCGCCACCGCCCGCTCGTCACCCGACAGCATGGCCGTCGGCTTGCCGTCGACCAGGACGGTAACCTGCGAATTGCCCTTGACCGCAAGGTTTCCGTCGGCCGTGACCGAGACTTCGGGAATCGATTGCAGCACGTCCTGCGCGGTACCGTTCACGGCTCGCGGCATGGCCGATACGTCATGCACCGTCCTGTCGAGCTTCCTGGTGACGGGTTCCTTTTTCGCCGTTACGGTCACCGTCGCGATGGCCGGTTCTTCGGCACGCGTGGCCGTCGGCAGGGCAGTGAGCGCGGACAGCATTGCGGCTAGTGTCGTTTCAGGCATCATGGCGCGGTATTGGCGCGGCGAGGCACCTTTGTCGGTGAAGGTCCGAGTATCGAACACGCGGCGGCCAGCGCGATCGGCCCTGTGACAGATCGCGGCCGGCATGGGATGAGCCGAGCGTGGAAGAAGCGCAGGCGGGCCGTAGGAATTTGTTACAGCTGCCGCGTGCACCGCCAGTGCCGCCGCCGCGTTATGCCTCTACGAGCCGCGCGCGCGTCGCGCCCGGCCAACGCATCGAGATGGAGAAAAACCATGAAACGCCTGTTCGCCGCCGCAGCCCTGCTGGCAACCCTGATCCCGATCGGCCACGCTGCCGCTGGCGAGATCTCGCTGTATACGCACGCCGAGTTCCGCGGTCCCCAGGTGACCGTGCGCGGCACCACCACCAATTTCGAGCATATCGGCTTCAACGATCGCGTGTCGTCGGTCGTCGTGCGGTCGGGTACCTGGGAGCTGTGCGAGCACAAGGACTTCGGTGGCCGCTGCATCGTGCTGGAGCGGGGCGAATACCCGATGCTGAGCGGCTTCAACGACGTGGCATCGTCGGCACGCGAAGTGGACCGCCGGCGCGACCGCGACGGCTACCGGGGCGATGGCCGCGACGGCCAGGGCGACCGCAACGACCGCCGGGACGACTGGCGCGACCGCCGGGGCGATGACCGGCGCGGCCCGCCGGTCGAGCTGTATGCCTCCCGCAATTTCAGCGGCGACCGCGTCTCGCTGGGAGGCGACGTGGGGTCGCTGCGCTCGAAGGATTTCAACGACCGCGCGGCCTCGATGGTCGTGCGCGAAGGCGAGTGGGAAGTCTGCGAGCACGACGACTACCGCGGCCGCTGCAGGGTCTTCGGGCCGGGCCGCTATCCGGCGATCGAAGGCTTGAACAACCAGGCCTCGTCGGTGCGCCGGGTGCGCTGAGCGAGGGATAACGAGCGAGGGATAACGAGGGCCAAAAAAAAGACGCCGCGGCGTCTTTTTTTACTTACCCCTCCAGCGCCTTTTCCAGCAACTGGTGCAGCGCCGCGAATTCCGGCTTGCCGACATAACGCTTGATGATCTTGCCATCCTTGTCGATGACGAAGGTGGTCGGCGTCATCGACACGTCGCCGTATGCCTTCGCCGCTTCGCCGGTGATGTCGAGCGCCACCTTGAACGGCAGCTGCCGCGTTTCGGCGAAATTCACCACGTAGTTCGGCGGGTCGTATTTCATGGCCACGGCGATGAATTCCATGCCCTGGCCCTTGAACTTGTTGTACGTGTCGACCATCTCCGGCATCTCCGCCACGCAGGTGGCGCACGACGTGGCCCAGAAATTCACCATCACCACCTTGCCGCGCAGGTCGGCCGGGGTGATGCGCTCGCCCTTGATGCCGGTGAACGTGATCTGCGGCGCGGTGGGCGTGCTGTTCAGCGACATCCAGGCGGCGAAGCCCACGCCCGCGATCACGGCGGCCGCAAGGGCCGGCTTGATCCATGCTTTCGACGAGGTGCTCATGGCGCGTGCCCGGGCGTCAGTTCGACACTTGCGCCGGGGCCGGCGTGTTCTGGTACTGCTTGTACTCCTCTTCCGAGATGTACTCGAACACGCGCACCACCTTCGTCACGCCGCTCACGCCGCGCGCGATCTCGGTCGCGCGGTTGGCTTCGAACTGCGTCACGCGGCCCATCAGGTAGACTTCGCCGCGCTCGGTCACCACCTTGAACGAATTGGCGGAAATATCCTTCGCGTCGACCAGGCTGGCCTTCACCTTCGTGGTCAGCAGCGTGTCGTTCGAGCGGGACGTGTAGCTGGCCGGGCCGGCGATCGCCAGCTCGTTGGTCACCGAGTGCACACCCTCGATCGCCTTCACCTCGCGTTCGACGGCATCCTTCTTCGCCTGGTTCGGCACTTCGCCGGTGATCAGGACCTTGCGGTTGAACGCATTGACGTTCACGTGGCCGGTATCGTCGAGCACGTTACGCAGGCGCACGTCCGCCTTGACGGCGATCGCCTTGTCCTCGGTCTGCGCGCCGAACGTGCGGCGGTCCGAGGCCGCCATGGTGCCGGCGACGGCGCCGCCGACCACGAGGCCGACGCAGCCCGACAGGCTGCTCATCAACGCGCCACCCAGCAGGGCAACCGCGACGGGGCGCTGCAAACGGGCCAGCAAATTATTACTCATGCACATCTCCTCCGAACAGGGCGACGTCGATGCCGTCGCAAATGCAATGGATACACGTCAGGTGTACTTCCTGGATGCGCGCCGTGCGCTCGGCCGGCACGCAGATGTGCACGTCGGCGTCGGTCAGCATCTTGCCGATGGCGCCGCCGCCCTTGCCGGTCAATGCCACCACGCGCATCTCGCGCTCCAGCGCCGCTTCGATCGCCGCCATCACGTTGGCCGAGTTGCCGGACGTGGAAATGGCCAGCAGGATATCGCCGGCCTGGCCGAACGCCTGCACCTGCTTGCTGAAGATTTCGCGGTAGCTGTAGTCGTTCGCCACCGCCGTCAGCAGCGACGTGTCGGTGGTCAGTGCCAGCGCAGGCAGCGGGAAGCGCTCGCGCTCGAAGCGGCCGACGAGTTCCGCAGCGAAATGCTGGGAATCGGCTGCAGAGCCGCCGTTGCCGCAGGCGAGAATCTTGTTGCCGTTGGAAAGGGCTGAGAACATCAGTTCGATCGCCTGCGCGATGGGTTGCGCGAGCACGGTGGCGGACTGGATCTTGGTTTCGGCACTTTCGTGGAAGTGCGAGAGGATGCGTTGGTTCGTCATAGTCTTGAAATTATATAGTGCTGCGGTCCTTCGCGGCCGGCAATGCCTGTTAATAATGCTTACAAAAGAGGCTTATAAACAGGTTAAAGGTGCCGTTCAGGCATGATTGCCGCATCTTTTCAATAGGCCTTCCTGGCAGGCACCGACACCGTGATTTCCATCCCCGTACCGGGCTTGCTGTCGATGTCCAGCGTGGCGCCGATGACGCCGGCGCGCTCGCGCATGCCCACCAGTCCCCAGTGGCCGGGGCGGTGCCCGGCCGTGGCGACGGGTTCCTCCAGGCCCTGGCCATTGTCGCGGATGCGCACCACGAACGCCGTGGCGCCATATTCCAGGTCGAGTTCGATCCGGGTGGCCTGCGCATAGCGCGATGCATTGAACAGTGCTTCGCGCGCGATGGCATAGAGCTCTTCATGCACGTCGTGGCGCAATGGTCGCGGCTTGCCGGTCACCTTCATGTCGAACGCGTGCGGCCCATGGCTGGCCAGGCCCCTGCCGTACTGCCCGAGCGTCAGTTCCAGCACTTCCGGCGTGGCCGACTCGCGCAGCACCATGATCTGGTCCCGGCCTTCCACGAGCAGGCGTTCGGCCAGGTCGAGCGTCTGGTCCAGGCGCGTGCGTTCCAGCGTGCCTTCCTTCAGGTAGCGGCTGTGCGCGTCGAAGGAGAGCAGCAGCGACTGCATGCTTTGCAGCAGGGTGTCGTGCAGCGTGCGGGCGATGCGCGTGCGTTCGGCCAGGCGTTCGTGCAGCCGCTCCCGCATGCGCCGCGTGAGGTAGCGGATCCGCAATGCATAGGCCACGTAGAGCAGCAGCAGGCCCGCGGCCGCCAGCAGCAGCTTGAACCAGATGCTTTGCACGAACGTGGGCGGAATGCGGATCTCCAGCGCGGCGCCTTCCGTGTTCCAGAGATTGTCCTCGTTCGAGGCGATGACTTCGAAGCGGTAGCTGCCCGGTGCGAGGTTCGTGTAGTTGGCCTGCCTGCGCCCTGCGGCGTCCTGCCAGCCGTGATCCAGCCCCACCAGCCGGTAGCGCAGGCGCACCCGTTCGGGGATCGACAGGGAGAGGGCGGTAAAGTCGACCTGCAGGCTGCGCGTTCCCTGCGGCAGGCCGAGCGAGCGCCCGGCAATGGCATGGCCGGCAGCGGCATGGCTGGCGATGGCATGGCTGGCGATGGCATGAGGCTGGCCGTTGGCGACGATGCCGCTGATCTCGACCGGCGGCACCAGGGGATTGCGCGGGATGGCGGCCGGGCCGATGGTGCCGACCGAGCTCGTGGTCGCATACCACAGCTGGCCGTCACGCGAGCGGCGCAGCGAGGGCACCGGCCGCAACTGCGGCGCGTGGCCCTGCATGCCGTCCCGCGCGTCGAAACGCTCGAAGCCCACGGCCTGGCCGCTATTAAGCCATTTATCCAGATCGGCGGCGGGAATGCGATACAGGCCATCGGCACCGTGCAGCCACAGGTCGCCCTCCGGCATGCGCACGATGCCCGACACGCCGCGGAAACGTTCATGGCGCTCGCCATGCAGGGCCATGAAGCGGCCGTTGCGATACAGCGCCACGCCGTCCTCCCCGCCTGCCCACATGGCGGCGGGGCCGCCCTTGCTGTCGAAATAGAGCGTCAGCACCGTGCCCATGTCCAGGCCCTGGCCGGGGCCGAGCCTGCGCACCGCGCCGCCGTCCACGACGGTGACCTGGCTGCGCAGGTGCGCCATCCACAGCGCGCCGGCGCCATCGCGGGCCATCGCCGTGGTGAGCAGTTCGGGAATACCTCGCAAGCCGCCCGACTTGACCCACTCGCCGCCGACGAGCTTGTGCACGCCCGTGCCGAGGTTGAACGAGGCCCACAGCGCGCCATCGCGGTCCTGCTGCATGGCATGCACGCGATAAGTCTTTACGCCACCCGGAAAGGGGATCGATGCCAGCGTGCCGTCCGGATCGCGCCGCAGCACGCCTTCCATCCCGCCCAGCCACAGCGTGCCGTCCGGTGCCGTGTAGCTGGCCGTGATGGCGCCCGGCACTTCGCGCGTGGTGCGCCCGCGGGGACCGTAGCGCCACAGGTCGCGGGCATAATCGCCTACCCATATGCCGCCGGCCGGCCCGGCCACCAGCACGGGGTATTCCAGCGGGGTGGCGACGGGCACGGTGTGCAGCCGGTTCGGGCGCAGCCGGTCGATGCCGCGCGACGTGCCGATCCACAGGTTGCCTTCGCGGTCCTGGAAGATCGCGCCCAGCAGGGCGCCGGTGATGCCGTTCAGGGGCGACAGGAACTGGTCCGGCTTGCCGAGGCCCCACTGGTCCGGCTGACCGGGTTCTTGCAGGACCACCTTGCGCTCCAGGCTGTCCGCGTGGGTCACCCACATCGTTCCGCGCCGGTCGAAGAGCATGCCGATGCCGGCGAATGCCGGCCTGGCCTTCTGGCCGGCGGGCGGCGGCACGGTGCGCACCCGGTGATAGCCGCGGTCGAAATCGTTGCCCCACAGCGTGCCGTCCGGTCCTTCGCACAGCCATACCAGTGCCTTGCGCGGCCAGGCGTGCGTGAAGCGGGTTTCGCCCGGCTTGCGGAAGTAGGCGCCCGAGTTCGTGCCGATCCAGGTGGTGCCGTCGCGGGTAAACAGCACCTGGAACACGCCGCGGGTCGGCAGGCCCACCTCTTCCCCCAGGTAATCGAAGCGCTTGCCCCCTGGTGCGAGCACGGCCACGCCGTCGCGCATCGCCGCCCAGATTGCACCGTCCGGCGCCGCTTCCAGGTGCATTACGCCGACCGGCCGCAGGCCATCGCGTTCCATGTACGTGTGCGTGCCATCCTTCCTGAACACGGAGATGCCGCCGACGCGGTAGCCGATCCACACGGCGCCGTCCGGCGTGGTCGTCAGCGCCATGATGTTGCTGGAATCGAGCGCGTGGCCATGGACCTTGCCGGTGCGCTCGAAGCGCACGCCGTCGTAGCGGTACAAGCCCGTCGGCGTGGCGATCCACAGCCAGCCGTCGGAGCCTTGCGCGAATTTCGTGACGCCCACCGGCGCGCCGTCGAGTTCCGTCCAGGCGGTGTGGGTGTAGTCGGCCAGCAAGGGAGCCGCCATGGCGGGGGCCGTGACCGCGGCGCGAGCGAAAGGCTGCCCGGCCACCAGCACGAGCAGCAGCAGGACCTCGAGTGCGCGCACGATCATCGGTCGAACATCATGCGGCCGGAGCGCCTTGTCCTGGTTCAGCCTGCGCCAGGGTGACGGTGAACGTGCTCCCTTCGCCGGGGCCATCGCTGTCGGCCGTGATCGTGCCGCCATGCATGTGCACGAGGCCGCGGGCGATGGAGAGGCCGAGCCCCAGGCCGCCCTGCGAGCGGTCGATGGTCGTGGGGCCCTGCACCAGCGAATCGAAGATGGTCGGCAGCACGTCGGGCGCGATGCCGACCCCGGTATCGGCCACTTCGATGACGATCGTTCCGTTCGCGCAGCTTGTCCGCACCGTGATGCTGCCGCCCTCCGGCGTGTACTTGATGGCGTTGGCCAGCAGGTTGTCGACGACCTGCGTGAGCCGGTTCGCATCGACGTCCGCATAAGCGTCTTCCACGCAAACCATCCATTCATGGTCCTTGGTGTTGGCCACCACCTTCGCATCGCAGCAGAATTTCACGAGGTCGCCCACGTTGACGCGGGCCGTCCGCAACGTCACCTTGCCGGACAGCACGCGCCGCACATCGAGCAGGTCTCCCACCATGTGCGTGAGGTGCGCGAGCTGGCGATCGGCGATATGCCATGCCCGTTCCTTGCTTGACGCCGGCATCGCGGGCAACCGGACGGCGGCGACGGCATTGGTGAGCGCCGCCAGCGGGTTGCGCAGCTCGTGGCTCAGCATCGAAATGAAGTTGTCCTTGGCTTCGTCCTGGGCTTCCGCGCGCCGGCGTGCGGATCGCTCCATTGCCAGGAGCTGCTCGCGTTCCTCCTCCAATCCGGCGCGGGCGGCGCTTTCATGCACCAGCGCCAGGCCGGTGCGGTGCAGCACGTGCAGCAGCCCATCCGCCTCCTGCAGGCCGGACGGGGCCACGCTGACCACCGCTCCTTCGGCCAGCGCCTGCGCGGCCGACGTCGCTCCCTCGAGCGCCCGGTCGATGCGGCGAGCGAAAAAGACGGCGATGCTGACCGCGACACCGAGAATCGCCAGCAACGCGGCAGCCGCATACCAGGTGGTCAACCGTGCGGCCGATTCGATTTCATCGACGGGCACGCCGATGGCCACGGTCCAGTTGGTGAGGCTGGAGCGGACGAAGACGGTGTAGACACGCACACCTTCGCGCGTGATGTTGTCGACCATGCCGCGCGGTTGCCGGCGCGAGGCTTCATACAGCCCTGGGCGCACGGGCTTGCCGACGAATTGCCCGGCTCCCTTGTTGCGTGCGATCGAGATACCGTTGGCATCGAACACACCGATGATCCAGCCCGGTTCGAGCGTATGGCGCTGGAACACCTTGTTGAAGTAATTCGGATCGAAGATCTGGACGACGACATACTTCCTGCCGGCCGCCTTGGGAACCGGCACGTTCACCGACACCACGCCGCGCTTCGACCTCGCACCGATGAAGTAGCCACCGACCCGGGTCTGCTGGCTGTCGTAGATATCGGCAGCCCATTTGCCCGTGTTTTTCGCCAGCGGCGTGCCATAGGGCACCAGGGTGTTGATCACGCCGCTGCCCGAGTAATCGGCGATCATCGTCCAGCTCAGGGGGGAAGTGCGCGTTGCCGACAGCAGCCGGTACAGGCCTTCGGTATCGTCGGTCCTGATTTCCCGCGAATTGGCGACGATGCGGATTGCCCCTTCGGCCCTGGCAATTTCGCTGTCGATCTGCAGCGACGTGGAATTGGCCATTTCCTCGATGCCGCGGATGCGCGATTCCCGTTCGGACTGCAGCAGCATCGACAGCCCGAACATCGCCAGGCATGCCACGGGCACGATGATCGCCACCAGCATCAGGAGTAAGTAGGTGCGTGTCTTCATCGATGGGGCGACGGGGGCATGGTCGCGCGGGACTCGCGGGTGATTGCTCAGCCGATCATGTTATCACTTCGGTTATCACTTCGGTACGGGCCCGATAGCCTGTCGGGCGAGCCAGGCTCAGTCCAGCACGTTCTTCAGCCAGTCGATGGCATCGCCGTCGATCGCCACCACGTCGAAACGGCATGGCGGCAGTTTCGGGTAGCGCAGCAGGAACACTTGCGCGGCGATCTTCATGCGCCGCTGCTTGGCGGGCGTGATGCTGGCGGCGGCGCCGCCGAAGGCGCGGCTGCGGCGCCGGCGCACCTCGACGAAGACGAGGTGCGTGCCGTCGCGCATGATCAGGTCGAGCTCGCCGCCCTTGCACAGGAAGTTGCGTTCGACGAGCGCCAGGCCATGCGCCAGCAGGTGCTCCAGGGCGGCATCCTCGCCCAGCTGGCCCTTGCGCTGCAGGTCGGTCCGGGCCATGGAGGCATCACGGCGTGGTGACGGGCACCGGCACGCCGTTGCGGTAGATGGCGGCCGGTTCCACGCGCTTCACGCGCGCCGGGCCGTTGCCGAAGTCGATCGACAGCTGGCCCGTCACGCCATCGAGCGAGATCGGCTGGCCGGGGCGCAGCGCGATCTCGCGCGCCACGCGGAAGGCATCGATGCCCAGTGCGTACAGGCGCTCCATGTCGGCGCTGAGGCGCTCATCGTCGCGCGGGACCGGCTGCGGGTAGCTTGCGACCGTGGGGTTGTCGCGCTGGATCTGCCATGGCAGGTCGAGCAGCTTCACGCCATCGAGTTCCGCACCCTGGTACAGCGATACGCGGCCCGGATTCAGCGACGACGTGCCGTACAGCGGGATCTCGCTCAGCGGCGGCGCGGACAGCGCCACGCGCAGCTGGCGCGCCTGGTCGGCATCGAGCGCGGCGAACAGCAGGTCCACCGGCTGTTCGACGAGGCGGGCACGCAACGCCACCATTTCGCCGTCGCTCAGGTAGCCGTTCAGTGCCGACAGTTCCAGCGTCTTGGTGGCGATGCCCACCTGCGGCGCGTGCGCGGCGAATGCGTTGGCGATGCGGCGCTGCCAGGCAGTGCTGCCGGACAGGATCATCACGTTGGCGCCCGGGTACTCGCGCGCGGCCCATTCGGCCACCTGGCGCGCCTCTTCCTCGATCGACAGGCCGATCGACAGCATTTGCGGCGGCAGCGTGGTGCCCTCGCGGTCTTCCGGATGGTTCAGCGCGATGGTGGGCTTCGTCACCAGCGGGCTGGCGGCGACGGCCGTGACGGCCGAGCGGGCCAGCGGGCCCACGATGATGTCCTGCTGCGCCAGCGCGGCCTGGTAAGTGGAGAGGATGTCGTCCGCGGCATCGCCCGTTTCGATGATGGTGACCTCGAAACCGGCGCGCTCGCGTTCCCAGGCGGCCATGAAGCCGGCGCGCACGGCATCGGCGGCGCGGCCCAGCGTTTCGGAACGCAGCGGCAGCACGACGCCGATGCGCACCGTCTGGCCCGGCACCGCGGCTGCTGGCTGGCCTTCCGCGGCGGCGCCGGGCATGGCCACGGCAAATGTCTGCACCTGGGCTTCTTCCTCGGGCGTTGGCGCGGGTGGCCGTTCGGGCAGCGCGGTCACGCGCGGCGCCGGGCTTGTCACGGTATCGATTGGCGCGCACAATGCCCCCGGGCTGCCGCAAGGCGTGCTGCACGCCGATACCGACAGCGCGGCCGCCACGCACAACAGCAGTGTTTTGATCTTATTCGCCAGCATCCTACCCCCAATGACAGTTCACGAATCCAGCCCGATTGCCGCCTTGCCGGTGCTCGGCGAGACCGCGCTTCAGACGTATCCTACGGCAACATTGTACGTAGTGGCCACTCCCATCGGCAATGTTACCGACATTGGCCTGCGGGCGCTGCACGTTCTCGGGCTGGTCGACGCGGTCGCCTGCGAAGATACCCGCAATACCTCGCACCTGATGCAGCGCTTCGGCATCAGCAAGCCTTTACTGGCCGCGCACATGCACAACGAAAGGGAAGCGGGCGAGACGATCGTGCGGCGGCTGCAGGCCGGCGAGCGTATCGCGCTGGTGTCCGATGCGGGCACGCCGGCCGTCTCCGACCCCGGCGCGAAGATCGTCGACGCGGTCCGTGCCGCGGGCTTGCGCGTGATGCCGCTGCCCGGCGCGTCGGCCGCCGTCACGGCATTGTCGGCCAGCGGCCTGGTCAACGACCAGTTTCATTTCGTCGGCTTCCTGCCCGCCAAGGCAAAGCAGCGCGAGACCGCACTGACCGCCTTGCGTAACGTCACGGCCACGATGGTGTTCTACGAGGCGCCGCACCGCATCGCCGAATTCACGCAAGCGCTGGTGGCCGTGTTCGAGCCCACGCGGCAAGTCGTGTTCGCGCGCGAACTGACCAAGCTGTTCGAGGAAATCCATCGCTGCCCGCTGTCGGACGCGATGGCCTGGCTGGCCGGCGACGCGCACCGGGAAAAGGGTGAGTTCGTCGTGCTGCTGGAAGGCGCCGCCGCGCAATCCGATGCGCAGGACGCCGAAGCCGAACGGGTACTGAAGATCCTGCTGGCCGAACTGCCGCTCAAGCAGGCAGCTGGCCTCGCCGCGCAGATCACGGGCGCCAAGAAGAATGCGCTCTACGACCGCGCGCTGGCGCTGAAGGGCAATACGTAGCGCAAAACTGGGGACAGACCCCTGTTTTCAGGAAAGAGTTGCCTCTAAACAGGGGTCTGTCCCCGGTTTTTTATGGTGTGCCGGCGCCGCAGTTTTCCGCGAAGCCGGGCACTTGCGACAGACGTTCCATGTAGGCGGCCACGGCGGGCAGGTCGATGCGGTCGATCGGTGTCGCGCGCCAGCGGTGGGCGGAGACGCCGATGACCACGTCGGCCAGCGAGAACGTGTCCCCGGCCACGAAGGAACCGGTGTCAGCCAGGTGCCGGTCCAGCAGCGCCATCTTTGTATTCCATTCGCGCACGCCGGCTGTCACCGCTTCCGGGGTGAACTGGGTGCTGCCGCGCAGCAGGGTGAGGAAGGGCGCCCGCCACGATGCGTTCAGCTCGGTTGCCTGCCAGTCCATCCATTGCTCGATGCGGGCACGCTGCAGGCGGTCGGCCGGCAGCAGGACGCTGTCGTGCGCAAGGTAGCGGCAAATCGTGTTCGATTCCCACAGCACCGTGTCGCCGTCGCGCAGCACCGGCACCTGGGCGTTCGGGTTCAATGCGAGGAATTCGGGTACGTTCGGGTCGCGTTCGCCCTTGCCCCACGGCTCGAGTTCGTAAGGCAAGTCGAGCAGGCGGCAAGTCCACAGTACCTTGCGCACGTTGATCGACGGTAATTTCCCCAGTATTGTCAGCATCGATTTCCTTTCGTCAGAATTTGCAGCCACTGCCCTTTTTGTCCATCAACATGATGAGTGGCGCCAGCAGGCCGGCGCCGGCATAGGCTGTCTTGCAATCCGGGCGCGCCGCCCCGGCGATATTGCGGCCCAGCCGCTCATCCTCCGTTTCCTGCCGTTCCTTTTCTTTCTTCAGCTTTTCCGCAACCCAGTTTCCGGACGGCACATCCAGGTCCTTTGCCATCGCCCGCGCGGCGGCACGTGCCGCGTCCGGATCGAATCGGGGTGCGCTTTCCACCGGTGCCGGCTCGGCGGGTGCCGCCGGTACCACCACCGTTTCCGACGGTGCGGCCGTGTCGGGCCTGGCGCGCTCGGGAGCGGTGCGTACCGGCGCGGGACGGGAAGCGGGTTTGTCCGGCTTTGCCCGCGGTTCGACGCGCGCGATGGGTTCAGGCGGCGGTGGCGGCGGCGGCACGATGCGGATCGTCAGCGGCTGGGTCCAGCGCCGTTCGTCCGGCTGGGCAGGCGGCGCCGACGGCGCGCGCAGGACCGACAGCAGCAACGCGTGCACCAGAATCGAAACGGCAATACCGGCCACGAGGCCGCCGCGACGCGGCCGCTCGGGATAAGTCAGGGTCTGTTGCATGGCTCCAAGTCCTGAAACAGGGATGCTTATATTCGCATATTGTTTATTTGCTATGTGGGCCTTGGAACGAATTTTTTAAGAGGGCCTTGACGCGATCGGTTTCGAGCGGTATTATCTTGCTTCTTCGGAGTGTAGCGCAGCCCGGTAGCGCATCTGGTTTGGGACCAGAGGGTCCAAGGTTCGAATCCTTGTACTCCGACCAAGATTCATCAGGAACCCCCGCAAGTCTAGGCTTGCGGGGGTTTTTGTTTGTGCACGCGGTTTATCCAAGGCTGAGGCCGTGTCCCCGTGCCAGGCACCGGGACACGGCCTCAACAATGCTTTAGCCCCGATTATCGCCAGCCAACCGTACGTTAATTGCGGCTGAGTCCGTGTCCCCGTGCCAGGCACCGGGACACGCAGGCTCAACAATACTTCAGCCCCGCATATCGCCTCTGGCCGGTGTCGTCGACTGCGGCTGAGTTCGTGTCCCCGTGCCAGGCAGCCGGACCATGGTCCGGCAACACGAACTCAGCAATGCTTCAGCCGTTGCGCTTGGCCAGCAAGGCATTCCCGGCGCGGCTGGAACTTTTGCGGCCGAGGAATTGCGAAATGTAGTGGCCAGCCTCGGCCACGGCGTCCAGGTCGACGCCCGTTTCGATGCCCAGCCCGTTCATCATGTACAGCACGTCCTCAGTAGCGATGTTGCCGGTGGCGCCTTTCGCGTACGGGCAGCCGCCCAGTCCCGCCACGGACGAGTGGAAGATCGAGATCCCCAGCTCCAGCGAAGCGTAGATATTGGCCAGCGCCTGGCCGTAGGTATCGTGGAAGTGACCGGACAGCGCATCGATGCGGAAGGCCTGGATCGCCGTTTCCATCACCGCCTGCGTGTGGCGCGGCGTGGCCACGCCGATCGTGTCGGCGATGTCGATTTCGTCGCAGCCCAGGTCGCGCATCCGGGCCACCACGTCGGCCACGGCATCGAGGGGCACCTCGCCCTGGTACGGGCAGCCGAACGCGGTGCTGATGCTGCCGCGCAGCCGCACGCCGTTATCCTTCGCGGCCTTCGCCACCGGTTCGAAGCGGGCGATGGATTCGGCGATCGAGCAGTTGATGTTGCGCTGCGAAAAGGCTTCCGACGCCGAGCCGAAGATCACCACTTCATCCGCCTTCGCCGCCAGCGCGGCTTCGAAACCCTGCATGTTCGGCGTCAGCGCGGAATAGATCACGCCCGGCTTGCGCGCGATGCCGTCCATGACTTCGCGGCTGGTGGCCATCTGCGGTACCCATTTCGGCGACACGAACGCCGCCGCCTCCACGTTGGCGAAGCCCGCGGCGGACAGGCGGTTCACCAGCTCGATCTTCACCTCGGCCGGCACGTTTTCCTTTTCGTTCTGCAGGCCGTCGCGCGGGCCCACCTCGACGATCTTCACTTTTTCCGGCAGGTTCATTTCAGTATCCCAGTTCTCTGTTGATGACGTCGGCGACGGGTTCGCCCCGTTCCAGCTGCCCGATCTTGCCGGCGATCTGCCGCACGCTTTCGTCGCGCAAGGTGAGCGCGGAAATGTGCGGCGTGATCGTGATGCGCGGCTCGTCCCAGAACGGGTGCTGCCGCGGCAGCGGTTCGTTGCGGAACACGTCGAGCGTGGCGCCGGCGATATGGCCGGCCTGGATATAAGCCAGCAGGTCCGGCTCCGACAGGTGCGCGCCGCGCGCCACGTTGATCACGTAGGCGCCCTGCGGCAGCTTGCCGAGGTTGGTGCGGTCGAGGATATTCGCCGTGGCATCCGTCAGCGGCAGCATGCAGACGACCACGCGCGTGCTGCGCAGGAAAGCATCGAGCGCGTCGTCGCCGGCGAAACTGCGCACGCCGTCGATTTCCTTCGCGCTGCGCGACCATGTTTGCAGCGGGAAGCCGAACGGGCGCAGGCAATCGAGCACGCGCCGGCCCAGCGCGCCGGCACCCATCACGCCCACCGTAAACGACGCGCGCTCGTGCGATGGCAGTTGCCGCCATTCGCCGACGGCGGCCTGGTCTTCATAGCGGTCGAAGCGGCGGAAGTAGCGCAGCACGGCGTGCGTCACGTAGTCGCCCATCTGTACGCCCATGCCCGCGTCGCCCAGGCGCACGATCGGTATGTGGGCGGGCAGGGCGCCGGCATGCTTCAGGATCGCATCGGCGCCGGCGCCCATCAGGAATACGGCTTTTACCTCGGCCAGGTCGCGCAGCATCGCTTCCGGCGGTGCCCAGACGACGGCGTAATCGCAGGGCGGAACCTTGTCGCCCTCGCGCCACGTCACGCACCGGGCCTGTGGCAGGTGGCGTGCGAATTCTTCCGCCCATGGGCCGGTATCGCCATCGGGACGGTACAGCAGGATATGCAATGTGTTCTCCTCAGGCCGCGGCGCGGAAGGCCAGCAGCGGCGCGCCGTCCGCAACCTGGTCGCCCACGGCATATAAAATTTCATCCACAGTACCGTCGTGCGGCGCGGCGATCGTGTGTTCCATCTTCATCGCTTCCATGATGACGAGCGGCTCGCCTTTCCTGACCTCCTGCCCCTGGGATGCCAGCACGGCGACGACCTTGCCCGGCATCGGCGCCGTCAGGCGGCCACCTTCCGCTTCGGTTTCGCCGGCATGGGCCAGCGGGTCCTGGTAGTGCAGCACGTGGTGGCCGCCGCCGGTAAAGACGTGGAACGTATCGCCATCGCGGCGCACGGTGCCGTGCACCGACGCATCGCCCAGCCGCACCGACAGGTCGACGCCATCGCGCGCCAGCAGCGCCACGTCGACCGACAGGCCCTTGATCGACAGTTCCCAGCCATGCGGCAGGTATGTGAACACCGGATCGTAATCCTTGCCGTTCTCGTCGCGGAACGCCAGCGTGCGAGCCAGGCGGGAATTGAGGCGCCAGCCCAGCGCCTGGCCCCATGGGTCGCCGGCACTGGTGCCGCCCGCCCGGGTTTTCTCGTGCTCGATCAGCGCCACGGCGGCCAGTGCCAGCGCGGCCACCGGCAGCGAGCGCGCCGGTGGGAACAGCGTGTCGGCATTGCGTTCGATGAGGCCCGTATCCAGGTCCGCGCTGGTGAAAGCCTCGCTTTCAACGAGCCGCTTGAGGAACGCCACATTGCCCGTCAGCCCCACGATCTGGTACTGCGACAGTGCCTGCGCCATGCGCGCCAGGGCCTGCTTGCGGTCGGCGCCCCAGACGATCAGTTTGGCGATCATCGGATCGTAGAACGGCGAGATCGCATCGCCTTCGCGCACGCCGGAATCGACGCGCACGGCGGCCGGCTGGCCGCCAATGCCACCCATGCCGCCCACTTCGAACTGCACCGCCTCGGGCGTATCCAGGTGGCGCAGCGTGCCGATCGACGGCAGGAAACCCTTGTCGGGATTCTCGGCGTAGATCCGCGCTTCCAGCGCGTGGCCGCGGATCGTCAGCTCGTCCTGCCGTTTCGGCAGCGGTTCGCCGGCCGCCACGCGCAGCTGCCATTCGACGAGATCGGTGCCGGTGATCATCTCCGTGACCGGATGCTCGACCTGCAGCCGCGTATTCATCTCCATGAAGTAGAAACTGCCATCCTCGCTTGCATCCTGTTCTGCGATGAATTCCACGGTGCCCGCGCCCACGTAGCCGACGGCTTTTGCCGCCGCCACGGCCGCGTCGCCCATCGCCGCGCGGCGTTCATCGGTCATGCCAGGTGCCGGCGCTTCTTCCAGCACCTTCTGGTGGCGGCGCTGTACCGAGCAATCCCGTTCGAACAGGTAGATGCAGTTGCCCTGCGTGTCGGCAAATACCTGGATCTCGATGTGACGCGGGCGCTGCAGGTATTTCTCGGCCAGCACCTTGTCGTCGCCGAAGGAGCTGATCGCCTCGCGCTTGCAGGAAGCCAGCGCTTCCCTGAACGCTTCGGCGTTGTCGACCACGCGCATGCCCTTGCCGCCGCCGCCGGCCGAAGCCTTCAGCAGCACCGGGTAGCCGATGCGGTCCGCTTCGCGCTGCAGGAAGGCGGCATCCTGTTCATCGCCGTGGTAGCCCGGCACCAGCGGCACTCCGGCCTTTTCCATCAGTGATTTCGCCGCCGACTTGGAACCCATCGCGCGCATCGCTGCCGCGGGCGGGCCGATGAAGACGAGGCCCGCTTCGGCGCAGGCTTCCGCGAATTCGGCGTTCTCTGACAGGAAGCCGTAGCCGGGGTGGATCGCCTGCGCGCCGGTGGCCAGCGCGATGGCGATGATCTTGTCGCCGCACAGGTAGCTTTCCTTGGCCGGGGCGGGTCCCAGCAGCACGGCCTCGTCGCAGACGGCCACGTGCTTTGCGTTGGCATCGGCTTCCGAATACACGGCCACGGTGCGGATACCCATCTTGCGGGCCGTGGCGGCCACGCGGCAGGCGATCTCGCCGCGGTTGGCGATCAATATTTTCTTGAACATGGGTGTCTCCGTTATTTGAGAGTCAAACCCCACGGCAAACCCTGGGGTCGGACCGCCGGGTCTGACCCCGGCTTTTGCATTTGGGTGCTGCATGCTCTTGTGGTGCAGGTAGCAATTGGCAAAGGGCTTGTGGCCCGTACCGATTGATTGCAATGCAGGTGCCGCGCCCTCTGCCGGGGCGCTGGCATTCTTACTCAACAGCCGCAGGCTTCCTTCTGCACCGACTCCAGCATGGCGGCGCGCGTCGACAGGCCCAGCTTGGCCAGCAGCGCCCGGTCGTCGTTCGCTTCCGGATTGTCGGTGGTGAGCAGCTTGTCGCCGTAGAAGATCGAGTTGGCGCCGGCCATGAAGCACATGGCCTGCACGGCTTCGCCCAGTTCGCGGCGGCCGGCAGACAGGCGCACGCGCGCCTTCGGCATCGTGATGCGCGCCACGGCGATCGTGCGCACGAATTCCAGCGGGTCGAGGCGATCGAGGCCGTGCAGCGGCGTGCCTTCCACCTGCACGAGGTGGTTGATCGGCACCGATTCCGGATACGGGTTCAGGTTCGCCAGCTGGGCGATCAGGCCGGCGCGCTGGTCGCGCGTCTCGCCCATGCCGACGATGCCGCCGCAGCAGACTTTCAGGCCGGCGTCGCGCACGTGGCCCAGCGTGTCCAGGCGGTCCTGGTACTGGCGGGTGGAGATCACGTTGTCGTAGAACTCCGGCGCCGTGTCCAGGTTGTGGTTGTAGTAATCGAGGCCGGCGGCTTTCAGGCGCTCGGCCTGGTCCGCTTCCAGCATGCCCAGCGTGGCGCAGGTTTCCAGGCCCAGCGCCTTCACTTCGCGCACCATGGTTTCCACCTTTTCCATGTCGCGGTCCTTCGGGCTGCGCCAGGCAGCGCCCATGCAGAAACGCGTGGCGCCGTTTTCCTTGGCCTGCTTCGCCGCTTCCAGCACCGTTTCGGTATCGAGGATCTTCTTTGCTTCCACGCCGGTGTCGTAGCGCGCGGCCTGCGGGCAGTAGCCGCAGTCTTCTTCGCAGCCGCCCGTCTTGATCGACAGCAGCGTGGCCAGTTCCACATCGCCATCCGGGAAATTGGCGCGGTGCGCCTGCTGCGCACGGAACATCAGGTCGTTGAACGGCAGTTCGAACAGGGCCAGCACCTCCTCGCGCGGCCACGTGCCCTCGGGCAGCTTGATGGCCGCGGTCGGGCGGTGCAGGGCGACGGTTTTCGGTTCATGCAGGGACATCTGGTTCTTCCTTTAATGTTTTACTTTGTATCGCGGCGAGCCGGCCAGTTCGGCAGGCTCGTGAAATCCAGGTACTCGGCCGCGGCGGCGGCGCTGGCTTGCGCCAGGCGCGGCACGCGGCCCAGCAGCGGCGCCGGAATACGGTCGGCCAGCGCCTCGATGTTCTCGTCGGCGAACGCCATTTCCGGTTCCAGCGCATTGGCCACCCAGCCCACCAGCTTCAGGCCGCGCGCGGCGATTGCTTCCACGGTCAGCAGCGCGTGATTGATGCAGCCCAGCCGCATCCCCACGACGAGCACCACGGGCAAGCCGAGTTGCTGCGCCAGGTCGGCGGTATCGTAGGTGTCGGTCAGCGGCACGCGGAAACCGCCCACGCCTTCGACCACGCTGGCATCGCTGGCGGCGGCGATTTCCACGTAGGCAGCCAGGATCGGCACCGGGTCGATGGTAATGCCTTCCAGCGCGGCCGCGATGTGCGGCGCCGCCGGCTCCTTCAGCAGGAACGGCGTGGTGATCGACTGCAGCAGGTGCACGTTGCCGGCCGCTTCGAGCTGGTCGCAGTCGTCGTTGTGCAGCGTGCCGTCGCGCAGCACGGCGCCGGCGGCCACCGGCTTCATGCCGCAGGCCTTCACGCCCTGGCGCACCAGCGCATGCAGCATGGCCGAGGAGATCAGCGTCTTGCCGATTTCCGTATCCGTGCCGGTGACGAAGCAGGAGAAGTGCGGCGGCATGCCGCTCGCGGCCAGCGTTGTCGCGGGCGCCGGTTCCAGGTCTTCCGGCTCTTCCGTAATAGCCGCGGGTGTTTCCACTACAGGAACGATCACCGGGTCTTCAAGCGCCATCTCGGCTCCTTTCCATATGGGCATTGACTTCATTGATGCTGTCGACCAGCCGGGCCACTTCGGCCGCGGTGTGGCCGGCGGACAGGGTAACGCGCAGCCGTGCCGAATCGGCCGGCACGGTGGGCGGGCGGATGCCGCCGACCCAGATGCCGCGTTCGTACAACGCCGCGGCGGCTTCCATCGTCGCCCCGTTGGCGCCGATGACGACGGGTTGGATCGCGGTTCGCGAAGGCAGTGCCGTCCAGCCCTGCAGCCGCAAGCCATCGTGCCATTGTGCCACCAAACCGGCCAGGTGCGACCGGCGCTCGCGGCCCTCGCCGCCGCCGATGATGTCCAGGCTCGTCAGCAGCGCGTGCGCCAGGGCGGGCGGCGCCGCCGTCGTGAAGATGTAGGGGCGGGCGCGCTGGATGAGCGTTTCGATCACGGTGGCATGGGCGGCAACGAATGCCCCGCCGACGCCGGCTGCCTTGCCCAGCGTGCCCATATAGACGAGGTAGGGCGAGCGCAGGCCAAAATGTTCGAGGGCGCCGCGGCCGTTTTCGCCCAGCGTGCCGAAGCCGTGCGCGTCGTCGACCACGAGCCAGGCGCCATGCTTTTCGCACAGCGCCAGCAGTTCCGGCAGCGGCGCCAGGTTGCCATCCATCGAAAACACGGAATCGGTGACGACGATCTTGTTGCGCGCGTGACTGGTGCCCAGCAGTTCGTCGAGCGCTTCCACGCCGGCATGCGGATACACCTTGACGGTCGTGCGGGCCAGCCGGGCGCCGTCGATCAGCGACGCATGGTTCAGCGCCTCGCTGAAGATTTCCGTGTCCTTGTCGCCCACCGCCAGCGCGGTCAGCACGGCCAGGTTGGCCATGTAGCCGGTGCTGAAGTACAGCGCGCGGGCATCGACGAGGTGGGGGCCGGCAAAATCGGCCAGCCGTTCTTCCAGCGCTGCGTGGGCGCGGCTGTGACCGCTGATCAGGTGCGATGCGCCGCTGCCGGCGCCATACAGTTCGGTCCCTTCGCGCAGCGCGGCCGTGATGGCGGGATGCGCGGCCAGGCCCAGGTAATCGTTGCTGCAGAAGGCCAGCAGTTCGCGGCCCTCGACGGTCACGCGCGGGCCGCAGGGTGTGTCGACGGTGCGGCGCGTGCGGATCAGGCTTTTTTCCTTCAGCCCGTCCAGGTTCGCTGCGAGTCGGTCCAGCAAGTCCATCATGCCTCCGCCAGTGTCTGTTCGAACACGGCCTGCGTGCGCGCCGCCAGGCCGGCGATTTCCTCGTCGTCCAGGATATACGGCGGCATCAGGTACACGGTCGAGCCGATGGGGCGCAGCAGCAGCTCGTTGCGCGTGGCATTGGCGAAGAAGCGGCGCGAGAAAGTCTTGTCCACGCCGACCGCGTCGAACGCCAGGATCATGCCGCGCTGGCGCAGGTTCGTCACCCGTGCGTGATCGGCCAGCGGCGCCATCGCGGCGGCCAGCTTGCCGGCCCGGCCGCGGTTCGCTTCCAGTACGCCGTCTTCCTCGAAAATGTCGAGCGTGGCCAGTGCGGCGCGGCAGGCAAGCGGGTTGCCGGTGTACGAGTGCGAGTGCAGGAAGCCGCGCGTGATGTCGGCGCTGTAGAAGGCCTGGTAGACCTCGTCCCGCGTCAGCACGAGCGACAGCGGCAGGTAGCCGCCGCTGATGCCTTTCGAGAGCGTGACGAAGTCCGGCCAGATGCCGGCCTGTTCGCAGGCGAAGAACGTGCCGGTGCGGCCGCAGCCGACGGCGATCTCGTCGAGGATCAGGTGAACTTCGTGTTGATCGCACAGTTTGCGCACCAGTTGCAGGTACAGCGGATCGTGCATCGCCATGCCGGCCGCGCATTGCACCAGCGGCTCGATGATGATGGCGGCGATCCTGTCCGCTTTTGCTTCGAACAGGCGCTGCACATCCGCCGCGGCGCGGCGTGCCACGTCCTGTGCCGTTTCGCCGTCGCGGGCCTGGCGCGCATCGGGCGACATCACCGTTTGCGTGGCGCGCAGCAGCGGGCCATAGGCGTCCTTGAACAACGCCACGTCGGTGACGGCCAGCGCGCCGATCGTTTCGCCGTGATAGCTGCCCTGCAGGCAGACGAATTCCTGTTTGTCGGTGCGGCCCGCGTTGCGCCAGCTGTGGAAACTCATCTTCAGCGCGATCTCGACGGCCGAGGCGCCATCGGACGCGTAGAACGCGTGACCCAGCACGCCGCCCGTCAGCGCGGACAGCCGCTCGGACAGGCGGATCACCGGTTCGTGCGTGAAGCCGGCCAGCATCGCATGCTCCAGCACGTCCAGCTGGTCGCGCAGCGCCGCGTTGATGCGCGGGTTGGCGTGGCCGAACAGGTTGACCCACCATGAGCTGATCGCGTCGAGGTAGCGCCGGCCGTCATGGTCGTACAGCCACGCGCCGCGGCCGTGGCTGACGGGGATCAGCGGTACTGTCTCATGGTGCTGCATCTGGGTGCAGGGGTGCCACACGCTCTTCAGGCTGCGGGCCACCCAATCGCTGGTGTTGTTCGTCAAAACTCGTTACTCCATATTGTTAACCGAGCCAGGAAGGCTTGCGCTTCTCGAGGAACGCGGCCACGCCTTCGCGCCCTTCGTCCGACGCACGGATGTTCGCGATGCGGTGGGCGGTATCGGCCACCAGCACATCCGTGACGGGCTGGCTGGCGATCTCGCGCACCAGCGCTTTCGCCTCCCGTACCGCATTCGGGCTGTTGGACGCCAGCGCGTTGGCGATGGCGGTCACCTGGCCGTCCAGCGACGACGCGGTGACCACTTCGTGCACGAAGCCGATGCGCAGCGCTTCCCTGGCATTGAAACGTTCGGCGGTGAGGAAGTAGCGCCGTGCGGCGTTTTCCCCCATCGCCTTGATGACATAGGGCGAGATGGTGGCCGGGAGCAGTCCCAGCTTCACCTCGCTGAGGCAGAAATGCACATCCTCGGTGGTCACCGCGATATCGCAGGCGGCCACCAGGCCCACGCCGCCGCCATAGCAGTCGCCGTGCACCTTGGCCACCACCGACTTCGGGCATGCGTAGATGGTGCGCAGCATGTTCGCCAGCCCCATCGCGTCGGCGCGGTTCTCGTCTTCCGAGTAGCCGGCCATCTTCTTCATCCAGTTCAGGTCCGCGCCGGCGCAATAGGCCGAGCCGTTCGCAGCCAGCACGATGGCGCGGATCCCGTCGACCTGGCCCAGCGCCGTGAAGGCGGCCGTCAGTTCGGCGATCGACTGTTCGTTGAACGCGTTGCGCACGTCCGGGCGGTTCAACGTGACCGTGGCGATGGCGCCGGCCGTGTCGAGGGTGAGGGTGTCGTAGTTCATGTGCTTTTCCTGGGTTGCGCGGTTACATGCGGAAGACGCCGAATTTCGTGTCCGGGATCGGGGCGTTCAATGCCGCCGACAGGCCCAGGCCCAGCACCATGCGCGTGTCGGCCGGGTCGATGATGCCATCGTCCCACAACCGCGCGCTGGCATAGTAGGGATGGCCCTGGTGTTCGTACTGTTCCTTGATCGGCTGCTTGAACGCGGCTTCCTCGTCCTGCGACCACGTGCCGCCCTTTGCTTCGATGCCGTCGCGTTTCACGGTGGCCAGCACGGAGGCGGCCTGCTCGCCGCCCATCACGGAGATGCGCGCATTGGGCCACATCCACAGGAAGCGCGGCGAATAGGCGCGGCCGCACATGCCGTAGTTGCCGGCGCCGAAACTGCCGCCGATGATGACGGTGAACTTCGGCACCGCGGCCGTGGCCACGGCGGTGACCATCTTGGCGCCGTTGCGGGCGATGCCTTCGTTCTCGTACTTGCGGCCCACCATGAAGCCGGTGATGTTCTGCAGGAAGACCAGCGGGATCTTCCTCTGGCAGCACAGTTCGATGAAGTGCGTGCCCTTCAGCGCGGATTCGGAAAACAGGATGCCGTTGTTGGCGATGATCCCCACCTGCATGCCGTGGATGTGGGCGAAGCCGCACACCAGCGTGGTGCCGTAGCGGGCCTTGAATTCGTCGAACTCGCTGCCGTCCACGATGCGCGCGATCACTTCGCGGATGTCGAACGGCTTGCGCGTATCGACGGGGATCACGCCATACAGTTCCTCGGGCGCGAATTTCGGTTCGACGACTTCACGAACGGCGAAATCGGGTTTTTGCCGGTTCAGGTGCGAGACGATGTTGCGGGCCAGCGCCAGCGCGTGGGTATCGTTCTGCGCCAGGTGGTCGGCCACGCCCGAAAGGCGGGTGTGCACGTCGCCGCCGCCCAGGTCTTCCGCCGTCACCACTTCGCCGGTCGCCGCCTTCACCAGCGGCGGGCCGCCCAGGAAGATCGTGCCCTGTTCCTTGACGATGATCGACTCGTCGCTCATCGCCGGCACGTAGGCGCCGCCTGCCGTACACGAACCCATGACGACCGCGATCTGCGGAATGCCCTGGGCGGACAGGTTGGCCTGGTTATAAAAAATGCGGCCGAAGTGGTCGCGGTCGGGGAAGACTTCGTCCTGGTTCGGCAGGTTGGCGCCGCCCGAATCCACCAGGTAGATGCACGGCAGCCTGTTCTGCTCGGCGATCTCCTGCGCGCGCAGGTGTTTTTTCACCGTGATCGGGTAGTATGTGCCGCCCTTGACGGTGGCGTCGTTGCAGACGATGACGCATTCCTGGCCCGACACGCGGCCGATGCCGGTGATGATGCCGGCCGATGGCGCCGCGTCGTCATACATGTCGAAGGCGGCCAGTTGCGAGAATTCGAGGAACGGGGTGCCGGGATCGAGCAGCATGCGCACGCGCTCGCGGGGCAGCAGCTTGCCGCGCCCCGTGTGCTTCGCGCAGGCCGCCGCGCCGCCGCCTTCGGCCACTTTCGCGACGCGGAGGCGCAGGTCGTCGACCAGCGCCTCCATGGCGGCGGCGTTGGCGCGGAAATCCTCGCTGCGCGGATTGAGTTTGCTGTCGATGTGCGGCATGCGGTGTCCCCTTTATTCTTTGGTCGGAAAATCTCCGTCGACGTAGAACCAGCGCGGCGTGCCGCCGAGGCTTGGGTCGGGCTCGCGCAGGAAGCGGCTGATCTCGTGCAGCCGCTGTCCCTTGCCATGCTGGCGGAAGCGGGCCACGAATTCCACATAGTCCTGGTCCGGATGGCCCTGGCCGCCGAAATCTGCTTTACGTTGACGTAAACGTAAAGTCGATTTTACCTCAAGTCCCAGCCATTGCAACGGCTCGTCCGGATCGATGATCCGCTCGGTCGGACGGGTGCTGGGATGCCAGGTGGCCAGCAGGTAGGGCTCGTTCCTCAGCGTGTAGGCCGTGTAGCGGGAGCGCATCAGCAGCTCGGCCGTGGCGGGCAACTGGCTGCCATTGATGTATGGGCCGCAGCAGGCCGCCAGCGACGGCCCGCCGCCGCAAGGGCACCCGGCCGGGATCTTCGTCTTGGACATGGCAAGTCGGACAATGAAAAGCCGACATTATCCGCCATATCGCCCCGCAGGCGCTCGCACCACGAAAAGTTGCTTGAAAAATGGGGACGTACCCCATTTTTCGAGAAATATTGCCTGGAAAATGGGGTACGTCCCCATTTTCCAGGCAATGTTTATCGGGGCCAGGCGAGGATGTCGAGGGCGAACGGGGTAGGGCGGCCGGTCATCAGGTCGGCGAGGAGGGCGGCGGTGCCGCAGGCGAAGGTGAAGCCGAGGGGGCCGTGGCCCACGTTCAGCCACAGGTTGCCGTGCCGCGTGGGGCCGAGGAGCGGGGCGCTGTTCGGGGTGGCGGGGCGCAGGCCGGCCCAGGGGACGATGCGCGAGTAGTCGGCGGCCGCGGGCATCGTGTCGCGCACCAGGCGCGTGAGGCCGGCCACGCGGCGCGGGTTCAGCGACGTGTCCTCGCCGACCATGTCCACCATCGCCGCCACGCGCAGCTGGTCGCCGATGCGGGCGTACAGCGTCTTGCGTTCGAAGTCGGTCACGCTGATGGCGGGCGCCGTGTGCCCGGGACCGATGGGCGCGGTCAGGCTGTAGCCTTTCAGCGGATACAGGGGCAGGCGGATGCCGGCCGTGGCGGCCAGGCTGCGGCTCGCGATGCCGGCGGCCAGCACGAAGTGCTCGCCCGTCACCCATCCGCGATCTGTTTCGACGGCGGAGATCCTGTCGTTTTCCGCGAACAGGCAAGTGGCATTGGCATGGATGGTGCCGTCGAAGCGCGGATGCGCTTGCAGCCGCCGTTCCAGCGCCAGGCAGAAGGCATGGCAGTCGGCCACCGCCTCGCCGCTGTTGAAGATGCCGCCGGCCAGCCGCGGCGCCAGGGAAGCCAGGGCGGGTTCCAGCGCGGCCGCTTCGGTGCCGCTCAGCACGCGGCGGCTGTTGTCCGGATCGGGCTTGGCGATGGCGGCGTCGAACAGGGCCCGGGACCGGTAGACGACCAGCTTGCCCGCATCGCGCCAGCCGAATTCGGCCAGCGGCACCGTGGGAGCCAGCTGCGCCATCATGTTCCGGCTGTGCTCTCCCAGTTCCAGCAGCTTGACGGTGGTGCGCCGGTTGCTCGCGGCATTGCAGTTGGCCAGGAACTGCGCGAGCCAGCGCCACTGGCGCACATCGGCCTCGGGCCGGAACCGCAGCGGCCCCGCCTCCTGGAACATCCACCGCAGCGCCTTCCACGGCACGCCGGCATCGGCCAGCGGCGACACGTAGCGGTAGCTCAGCTGTCCGCCGTTGCGGTAGCTGGCGCCGTTGCCCACGCCGGGCGCCCGCTCGAGCAGGGCGACACGGAAACCCGCTTCCAGCAGCCACCAGGCCGAGGTGAGGCCGACGACGCCGCCGCCGATGACGACCACCTGGTATTGCTTGTGCTGCATGCGGCCATGGCCCCCGATCCGATGTGAGGAAAGAGCTTACGCCCGGCACCGGCTGCCCGGCCAATGAAAGCTGATGCGCCGGCCATAACCGCGGGTGATGCCTGTCCGGTACGGATTACTGCGTCGTTGGACAAGCTCTGCCGCGATGCGCGCCCGTGTTTTCCATGCGCGGCGAACGAGGCGGCCATTGTCCATCGCCGTTACACTATGCGGTATAGGAGAATTGTCATGATTTTGCAGCAAGCCAAGGAAGCAGCCCAGCCACGCGATGGTGCCAAGCCTGAAGATTCGAAGCCGCATGCTGCGAAGCCGGCAGGTTCGAGGCTCGAAGGGTCGAAGCCGGACACCTCGCCACTGTACATGCAGATCGCGCGCAAGCTGACGGATGACGTGCGCGCGGGCCGCTACCAGGTGGACCAGGCGCTGCCCTCCGAGCGCACGCTGTCCGAGCAGCTGAACGTGTCGCGCGTCACGGCCCGCAAGGCCATCGACCAGCTGGTGGAGCAGGGGCTCGTCGTGCGCAAGCGCGGTTCGGGCAACTACATCGCGCCGCGCATCGAACAGCCGCTGTCGAACCTGTCGAGCTTTTCAGAGCAGTTGCAGCAGCGTGGCTACAAGCCGGCCTCGCGCTGGCTGCGGCGCGACATCGTCATCGCGGGCGCGGACGAACAGATGAGCCTTGCCCTGTCGCCGAACACCAGGGTGGCCCGGCTGGAACGGCTGCGTTTTGCCGACGACGTGGCAATGGCCTATGAAGTGAGCGTGCTGCCGGCCACCGTGGTGCCCGATCCGCTGGCGATCGGCGATTCGCTGTACCAGTACCTGGAACGGATCGGCAAGCCGCCGGTGCGCGCGCTGCAGCACATCCGCGCGATGAACGCCCCGGCCGAGCTGGCGCGCCAGCTCGACGTGCCCGAAGGCCAGGCCGTGCTGTTCATCACCCGCATCGCCTATCTCGAGAACGGCGAGGCGGTGGAGCTCACGCATTCCTATTGCCGCAGCGACCACTACGACTTCGTGGCCGAGATGCGCCGCGGTTGAGGGCTTTGGCATACACTGGCTTCCATGCTGAAAACCGAAGCCCCGAGCAGCGAGCACGCGCAGCTGGACCAGTACCCGGTTCCCGAGCTGGTGGCGGCGTTCGTCGACGACCAGTTCAACGCCGTGCAGGCGGTGCGCGCGGCGGCGCCACGAATTGCCGCGGCCATCGAGGCGGCCGTGCCCCGCATCGCGGCGGGCGGGCGGCTGGTCTACGTGGGTGCCGGCACTTCGGGCCGGCTCGGCGTGCTCGACAGCGTGGAGCTGTACCCCACGTTTTCCTGGCCGCCCGAACGCGCGGTCGCGCTGCTGGCCGGCGGCGAGGGCGCGATGTTCATGGCGGTCGAGGGGGCGGAGGATGACCGCGAACAGGGCGCCCGCGACCTGCGCTCGATCGGCCCCGCTCCCGACGACGTGGTATTGCTGCTGGCCGCGTCCGGCGGCACGCCGTATGTGCTGGGCGCCCTGTACGCCGCGCGCGAAGCCGGCGCGCTGACGATCGGCATCGCCAACAATGCCGATGCGCCGGTAGTCACCGGGGCGCACGTGGGCATCACGCTCGATACCGGTGCAGAGGTCATCTCGGGCAGCACGCGGCTGAAGGCCGGCACGTCGCAGAAGATCGTGCTGAACACGATCTCCAGCGCCATCATGGTGCGGCTCTACAAGGTGTACCGGAACTTGATGGTAGACTTGAAACCCACCAACGCCAAGCTGTTCGCGCGCACGGTGCGCCTGACGGTGCATGCCACCGGCGCCGACGAAGCCGCCGCGCGGGCCGTGCTGGAGGAGTGCGGCTTCCACGTCAAGGTGGCCATCGTCGCACTGCTGAAGAAGGTGCCGGTGCCGCGGGCCGAAAGCCTGCTGGCACGAGCCGGAGGCAGCGTGCGCGGGGCCCTGAACGCCTGAAGCGCCGCCTGCATCCTTGTATAGTCGTCGAATCGAAGGATGTAATGAAAGCAGCGCAGCGCAGTCCCTGGTGGTGGGTGCCCACCCTCTACTTCGGCCAGGGCATTCCCTATTTCGCCGTCATGTCCCTCTCGCTGGTGATGTACAAGAACACCGGCTTCTCCAATACGGAAATCGCCCTCTACACGTCGTGGCTGTACCTGCCCTGGGTCATCAAGCCGCTGTGGGCGCCGGTCGTGGAAATGTTCGGCACCAAGCGCCAGTGGACCGTGGCACTGCAGGGCCTCACCGGCGTGGCGCTGGCGCTGGTGGCCTTCACGACGCACCTTCCCACGTTCTTCCAGGCGAGCCTTGCCGTGCTGTGGCTGATGGCCTTCTCGTCCGCCACGCACGATATCGCTGCCGATGGCTACTACATGCTCGCGCTGCCGCAAAAGGAGCAGGCGGCCTACGTGGGCGTGCGCAGCACGTTCTACCGGCTGGCCAACATCACGGGCCAGGGCGCCCTGGTGGCGCTGGCCGGCATCCTCATCACCCGCACGGGCGACCCCCGCAGCGCGTGGTCGATCGTATTCGGCTTGCTGGCCGCGGTGTTCGCGCTGCTGTGCGCCTGGCACTTCTTCATGCTGCCGCGCCCCGCCGCGGACACGCCGGCGCGCGTGAAAGGCAGCCCGTTCGCCGAATTCTTCCTCACGTTCGCCGCATTCTTCCAGAAGAAAGGCATCGTCACGATCCTCGGCTTCCTGCTGCTGTTCCGCCTCGGCGAATCGCAGCTGCTGAAGATGGCCGTGCCGTTCCTGCTCGACCCGGTGGCCGAGGGCGGGCTGGGGCTGGACAATACGCAGGTCGGCTTCGTCTACGGCACCGTCGGCATCATCGCGCTGACGGTCGGCGGCCTGCTGGGCGGCCTGGCCATCGCCCGTTTCGGCCTGAAGCGCTGCCTGTGGCCCATGGCGTTCATCCTGCACCTGCCGGGCCTCGTGTTCGTCTACCTGTCGCAAACGCAGCCCGACAGCATCGGCCTGGTCACCGTGGCGATGGCGGTCGAGCAGTTCGGCTACGGCTTCGGCTTTGCCTCCTACCTGATGTACATGATCATGGTGTGCGAGGGCGAGCACAAGACGGCGCACTATGCGATCTGCACCGGCTTCATGGCGCTGGGCATGATGGTGCCGCAGATGGCCAGCGGTTACCTGCAGGAGCTCATGGGCTATCGCAACTTCTTCATCTGGGCCTGCCTGGCCACGATTCCCGCGTTCGCCATGACGGCGCTGGTGAAGATCGACCCCGGGTTTGGCCGAAACTGACCAGGACGGGGCCAGGCAAGCGGCTGGGATTACAATATTGCCGCTTATTTCACAGGAGTGGTCTTGGCTTTCGATCGTAACAAGCGGCTTTTGCTTTCCGCAGGCAGCGCCGGCGTCCTGGCGGCGCTGATGAGCGCATGCTCGACATCCCCGAAACGTCCCGAGGTGCCTGCCGCCGGCGCTGGCGCGACCGGCCCCGTCCCGCATCCCGAGCCGCTGCGCTACACGGGCAACGAGCCGCCCGCCGCGCCGCGCGAATTCCGCGCCGCCTGGGTCTCCACCGTCGCCAACATCGACTGGCCCAGCCGCAGCAACGCGCCGGTGGCCAAACAGCAGTCCGAGGCGGTCGCGATCCTGGACCGGGCCAAGGCGCTGAACCTGAATGCGATCGTGCTGCAGGTGCGCCCCAGCGCCGATGCGATCTATCCCTCGAAACTGGAACCGTGGTCGGAGTTCATGACCGGCCGCTCCGGCAAGGAACCGTCGCCGATGTGGGACCCGCTGCAGTTCTGGGTGGACCAGGCGCATGCGCGCGGCCTCGAGCTGCACGCGTGGTTCAATCCCTACCGCGCGCGCCATGCGGCCGCCCGCACGCCGCTGGCGAAAGAGCATTTCGCGAACACCAACCCGCAGGCCGTGAAAACCTACGGCAAGCTGCTGTGGATGGACCCGGGCGAAGAAGCCGCATCGCAGCGGACCCTGGACGTGATCCTCGACGTGGTGCGCCGCTACGACATCGACGGCGTGCACATCGACGATTATTTCTATCCCTACCCGATCGAGGCGCCCGCCTCGGCAGGCGGCGAAGCGGTGGCGCTGGATGCGCCGTCGTGGCAAAAGCCGGAACTGCCGTTTCCCGACGAACCGTCGTGGCAGCGCTACGTGCGCGGCGGCGGCACGCTCGACCGCGCCGGCTGGCGGCGGCAGAACGTGGACCGCCTGATCGAGCGGATCTACCTGGGCATCCGCCGCGAAAAGGCGTGGGTGAAGTTCGGCATCAGCCCGTTCGGCATCGGCCGCCCGGACCGCCGCCCGCGCGGCATCGCCGGTTTTTCGCAGTACGACAAGCTGTATGCCGATGCCGAGCTGTGGCTGCAGAAGGGCTGGCTCGATTACCTGGCGCCGCAATTGTACTGGCCCATCGGCCAGGCGCCGCAGGCCTATCCGGTGTTGCTCGACTACTGGCTGGCGCAGAACACGCGCGGCCGCCACGTGTGGCCCGGCCTGTTCACCAGCCGCACGGCCGACGGTTCCGCGAAGCCGTTCGGGCCGGACGAAATCGTGCAGCAGATCGATGTCACGCGCAGCCGCCCGGCCGCGCGGGGCCACGTGCATTTCTCGATCGCCCCATTGATGCAGAACCGCGGCGGCCTGTACGACCGGCTGAAGGCGCAGAGCTACCAGAGCGCGGCGCTGGTGCCGGCCTCGCCATGGCTGGGCGACCGGGCACCCGATGCCCCCACGGTGGCGGTAAAGCGGGGCGATGGCGGCCTGGCGGTGGCGATCGGCACGGCGAGAAACGCCGTGACCTACGCGATCTGGGCGCGCTACGGCGACGAGTGGCGCTTCACGACGGCGCCGGCCGGCAAGAACGAAATCGTGCTGCGCGATCTGGCCGGCGTGCCGGCGCGCGCCGTGGTCGTCACGGCGGTCGATCGCGTCGGGAACGAGAGCGCGCGTGCCGGCGCAAAAGTGTGATGAAGGCGCATGATGGAAGCGCATGACGTTGGCCTGGGCATCGATGCCGGCGGCACGCAAACGCGCTGGGCGCTTGCCGATGCCTTCGGCACCATCGTCGCCGAAGGCCACGTGGCCGGGTCATCCGCATTGCAGATGGCCAGCCCGGAAGGGCGGGCGCGCCTGCGCACCACCTTCGAAGCGCTGGCCCGCGACGTGCTGGCGCATGGCCGGCCATGCCGTGTCAGCGCCGGCCTGACGGGTTTCGGCGGCGATTCGCAACTGCTCACCGATTGGCTGGCCGAACTGCTCGGCGTGGCGCCGCAGGACATCAACCTGTGCAACGATATCGAAATCGCCTTCCTCGACGCGTTCGAGCCCGGCAACGGGTATCTCGTCTATGCCGGTACCGGTTCCATCGCGGCGTTCATCGATGCGGGCGGCGAAGTCCACCGCGCCGGCGGCCGCGGCGTGGTGCTGGACGATGGCGGCGGTGGTTTCTGGATTGCCCGCGAGGCGATGCGCCGCATCTGGCGCCGCGAAGACGAGCAGCCGGGCGCCTGGCAGGCATCGCCGCTGGCCCGCGCGGTGTTCGATCACGTGGGCGGCAGCGACTGGTCGTTCTCGCGGCAGTTCATCTACACCCGCCAGCGGGGCGAGATCGGGCAGCTGGCGCTGGCCGTGGCGCGCAGCGCGGAGGAAGATCCGGAAGCGCGCGAAATCCTGCGGCAGGCCGGCGTCGAACTGGCCCGGCTGGCGCAGGCACTGGCGTCACGCTTCGGCCCGCGGCCGATCGTGTTGTCGGGCCGGGCGGCCGGGCTGCATCCCCTGATCGCGCAGGCGATGCGGGAGGCGCTGCCGGCCGGCCTGGACCTCGAACAAAGAACAGCGCGGCCGCACGCGGCAGCCGCGCGCCTGGCCATCCGGCCCGAACCTACCAAGACCTGACCCGACACGATGAAAAAGATCCTGCTTGCCACCCTGTTCGCCGCCGCGCTGGCCGGCTGCGCCACCACGCCGCCGGCGCCGCCTTACCAGCTCGATCATTCGCTGACCGCGAAGGGGCAAAGCAGCCGCGTGCGCTTCATCGTGCTGCACTACACGGTGTCCGACCTGCAGCGCTCGATCATGCTGCTGACGGAAAAGGAAGTCAGCGCCCACTACCTGCTGACCGACACGACGCAGCCGAAGTTCTACGCCCTGGTGGACGAGAAGAACGCCGCCTGGCATGCCGGCGTGTCGAACTGGAAGAACTTCACGAACCTGAACAGCAGCTCGATCGGCATCGAGATCGTCAACCCCGGCTTCACGCTCACGCCCGACGGCCGCCGCCAGTACTATCCGTTCCCGCAGGCGCAGATCGACCAGCTGATCCCGCTGCTGAAGGATCTGGTCAAGCGCCACGGCGTGGCGCCGGAAAACATCCTGGCCCATTCGGACATCGCACCCCAGCGCAAGCAGGACCCGGGGCCGCTGTTCCCGTGGAAGCAGCTGGCGGACGCGGGCCTGATCCTGTGGCCGGATGCAAACGCCGTGGCGCAGAACAAGGCGCGCTTCGAGGCGGCGATGCCGGACATCGCCTGGTTCCAGCAAAAGCTGGCGCAGCATGGCTATGCGGTGCCGAACACCGGCGTGCTGGACGAAGCCACGCACAATGTGCTGGTGGCGTTCCAGACCAAGTACCGGCAGGCCAACTGGGATGGCTGGCCCGATGCGGAAAGCGCGGCGATCCTGGAAGTGCTGACGGCGCCGAAGCCGGCACCGCAGCCTGTCCAGCAAGCGGCGCCGGCCGCGGCCAAGCCCTGAAGCGTTGCGCCGCGGTGGCGATTCTCCTATCCTGAACATTCGACAGAAGGGGAGCCCATGCGCCTGCGCCACATCGAAGTCTTCCACGCGATCATGCAGGTCGGCACGATCAGCGGCGCCGCCCAGGTGCTGCACATCTCCCAGCCGGCCGTCACGAAGGTGCTGCAGCATGCGGAACTGCAGCTCGGCATGCCGCTGTTCGAGCGCGTGCGCGGCAAGCTGTACCCGAAGCCGGAAGCGCACCGGCTGTTCGCCGAAACGGAAAAGCTGCACCGCGACCTGCAGGGCATCCGGCGGCTGGCCGCGAGCCTGAAGGGACGGGCGGTGGAAACGATCCGGCTGGTCTCCACGCCCACGCTGGCCGTCTCCGTGCTGCCCGATGCGATGACCCGATGGCGGCGCGACTTTCCCGCCACGCGCTGCGAACTGGCCACGCATCACACGAGCGAGATCGTCAACATGCTGCGCCTCGGCGAGGCCGATATCGGCCTGTCGCTGCAGGACCCGCGCCACCCCGGCATCGTCGCCGAACCGATCGCGCATGGCGCGATGACGGCGATCGCACCGCCCGGCACGTGGCGCGAGGAGGAACTGGCGCTGCCGCTGTCGCCATGCGGCCTGCAGGAAGAACTGATCGGCCATGCCGACGACGACCCGCTCGGCGAACTGGTGATGGCCGCATGCGAGGCACAGGGCTTTCATCCCACCTTCCGCACCGTGGTGCAGACATACCAGATCGCCCGCTCGCTGGTCGAGGCGGGCGGCGGCATGGCGGTCGTGGACCCGTTTACGGCCGCGTCGTCCACGCGCATCCAGCGCCGGCCGCTGGAGCCGCCGATCGGCATCGCCCTGTACCTGCTGACGGCCGGCCATTCGCCGCTCTCCCACGGCGCAGGCCAGCTCGCCGGCTGCATTGCGCAGGCTGCCCGCGCCTGCCTGGACATGTCAGGACACCGGCCATGAAGCCCACCATCACCAGCGAGCAGCTGACCGGCAACCCCGGCCACCCGGACTACCGGCACCTGTCGTCGATCGCCGGCATCCGTGTCGACCTGCGCTATGCCACGCGCGACAACTTCGTGGGCCGCGACCTGTACTCGCCGCTCGACTGCGCGTGGCTGCACCGCGAAGCGGCCGAGGCGATCGGGCGCGCCGCGGCATTGCTGGCGGCGCACCGGCCCGGCTGCACGCTGCTGATCCTCGACGCGCTGCGGCCGCACCGCGTGCAGGAGCAATTGTGGGAAGCGCTGGCCGGCACCGACCTGCGCATGTACCTGGCCGACCCGGCGCGCGGCTCGATCCATTCCTTCGGCATGGCGGTGGATGCGACGATCGTCGACGAACACGGCCGGGAACTCGACATGGGCACCGGCTTCGACGACATGACGGCACTGTCGCATCCGGCGCTGGAACCCGAGATGCTGGCCACCGGCCGGCTCACCGCGCAGCAGGCCGCCAACCGGCAACTGCTGCGGGACGCGATGTTCGGCGCCGGATTCGTCGGCATCAATACCGAATGGTGGCACTTCGACTGCGGCGACCGCGACGCCGTGCGCGCCAGCTATACCCGCGTCTTGTAAAAAGCCAAAACTGGGGACGTACCCCTGTTTAGAGGAAATTTTCTGCGTGAAAGCTGCCTGGCGTTTAGGCATCCCGATTTACTTGCCTGAAAACAGGGGTCCGTCCCCAGTTTTTCCAGGCGACAAAACTGGGGACGTATCCTGGTTTTGAGGAAATTAAAACTTGGCACGTGTGAGACCGCGCACCTGTTCCAATAAAATTGCCTGGAAACAGGGGTCCGTCCCCAGTTTTTCCGCATTACATCGGGGAGGCGGCGCTGCTGTTGGCGGTCCAGTCGATCAGCGCGTCGACGATGCCGCGGCCGGCGGCGTGGTCCACGTTGTCGTGGTTGATGATGGCGACGACGATGCACTGCTCGCCGTTCGCATCCGGCACGTAGCCGGCCACCGCCACGCCGTGGTTCAGGGTGCCGGTCTTGATGCGGGCGCGCGAGGCGGCGGGGCTGGTTTTCAGCCGCCGCTTCATCGTGCCGTCCACGGCCACGATCGGCAGGCTGGCCTGGAATTCCGGGGCCCACTGCGATTCCTCGGCGGCGGCCAGCACGGCGGCTAGCTGCACCGGCCGCAGGCGCTCGATGCGCGACAGGCCCGAGCCGTTTTCCAGCACCATGCCGCTGTCGTCGATGCCGTGACGCTTGAACCAGCCGCGAACTACTGCTTCGGCCCTGGCCTGCGTGGTGGCCGGCATCGACGTGTCGCCCGTGTTCGCCGCCATCAGCATCGCCAGCCGCTGGCCGGCCGGCAGCGGGCGGCTGCCCAGATTTTCATCGCCTTGCAGGCTGCCGATCGACAGGAACAGCGTGCGGGCCCACGCGTTATCGGACACCTTCATCATGTCGCGTACCAGCTCCGGCAGCGCGCGGGAGACGTGCGACGCGAGCAGGCGCGTGCCATCCACGTCCACCCCATGCGCCGCCGGGGCCACGGCCGGGGCGCCAGTGTCGTCGGTGCTGCCGATCGCCCCCTGCGCCGCGGCGGTGGCGGCCAGCGTCGACGTGTGCGTGGCCAGGTCCACCGTGCGGGTCTTGCCGGAGATGGTGCCGCCCAGGCGCTTCCACGTGGCGCGCACCAGCCGGTCCGCGTAATCGTCGCGATCGAGCACGTTGATGCGGTAGGACTGCCGGCAATTGCGCGGGAACGTGCCATGCAGGACGACGGTCAGCTGCTCGCCTTCACGGGCCACGGTGGGCGGCTTCCAGCCGTCTTCCCAGTTCGCGCAGTCGCCATCGACCAGTGCCTGCTCGGAACGCACCGTCACGCGGTCCAGCTCCGGCAGCGCCGCTGCCTTCACGCGGGCGGTCTTGCCGGTGGAGTCCATGTCCACGTGCAGCAGGTTCATGTTGATCAGCAGCGCATCGGGGATCACGTTGTAATACGCTTCCGGCGCTTCGTCGAAGCGCGGCTTGCCCACGTCCGCCCGGGGCGGCTGGAACAGCTGGCGGTCCAGCACGAGGTCGCCGGCGATCCTGCGCACGCCCTGCGCACGCAGGCGTTCCAGCAAGTACCGCAGCGCGTCCCCGTCCAGGTCGAGGTCAGCGCCGCCGCGCACGAGCAGGTCGCCTTTCAGCACGCCGTCGACGATGTCGCCCTTGCTGCGCAACTCGGTGCGGCCGCGGAAGGCCGGGCCCAGGTGGTCCAGCGCGACGATCCCGGTGACCACCTTCATCGTCGATGCCGGCAGCATCGGCTGGTCGGCCTCGTTGGAAACAAGGATGGTGTCCCCGCGCAGCACGATCGCACCGATCGCTTCCTCGGGAATGCCGGCCGCGTAGGCGAGGCGGGCCACGGGTTCCGGCAGCTCCGCGCGCGCGGCGCCGAACATGAACAGGCCGGCCAGGGCAAGATAACGCAGCCGCATCGTCACTCCCATCGTCGCTCCCATCGTTACTCCCTTAGCCGAAGAACACATAGGCCACGCAGATCGCGGTGATCACGCCGGCCAGGTCGGCGATCAGGCCGCAGGAGATCGCATAGCGCGTCTTGCGGATGCCCACCGAGCCGAAGTACAGCGCCACGATGTAGAACGTGGTATCGGCCGAGCCCTGGAAGATGCACGCCAGGCGGCCGACGAACGAATCGGGCCCGTAGGTCTGCATCGCGTCGATCATCATCGCCTTCGAGCCGCTGCCGGACAGGGGCTTCATCAGCGCGGTCGGCAGCGCCGGCACGAAGTCGGTATTCATGCCCAGCCCGGAGAACAGCCATTCGAAGCCGGCGACGATGAAGCCGAACACGCCCGCGTTGCGGAACACGCCGATCGCCACCAGCATGCCCACCAGGTAGGGGATCACGGTGATCGACGTCTGGATGCCGCCCTTCGCGCCTTCGATGAACGCCTCGTAGACATTGACCTTCTTGCGCATGGCGCCGACGAGGAACGTGGTGATCACGCCCATCAGGATCAGGTTGCTGACCACCTTCGACACCACCTCGATTTCCGTCTTGGTGAGGAAATTCGTGAAGTACCAGATCATCGCCAGGATCGCCACCGTGATGCCGCCCATCCACGACAGCAGCACGGAATCGAACAGGTTGATCTTCTGGCGGATCGACACGGCGATGATGCCGGCCACGGTGGCCACGTAGGTGGCGATCATGCAGGGGATGAAGATGTCCGACGGGTCGGCCGCGCCGAGGATCGCGCGTTGCGCCATGATCGCCAGCGGGATCAGCGTGAGGCCGGACGTGTGCAGCACCAGGAACATAATCTGGGCGTTGCTGGCCGTATCCTTGTCCGGATTCAGCGATTGCAGGCTTTCCATCGCCTTCAGGCCGAACGGCGTGGCCGCATTGTCCAGGCCCAGCAGGTTGGCCGAGAAATTCATCACCATGTGGCCGGTGGCCGGGTGGTCCTTCGGCACCTCGGGGAAGATGCGCGAGAAGAACGGCGAGATCACTTTCGCGAACCAGGCGATGGCGCCGGCCTTTTCGCCGATGTTCATGATGCCGAGCCACAGCGTCATCACGCCGGCCAGCGGCAGCGCGATATCCATCACGGCGCTGCGCGCCGAGTCGAACGTACCGTCGATGATTTTCTTGAAGATCTCCGTGTCGCCGAGGAAGATCCACTGGGCCAGCGCGGCCGCGAAGCCGACGAGGAAGAAACCGGCCCAGATATAGTTGAGAGTCATAGGCAATGAAAATGGTTGAAACGCGATTCTGCAGGCAAAGTATAGAGTGCGCGATGAAAGAATGCGGGTCGGGCAGGCGAAAAAGTTACAAGGAGCGCTGTTGGCGTGATGTGTCGGGCTGGTGCGCGCGGGGGCGCTGCTCTATGCTGCGACTCATGATTCGCTTTCGACAACTCGCCGCCATCGCCCTGCTGGCGACCGCCTCCGCGGCGATATCCGCCTCCGCCGCCAGCCCGGAACCGAAAGTGCTGCGCACGCTGCTCTCCACCGGCGAGACGGGGCTGGACCCGGCCGTCGCGTCCGACCTGGCCAGCCTGTCGCTGCTGGAAAACCTGTTCGACCCGATGCTGCGCTACGACTACCTGGCGCGCCCCGTGAAGCTGGTGCCGAACACGCTGGTGGCGATGCCCGCGGTCGATGCGGCCGGCACCACATGGACCTTCCGGCTCAAGCCCGGCATGCATTTCACGCCCGATCCCGTCTTCGGCGGCAAGCCGCGCGAAGTGACGGCGGCCGACTATGTGTACACGATCCGGCGCCTGTACGACCCGGCGGTCAGGTCGCCGTGGCTGTTCCTGTTCGAAGGCAAGCTGCTGGGCGACGAAGCCTTGAAGGCGGATTTCAGCCATGCCATCGACATCGCCGGCCTGGAGGCCCTCGACCGCTACACGCTGCAACTGCGCCTGCGCGAACCCGACCCGGGGCTGCCGTTCTATCTCGCGCTGCCGGCCACCGGCGCCGTGGCACGCGAGGTGGCGGAACACTACGGCAGCCAGCTGGGCAACCACCCGGTCGGCAGCGGTCCGTTCCGCATCGGCACATGGAAGCGCAGCGACCGGATCACGCTGCTGGCCAACCCCGCTTACCACGGGCGCTGGCAAGGAAAAAAGCTGCCGCTGGTGGACCGCGTGGACGTGAAGATCATGGAGGAATACCAGTCGCGCGTTCTCGGCTACCTGAACGGCGAATTCGACTACATCGAGCAGGTGCCCGAATCGATGCGCGACCTGGTGCTCGACCCGGCTTCGCAAACGCCGGTGCTGAAGCCGGCACTGGCACGCCGCGGCATGGTGCTCGAACCTTTCCCCGTGCTGCAGACGTACTACATGTGGATGAACATGGCGCACCCCGTCATCGGCGGCTACACGGCGGACAAGGTGGCGCTGCGCCGCGCGATCGCGCTGGCCTACGACGGCGCGCAGGATGTGGCGCTGCTGAAGAAGGGCCTGGCGATCCCGGCGCAGTCGCCCCTGCCGCCGAACGTGCTCGGTTACGACCCGGCGTATCGCAGCCCCATCGTGCACAACCTGCCGCTGGCGCGGGCGCTGCTGGACCGCCACGGCTACCGGCAGGGCGGCGATGGCTACCGTACGTTGCCCGATGGGCGGCCGCTGGTGCTGACGATGCACAGCGAGCCGACGACCGTCGGCCGCCTGCGCGACGAGTTGTGGCGCAAGACGTTCGAATCGGTCCAGCTGCGCGTGACGTTCGTGACCGACAAGAAAACGGAGATCATCAAGGCATCGCGGCTGGGCAAGGTGATGATGTTCGAGACGAACTGGGTGGCCGATTTCCCCGACGGCGACAATTTCTGGCAGCTGCTGTATGGCGGCAATGTCGGCCGCGCCAACTATGCCCGCTTCGACCTGCCGGCCTACAACGTGCGCTACGAGCAGGCCCGGAAAATGGCCGACAGCCCGGCGCGCACGAGGCTGTACAACGAGATGGCCGACCTGCTGCACGCCTACAACCCGTGGGTGCTGCTGACGCATCCGATTTCGGCCGACATCCGGCAACCGTGGTTAAAAAACTACAAGCGTCACCCGGTGGAATTCACGAACTGGCGATATCTGGACCTGGAGCCACGGCAACGTTCGTCCCGCACCGATGGCGCCGCTAGAATGTCCCCGAAGGAATAGCTTTTCATCATGCATTCCAAAAAGTTATGGCCGGGTCAGCAATATTCATTGGCTGGCGTGTTTTTCAACGCGCTAACCTCGACCCGCGGGACAGGACGTTGCCACGACAACGCCGCCCGCCAGGCCAGCCGGCGAACACCATTGAACATCGGGAGAAGGTCGTGAAGGTTAAAAAACTGGCGCACATGATTGCGCTGATGGGTGTCGTGGGTCCGGCCATCGCGCAGCAGGTGGCGCAGCCGATGCAGCGCGTGGAAATCACCGGTTCGAGCATCAAGCGCGTGGCGAAGGAAGGCGCGCTGCCGGTGCAGACGATCACGCTGGACACGATCGAAAAGGCCGGCGTGACGAACGCCGAACAATTGCTGCGGCTCGTGTCGGCGAACGGCACGGGTGCCGACAACATGACTTCGGGGAACAACGTGTTCGGGGCGGACGCCGACCGTACGTCCGGCGGCGCCTCGTTCGCCTCGCTGCGCGGCCTGGGACCGAACGCCACGCTGGTGCTGCTCAATGGCCGCCGCATGGGCAACAACGGCGGCAGCGGCAAGGCCGTCGACCTGAACTCGATTCCGCTGGCGGCGATCGCGCGCGTGGAAATCCTCAAGGATGGCGCCTCGGCGATCTACGGCACCGATGCGATCGGCGGCGTGGTCAACTTCATCCTGAAAACGGATTACCGCGGCCTGGAAGCGTCCACCACGCTGAACGGCACCGAGGCGGGCGGCGGCATGGAACGCCGCTACTCCCTGCTGGGTGGCGTGGGCGACCTGGAATCGGATGGCTGGAACGTGATGGCCAGCGTGACGCGCGACGTGAACGACCAGCTGTCGTCAAGCCAGCGCGACTTCGCCAACGGCTACCAGCCATGGCGCGGCCTGTCGCCGGATACCACCGGCACGCCGTACGCCAACCTGCTGACCGGTGCGGGCAGCGCGCTGGGCACCGGCTTCCGTATGCCGGGCGACGCCACCACCTACCTGCAAGCCAACCTCCTGAGCCTGCAGGGCAATTGCGACTCCGTGCCCGGCATGTCGCAATATGCGAGCGAGCTGTGGACCAACGTCACGCCCATCACGCGCACGAAGTTTTCCTGCGCCTATGACTACGGCGGCGACTACGTGATGACCTTCCCGGTCGAGCGCACGACCGGCGTGTCGCGCGGCACGTTCAAGCTCAACGCGGATCACCGCGTGTTCGTGGAGCTGCTCGGCTCGCGCACGGAAACCACGGCGCAACTGACGCCGCTGCAGATCTCCACCACGCTGGCCGCCGGCAATGCTTACCCCGTGGGCGGTCCGCATTACCAGAACCTGTCGTCGTATATCCCGAGCTTCGATGCGACGAAACCGATTCTCTACAAGTGGCGCGCCACGCCGGTCGGCAACCGCACGCAGGATGTGACGCTGGATAACTACCGCGCACTGGTGGCGCTGGAAGGCACGCTGGGCGGCAAGTACGACTACAAGCTGGGCCTGTCGAAGTCTGGCAGCAAGGCGCAGGTCGACCTCGTCGACGGCTATGCGTGGACGGACAAGCTGTATGCCGCGCTGGGCACCGGCATCATCAACCCCTGGGTGGGCGCCGGCCAGTCGCAGACGCAGCAGGCGATGGACCTGATCGAATCGACCAAGTTCCGTGGCCGCCTGCAGCATGGCCGCACCACGATGACGCAGCTCGATGGCGCCATTTCCGGCGAAGTGTTCGACCTGCCGGCGGGCGCCGTGTCGATGGCGGCCGGCTTCGATCTGCGCAAGGAAACCTATTCGTTCGCCCAGGTCGTGGATGCCACGAAGATCCTGCTGGCACCGGGCAACGCGAACCTGGACCAGGCCACGCGCTACATCCGCGCCGTGTATGCCGAGGCGCTCGTGCCGGTGATAAAAGACCTGGAAGTGCAGCTGGCGATTCGCAAGGACAACTACAGCCTGATCGGCGCCACCACGAACCCGAAAGTGGCGTTCCGCTACCAGCCGACCGAGCGGCTGCTGTTCCGCGGTTCGGCCAGCAAGGGCTTCCTGGCACCGAGCTTCACGCAGCTTTATGCCGGCCGGCTGTCGCAGGAGCTGCCGAACGGCGTGATCGACCAGGAAGGCTGCGCGCGCAATCCGGGCAACCCCGACTTCTGCGCGATTCCCCGCCTCGACTACAACACGGGCGGCAATCCGGGTCTGCGGCCGGAAACGTCCAAGCAGGGCACGCTGGGCATCGTGGCGGAACCGTTCAGGAATTTCTCGATGTCGCTGGACTGGTGGGCGATCAACATCAAGGACCGCATCCTGAACCGCACACCGCAGGTCGTGCTGCAGAACTGGCAGTACCTGCAGCAGTACATCGTGCGCGACCAGGCCACGGGCACGATCGACCACGTGGAGGCGGGCTGGATCAACGCCGCCGGGCTGAAGACGCGCGGCGTGGACGTGGGGCTTCGCTACGATGGCAATACCGGGGCCAACTTCGGCGGCTACAAGTACGCGGCGGTGCTGGACGGCACCTACATGGACAGCTTCAAGTTCGCCGAATTCGAGGGCCAGGAGTACAAGGAGCAGGTCAGCCAGTTCAACACGCGCGACGTGTACCTGCGCTGGAAGCACAGCGCCAGCGTGACCGTCTCGAAAGGCAACTGGAGCGCGCTGCTGCTGCAACGCTATGCCAGCGGCTACAACGACCAGGTACCGAACGGTGGCAAGAGCGGCTTCCCGGCCGGCTTCGATCCGCGCGTGCACCACTACACGAAATACGACGTGTCGGCCACGTACACCGGGTTCAAGAACACGACGCTCACGGTGGGTATCCAGAACCTGTTCGACGAAGAGCCGCCGTTCACCGCGCACAACGTGGATGAAGTGGTGGGCGCCGGCTGGGATCCGCGCGTGGCCGATCCGCGCGGCCGCGCGCTGTCGTTCAACCTGAAGTACAAGTTCTTCTGACCGGGTGGTCGACCGGCGCGGCTTCGGCCGCATGATGCTGACTGCCTCGGTGGCCGCCGCTTTCCCCGTGGCGGCGGCCACGCGTTCGTCTTCGCCAAAGAGAATCATGCAACTCATCAAGCCACCGCGGCTGCTGCCCGGCGATACCATCGGCCTGGTCACGCCCGCGGGGCAAGTGTCGCGCGCGGCGATCGACAAGGCCATCGCCAACACGGAAGCGCTCGGCTTCAAGGTAAAGCTGGGCCGCTACCTGGACGAAGTCAACGGCAACTATGCCGGCCCGTGGCAACACCGCGTGGAGGACCTGCACGCCATGTTCGGCGATCCCGACGTAAAGGCGATCTGGGCGATCCGGGGTGGCTCCGGCGCCATGCAACTGCTGCCGCACCTGGATTACGGCCTGATGCGGCGGCATCCGAAGATCCTCGTCGGGTACTCCGACATCACGGCGCTGCACCTGGCTATCCACCGCCAAGCGGGGCTCGTCACGTTCCACGGGCCGGTCGGCATGTCGACCTTGTCCGATTATTCGACGGAGCACCTGCTGAACGTGCTGATGCGGCCGGAAGACGACTATGTGATCCCCATGGCGCTGGAAAATAGCCGCAAGGCTTACGAGGCGCCGGACAACGCGCACTATGCGCTGCGCACCGTCGTTCCCGGCACCGGCACGGGGCGGCTGATGGGCGGTAACCTGGCGCTCGTCAGCGCGCTTGCCGGCACGCCGTATGCGGCCGACATTCGCGACGCGCTGCTGTTCCTCGAGGAGGTCAACGAGGAACCGTACCGCGTGGACCGGATGATGATGCAGCTGAACCTGAACCAGCCCTTGCGCACCGCCGCGGGCATCATGCTGGGCATTTTCGAAGGCTGCGGACCGGCCGATGACGGGCCGTCGCTGACACTCGATGAAACCACCGACCAGCACCTGCGGCCATTGACGATCCCGGCCGTGACGGGGTGGTCGTTCGGGCACATCCGCCACCAGTTCACGTTGCCGATGGGGATCCGGGCACGGCTCGATACGGAACGGCAGACGCTGACATTGCTGGAGCCGGCGGTGCGGTAAGCCGGCGACTAGACCATCGCGGGCGCGGCTTCAAAGGCGGCCACGTTGACGGGTGAACGCCATCTGCGCTGCCAGTCCCGCGTCAGCACGCGCACTGCGATCTCGACCGCTATGCTTTTCTCGTGCAGGTAGTGTGCCGCGGCGACTGTACCCAGCATTTCCTGCATGACCAGGGCGACCTCGACCTGCTCGGCACAAAGCCGGTTCGCCCTTGACTGCTCGGTATCGTCACCGATCGAATCGATGGCTCTTCGGGTAGGAATATTCATGGTAGGGGCGCGACCGCGCACAGGGATTTGACACGATACTAGCGTCTCGATGTGCGCTTGGATACCGGCACGCAACCCGCCTGCTCGTGGGAATTAACGTACACGCTGGCAGGTAATTGGCGCAGACCACTCAGCGGGGCGGCGTATCGGCAACAGCCTCGTTAGAATCGGCATCATGCCTATCCTCAACCGCCAGGCCGTCGCCATCGTGCTCGGCCATCCCCTGCGATTCACGTTGCGCTGCCTGAAGGGTTTTCGCACGAACCAGGGCCTGTTGCTTGCCGGTGCGGTGGCCTACTATTCGCTGCTGTCGATCGTGCCGTTGCTGATGCTGGTGGTGGTGGCGCTGTCCCACGTGATCGACCCCGCCGACCTGCTGGAAACGATCGGGCACTACCTGGAATGGCTCGTGCCGGGCCAGTCCGGCGCGATCGTGGCCGAAGTGGCGCATTTCCTCGAACACCGCGACCTGGTCGGCTGGCTCCTCCTGCTGACCATGCTCTTTTTCAGCTCGCTCGCCTTCACCGTGCTGGAAAACGCGATGAAGGTGATTTTCATCCACCGCGTGGCATCGCGGCGGCGGCATTACCTCACGTCCGCCATCCTGCCGTATTGCTACATCCTGTGCCTGGGCGTCGGCGCGCTGGTCGTCACCCTGGTGGCAGGCAGCCTGCAGGTGATCGGCGCCGAAAACGTGCGGCTGTTCGGCGTCGATTGGTCGCTGCAGGGCCTGTCCGGCGCGCTGCTGTACCTGCTGGGGCTGGCCGGCGAAGTGCTGCTGCTGTCATCGATCTACATGGTGATGCCGGTGGGCCGCATGAGCTGGCAGCATGCGCTGATCGGCGGCGTGACGGCCACCGTGCTGTGGGAAATCGCGCGGCATGTGCTGGTGTGGTATTTCTCCACGCTGTCGCAGGTGAACGTGGTGTACGGCTCGATGACGACGGCGATCGTGGTGATGTTCAGCCTGGAGATCGGCGCCACTTTGCTGCTGTTTGGCGCGCAGGTGATTGCCGAGTACGAGAAGGTGGTGCACGGCGCGCCGGATGTGGTGACGCAGTTGACGGCGCCTACTCAAGAAGCAAGCTGAGCGTGGGCGCGAGGTCACTGCAGCCATTGCACCGTTCGGATAGCGAAGTTACATGACGCCCCACCACATTTGCCCGGTTCCAGGCTCTGGTTCGAGCTGGTTCGGCACTGATTTTACTGTCTCGAACAAAGCGTTTACTTCCGCTGGCTTTTTTTCGCGCATCGTGGAATATCCCGCAGTATCGAAAATCGCCTGTTTGAAGGCGCCGAGCTGTGTGACGTCCCAACAAGCAAATGACCAGGTTCCAGCAGGAAGTACGTGTTTGACGACGTCCATGTCCCATTTATAGCAAATGCGCAGCCGAAGTCTATGAACTGGCGAAGGCCCCATCATGGCGTCGGATGGAAGCCGGAGAAGTCTGACCAGGCCAATCTCCAGACGAGTTCCACGCCCGTGGTCCGTTATGTCCTCGTAGCACGCGATCCCGTCTCCATCCTCAGCAAGTACATTGGAGAACCTGCTGGTGGTCCAGAACTCTGCCATGATGTCGAACGCAATCGGCAAATTCAGGGACGAAAGCTTGAGCGACTTGGCGCGGAGAAAAGATCGAAACTCTTTCTCGACTTGGGAAGCATCTTTTAGAAGCATGGCCTATTTGCACAAGCTCGCTTGGCTGGTGGACGAATAGGCAAACTCTTCAAATGGCAAGGCAATTGGGGAAAGCAGGTACGAAATACCGTCCTCCTCCTGTTTAACGTGCCAAATCGCCACGCCGACCGGGGCTATGCCAAGTGATAGCGGAAACGCAAATGGAGGGATCCAAAGCAGTTCCACAACCCCATCACCGTGCCAGCCCTGATCAAGGAACAGCCGCTTGGCCTCAGCAACGTACGGTGCTGCCGCTTCTTCCGTGCCCAAGACCGTAACCGGTGAAAGTGCAAACTGACGATTGTCGATGTACTCGTACCCGTAGGCAAAGAAGCTCCTCATCTTTTCCGGACTGTAGTCGACAATTTGGTCTAATGAAATTGTGTAACCCATGCTTATGATTGAAGTTAACTATAGGACTGGCCAACGGTAAAAGGTCTCCGTTGAACCTTGAAGGATCGCTTGTGGTGAATTTCGGCCATTCACCCGGCATAGCAGCTGCTGAAGAAAAAAATCACGGACTGTCACGACTGGCCGATATCGACCCAAATCAGGCCTTGTCACGTCCCGCGATTAATCTTCCAGGGTACGCCAAACCTGTCGATCACAATGGCATAGCGGGAAGACCAGAAAGTCTGCTGCGGCGCCAGGATCACCTGCCCATTGGTCTGTAGCGCACTGAAATAAGAATCGACCTTTTCTTCCGAATCGACACCGAGCAAAACATAGAAGCCCGTTGGCCTTTTGTAGTTATGTGCTTCGACATCGGCACCGGCCAGCTCGACCCCATCGATACAGATATTTGCATGAACAATGTGACGTCCCCGAAGTGTCGTCGATGCCGGGATCGGTGAATCTGCGATCCTGAGCATCGTACCAATCCGCCCTCCGAGGCACGCTGCATAGAAGTTGAATGCCTCTTCGCATTCGCCGTTGTAGTCAATGTGAAATGACAAGCTCATCGTCTATGTGCTTTCATTGTGGTCCTGCCGTGATTGGGACATTCGTCAGCGGAGGTCTGCTTCTGGCCCGAAGCCGAACGATCGGAAATGGCCCCTATACTGATGCTGTCAATCCTGGCATACGAGACTCCAACCAGCCCGCCTAAGCCGGCGGCAAATTGATCGTAAACCGCGCCCCGCCCAGCGGCGACGTTTCGATCCTCAGCGACCCGCCATGCAGCGACACGGCCTTGCCGGCGATGGACAGGCCCAGCCCGAACCCGCCCGTGTTGCGGTCGCGCGAACGGTCGAGCCGGTAGAACGGTTCGAACACCTTTTCCCGTTCTTCTTCCGGAATGCCGGGGCCGTCGTCGTCGACGGTGATCGTTACGGCGCCCAGCTTGCGCAGCGCGGAGAGTGCCACCTTGCCGTTCGCGTATTTCTGGGCATTGCGCAGCAGGTTGCCGGTGGCCCGCATCAGCAGGCGACAGTCGCCGTAGTAAGTGCCCATGCCGTCGGGTACGGACACATCGAGCGAGACGATGGCGGGCGGCAGCGAGTTCGCGCAGCTGCGCAGCGCTTCGGTCAGGTCGAAGGTTTCGTAGCGCAGCGGCTGGTCGCTGTCGAGCCGGGCCATGCCCAGCAGTTCGTTGACGAGCGATTTCAATTCCGTCAGGTCGCCCTGCATGCTGCCGATGCGCTTTTGCAGCAGCACGTCCTCGGCCGTGTCGTGCAGCAGTTCGAATGCGAATTCCAGCCGCGCGATCGGCGTGCGGATCTCGTGCGATACCGAATGCAGCAGGCCGCGCTGCGAGTCCAGCAGCGTTTCGATGCGGCCCGCCATGTGGTTGATCCGTTCCGCCAGCGGGTAGGTGCTGTCGCCCGGTTTCATTTCCGCGCGCGCCTTCAGGTGGCCGGCGCCGAACTCGTCCGCCACGTTCATCAGCTGCTGCAAGCCGCGCCAGTGCGACCGCGACCAGAACCCGATCGGCACCAGCAGCGCCAGCGCCACGATCAGGTAGCGCACCGCTTCCATCTGCAGCGCGACCTTGATGTCGATGGGCAGGTTTTGCGCGTGGATCGCTTCCTCGTCGCTGCCGATGTACCGGTCGCCGGCGAGGTCGACACGGCGGTACAGCGACCGGTCGGCCAGGTCGATCACCACTTCGCCCCGGTCGAATGCCGCGCGATCGGCGGTGGAGAGGTGCTCGCGCACCGCAGCGAGCGGCACCAGGTCGAAGCGCACTTCGGACACTTCGCGTACCTTGTTCAGGCGGTCGAGCCAGCCATCGGCCGGGGCCTGGTCCACGTATTGCTCGAGGAGGAAAATCTGCGCCGCCGCCTGGTTGCGGGCGATGTTTTCCAGCGGGTCGCCGAACAGCCGGTCGATGGTGAAATACACGATGAACGCCGCTACGCTGATCGACAGCATCACCAGGATGAAGAAGCGTAAGAACAGGCGGTTCATGTTGCAATTGTATAAGAATCAATGCATTGAAAACCCGAGCCGACAAATTTATGACAAAAAGCCGACATGTGCATGCGGACACACCGTGCCGCGCTGGATAGGATGACAAGACTTGTTTTCCAGGAGCTAGCGATGCGCCCAGATCCAATGACAGTCCACGCTGCTTCCGCCAAGCACCATGTTTTGTCGAGGTAATGTCACCACACACTGTTACTTGACGGTGTTCAACGTTGCGTCGCAACACATATAAAATGGGAGGCATTGCTCTTTCAGAATGCACACATGGTCAAGTTTTTCGTACTTGCTCTCGCAGGTGTCTGCGGTGCGGCCCATGCGCAGACACCTGCCCTCAACCCCATGCCTGACGGTAGCCGCGACATGTACGTGGGCCTCGGCGCCCAATACGCCCCGCGCTACGAGGGAGCGAGAGACCGCCGTACGACCGCCATGCCGATGCTGCAGACGCAGTGGAGCAACGGAGTGTTCATATCGGGGATGAGCATGGGCATGCATCTGTCGGATTCGCCTGCCGTCGAGTACGGCCCGCTGGCCGCGCTGGCGCCGGGGCGCGATGCATCCGGCACAAGGATGTTCCGGCTGGGCGGTGTCGGCGACAATGCCGGCAATCCGGGCGGCCCTTCCACCTGGCTGCCGCCGCCGTCCAGCACGGAGGAAGGCGTGAAGGAAGACATGGCGGCGGCGGACGAGGGCGGCGACGGCATCACGGCCGACAACACCGTCAACCTGCTGGACGGGGTGCATACGCTGAAACGCCGCGTGCTGTACGGCGGTTTTGCTAATTTTTACCTGACGCCGCGACTGCGGCTGACGACCAATGCGCTGTATGGTGCCGGCAACGACCGCAACGGCTTGCGCATGCACGTGGCCTTGCAGCACCTGCAGCAGGATATCGCGCCGCACCACACACTGGCGCTGTCTGCCGGCGTCACGTTCGTCAACCGCGCCTACAACATGGCGTATTTCGGCGTCACGCAGGAAGAAGCCGATCGTTACGGCATCAATCCCGAATACCACCCGGATGGCGGCATCGAGGATGCGCGGCTCGGGGCGCGCTGGAACTGGGCACTGTCGCCCACCTGGATGGCGACGACGGGCCTGCAGGCCAGCCGCCTGGTGGGCGACGCCAGGAAGAGCCCGCTTGTCGTGCGGCCGACCAATGTCTCGGTATCGACGGCGCTGGTCTACCGGTTCTGATGATGAACCTGACCCGATTCCTTGCCGCGCGTGCCCCGTTGCTGGCCGCCCTGTGCCTCGGCGCGGGCGCCTGCGCGGCGCAGGTCCAGGAGCAGGCACAGGAAAAAGCACAGGACAAAGCACAGGACAAGGAAGCGGGCTGGGTCAGCTACCGCGATGCCTACCGGGCGATGGTGACGTTCGCAAAATATGGCAAGGCCAAGAACTTCCTGCAGAACCATTACCAGGTGGCGCCGAAGGATGGCAGCCAGCCCGTGGATGGCCTGCGCCTGACGCTGTCCGGCCGCACCACGCAGCTGAACCTGCCCCTGGATGCCACCGGCCGCACCACATTCCCGCTATTGAAGGCGGCCTACGACGAAAACGCGATGCTGGTGCTGAACCGCAAGATCAGCCAGTACACGTTCGGGCCGCGCATCTCGATCATCGCGCGGGTGAATGGCGTGTATGAAAGTGCCGACCTGCGCGCCGCCTGTGACCAGGCGCTGCAATACATGCGCCATGCCGATGCCAGCTACGCCAACCGCCACTGCGCCGGCATACGCTTTGCGTTCCTGCCGAAGAGCGATGCGGCCGTGCGTGTGCGCGATCCGCTGCGCGAATCCACGTTGCCGGTCGGGCAGGGCGCCGCGTTCGATGGCGATGCGAACACGAACTTCAGGGTCATGGTGTACCGGTTTGCCGAGTGGCCGGAGAAGGTGCAGGTAATCAGCCAGAATGCACCGGTGGCGATCGCACCGGTGATCGAGTGAGGCGGGCAGGGCGGCTTCGAAAGCCCATGGCGTCCTTGCGGCGCCATGCGCTGCCGAAGCACCGCATGGCGCCGCACCTCGCGCACCCGTGACGGGAGGTGCGGCGGCTACCAGGCCAGGGGCGATTACCGGTCCTGCGCCACTGTCCTCTCGCCGGCGGGCACCACGGCGTCCGGCAGCGCGAACACGGTCAGCACGCCACCGAGCTCGGTGTATTTCGCCAGGTCCTTGTAGCCGCCGGCGGCGCCGAGTCCATCCGTGCTCTTCGTCAGGCCGGCTGCAAGCCCGATGCCGGCCCAGCCGCCGATGCCGGACAGGACGCCCACGTACTGCTTGCCCTTGTATTCCCACGTGTTGATGTTGCCGATGATGCCGGACGGCGTCTTGAATTTCCAGAGCTCCTTGCCGTTGTGGTCGACGGCCTTCAGGTAGCCTTCCAGCGTGCCGTAGAACACCACGTCGCCGGCGGTGGACAGCGCGCCGCTCCAGACGGAGAATTTCTCCGGCTTCGACCAGACGATCTTGCCGGTACCGGCATCCCAGGCGATGAAGTTGCCCAGGCCGCCATGGCTGTTCGGCGCCGGGTACATTTCCAGTGTCGCGCCCACGTATGGCTGGCCCGCCACGTACTCCACCTTGAACGGCTCGTAATCCATGCACACGTGGTTGGTCGGCACGTAGAACAGCCCGGTCTTGCGCGAATAGGTGGCGGGCTGCTGGTCCTTCGAGCCCAGCGCCGCGGGGCACACGCCCTTCGAATTGACTTCCTCGCCGTTCTGGTCGGTGCTGTACTTGGCCACCACCTGCGGCCGGCCCGTCTTCATGTCGATGTGCGTGGCCCAGTTGACGGTCGGGTCGAATTTCTCGGCAATCAGCAGCTCGCCGCTGACGCGGTCCATCGTGTAGCCGAAGCCATTGCGGTCCAGGTGCACGAGCGCCTTGCGCATCTTGCCCTTCACCTTCAGGTCGGCCAGGATCATTTCATTGACACCGTCGTAATCCCATTCGTCGTGCGGCGTCATCTGGAATGCCCATTTCGCCATGCCCGTATCGAGGTCGCGCGCGAAAATCGTCATCGACCATTTGTTGTCGCCCGGGCGCTGGCGCGGATTCCACGTGCTGGGGTTGCCGGTGCCGTAGTACACCGTGTTCAGTTCCGGATCGTAGCTGTACCAGCCCCACGTGGTGCCGCCGCCCAGCTTCCACTGGTCGCCCTTCCAGCTCTTCAACGACGAATCCTTGCCGACGGGCGCCATCTTGCCGTTGGTCCAGGTCATCGTCTTCGCCGGGTCGATCAGCATGTCCTTGTCCGGCCCGGTGCTGTGGGCCTGCCACACCAGCTTGCCCGTATTCATGTCGTAGGCGGTGAGGCGGCCGCGCACGCCGAATTCGCCGCCGCTCACGCCGGTCAGCACCTTGTCCTTGAAGATGTGCGGCGTGTTGGTCGTCGTTTCACCCTTTTTCGGGTCGCCTGTCTTGACCTTCCAGATTTCCTGGCCCGTCTTCGCATCGAGCGCGACCAGGGTCGTGTCGGCCTGCTGCAGGAAGATCTTGCCGTTCGCATACGCGACACCGCGGTTGACGACGTCGCAGCACATCACGGGAATCACGGCCGGGTCCTGCTTCGGCTCGTATTTCCACTTGATGCTCTGGTCTTCCAGCGCGATCGCGAAGACCTTGTTCGGGAACGGGCTGTGCACGTACATCATGTCGCCGATGACCAGCGGTCCGCCCTCGTGTCCGCGCAGCACGCCGGTGGAAAAGGTCCATGCCACGGTCAGCTGGCCGGCGTTGCCGGCGTTGATCTGTTTCAGCTCGCTGTAGCGCTGGTTGGCCATGTCGCCGGCCTGCATCGCCCAGTTCTTCGGGTCCTTCGTCAGTTTCTCGACATCCGAGTCGGCCATGGCGAAGGCGGGCAGGATGGCCAGCGCGAGGCATGGCCACCAGCGGCCGGGCCGCGTGGCACGGGTGACACGGTTCAGCAGGAACATGGGGGTCTCCTTGGTTTTATGGCCCGGCACGGTGGTGGACGAGCACTAGCCTAGGGATACGCGCATGGAACGTGCCAGCGGCAGGCAGGGCGCGGACCGCACGAAATGTTCAAAATCAGACCAGCCGGGGTGCGCCACTGTGCCGCATCCGTGGCAACGATGCGGTGCAGGTGTCGCATGGCTGTCCACTTTTTTGTAATTTCCATATTTATTCTGGTACGGCAGCGTACTATCCTGAACAACAGCGCAACACGTTGAGAACAGCCGCGGCAGGATGCCGATGCCGGCACCGCCAGCGGCGAAGGAGACAGCATGTCCGATGGTGCCCTGGCCCATGTCCGGCGGGTGCGTTCGATCGTCCAGGGCCGCGACGGCTCGGATTCGACCGGCCCGTGCAATGCGATTACGCGTTCGTGGATCCGTTGCCTGCACGATTACCAGCTCGACCCCGGCCGGCGCGAAGAGCCGGAGGTGGTGGACGCGGCCGAACTCGAAGAGCGGCGTGAGCGGCTGGCGGGCGTGCAGGCCGTCGCCAAGGTCGAGATGGCCAACCTGTACCAGCAGCTGGCAGGCTCGGGCTACGCGATCGTGCTGACCGACGCCGCTGGCGTGCTGCTCAATTATTTCGGCGACCCCGGCTTTACCCACGCGGCATCCCGGTCGGGCCTGATGCCCGGCGCGGTGTGGAGCGAACGGGCGCAGGGCACCAACGGCATGGGCACCTGCCTGGTCGAGCGCCGCCCCGTCACCGTGCACCAGGACGAGCATTACCTGGTCCGCCACATTGGCCTCAGCTGTGCCGGCGCTCCCATCTTCGACCATGAAGGCGAAATCGTCGCGGCGCTCGATGCGTCCGGCGAGTCGCGGCTGGCGCAGCAGCACACGCTGGCGCTCGTCACGATGTCCGTGCAGATGATCGAGAACCGCGTCTTCCTCGACCGCTTCCGGCACGACTACATCCTGCGCTTCCATAACCGGCCCGAATTCATCGGCACGCTGAGCGAGGGAGCGATCGCGCTGGACCCCGCGGGCAAGGTGCTGGCCGCTACCCGCTGCGCGCTGTTCCAGCTGGGCTTTACGGCGCCGGCGGACATCGTCGGCCGCGACATCACGGAACTGTTCAACAGCTCCTTCCCCGGCCTGGTGGACAGCACGGTGCGCAAGGCCTTCCACGCGGTGCCGATCTTCGGCCTGCGCAATGGCGCCCGGTTCTACAGCGTGATGCTGCCGCCGGTGCGCGTAACATCGCCCGCCGGACGGCAAGCGGCCGTGCCGGCGACGCAAGTGCCTTCGCCGCTGGAGCGCGTGCATTTCGGCGACGCGGCCATGGCCGCCAACGTGCGCATCGCCACCCGCGTGTGCGAGCGCAACGTGGCGATCATGCTGGTCGGTGAAACCGGCACGGGCAAGGAAGTCTTCGCCCAGGCGCTGCACCGGTCCGGCCCGCGCGCCGCCAAGCCGTTCGTGGCGATCAACTGCGCGGCCATTCCGGAAACACTGATCGAGAGCGAACTGTTCGGGTACCGGGCCGGCGCCTTCACGGGTGCCAGCAAGGAAGGCCAGCAGGGCAAGCTGTACCAGGCCAATGGCGGCACGCTGTTCCTCGACGAGATCGGCGACATGCCCTATCCCTTGCAGGCCCGCCTGCTGCGGGTGCTCGAAGAGCGCACCATCGTGCCGCTGGGCGGCGGTGCCCCGTTGCCCCTGGATATCCAGGTCACCAGCGCCACGCACTGCGACCTGCAGCAGATGATTGCCGACGGCAGGTTCCGCGAAGACCTGTTCTACCGCCTGCAGGGGATCACGCTGCGGCTGCCGCCGCTGCGCGAACGCACCGACGTGCGCGCCCTAATCAGCCTGATCGTTACCGAGGAAAGCGATGACGGCGCGCCGCTGTCGCTCGACGAAACGCTGCTGGCCGCGCTGGAACGGCAGCGCTGGCCGGGCAACCTGCGCCAGTTGCGGCACCTGCTGCGGGCGATGATCGCGCTGCGCGAATCGGATCACCTGACGGTGCACGACCTGCCGCCGGAGTACCGCATGGGTATTGTCGCGCCGATAATCCCCCTGCGAGACAGCGAAGAGACCGCGCCGGACACGTCCGATCCCGGCCTGCATGGCGCTGGTCCGCTGGCCGCCAGCCTGCCGCTGGAGGATTCGCTTGCCGCCGAAGCACATGCCCCTGATTCGCTTGCTCCCGAGCCGGATGCCTTGATTCTGCACGCCTTGAATCCGCTGGAGCATGCCGAACGCGATGCCTTGCTGCGCGAGCTGCAGCGGCACGGCTGGAACATCTCCACGGTGGCGCGACAGCTGCACATCAGCCGCAACACGCTGTATCGCAAGGTGCAGCGGCTGCATATCCATCATCCCGGCAAGGCCGTGCCGTGCTGACCGGACGACCGCGGTGCCGGGCGCTATCGGCACCGCCACATTCGCCATTTGCCTTGAAAGGAACGCCCATGCCGCCGCTTCGCCGCCTCCTGGTTCCCGCCGCCCTGCTAGCCTGTGTCCCCGCCCTGTTCGCCGCGCCATTCGCCTATGTGCCGAATGAAGGTTCCGGCACGATCTCCGTGATCGATACGGCCACCGACGAGGTCGTGGCGGAAATACCCGGCGGCAGCAAGCCGCGGGGTCTTGCGGTAAGCCGCGATGCCCGCTGGCTCTACGTCAGCGACCAGCCGAAAAACCGGCTGCAGATCGTCAGCCTGGAGCGCCGCGCGCCGGAAGGCACCGTGGACCTGGGCGAATCGCCCGAGGGCGTGGCACTGTCGCCGGATGGCCGCTGGGTCGTGGCCGCCGTCGAGGAAAAGCACGAGATCGTCGTCACCGACACCCGCACGAACAAGCGCGCGTTCGTCATTCCCGTACAGGGCCGCAATCCCGAACACGCCGTGTTCAGCCCGGACGGCAAACAGCTGTTCGTCAGTGCCGAGAACGGCGACGCGGTCGACATCATCGACATGGCGGCGCGCAAGCAGGTGGCCCAGGTCGCCGTGGGTGCCCGGCCGCGCGGCATCGGCTTCCTGCCGGACGGCAGCCGCGCCTATGTGGCCGCGGAGAACGCCAGCGAGGTGTACGTGATCGACGCCGTCACCCATGCCATCGTCGCCCGCATCCCGGCGGGCCTGCGCGCCAACGGGGTGGCCGTGCACCCGGACGGCAGCCGGGTCTACGTGTCCAACGGCGGTGCCGCCAGCGTGTCCGTCATCGACACGAAGACCAACCGGGTGGTGGCCACCGTCGGCGTCGGCCAACGGCCGTGGAACATGGCGCTGACGCCCGATGGCGCCAAGCTCTACGTGGCGAATGGGCGCTCGGGGAGCGTGTCGGTGATCGATACGGCGCGTAATGAGAAGCTGCGTGATATTGCGGTGGGCAAGCTGCCGTGGGGGGTGGTGGTGCGGTGAGGACGGCGGGGCCTAGCTTCACGTGAATTGGAGAGTCTGTGAGTCTGTGCAGACCGACGCGCTTGGCTGCTATCGCCCGTCAGTAAACGCTCAGCTATCTGTGATGCGACCGGGTAAGGACGACCTCCCGGGCCTTAAGCTCGATGAGCTCGCCAGACTGCAGTTAGATTCGGTACTGCCTGCTGCCGCTCAGGGAAACGAATCGATCGACGTCGAAGGCCCCAAGCCTGCTTGCGTGGCAGAGCCCGGTGCGAAACCGTCGAGAACTTCAACACGCAGGGACCCCAAGGTTTCATACCGTAACTCAACCGTGCGTGTTCCGTTTCCTAGCTGATGTGCACGGCGAGCAGCGCCGCGTCATGTAAATCGATATTGATGGTTATCAGTTCCGACTCAGATGATCTAGCAGGTTTTCGTCGTTGTTCGGCTAGGAGCGGGATGTCACAACCGGTAGATTTGCCCCAAAGCGGAAATATAGATTCATGAGTTAACCTCGTGGCCCGCATTCATTGACATAATTTTTTAACTCTTTTACTTGGTCAGACATCCTTACAGCTAGTGCTGCTATCCCAGCAGAACGTATCGCACCTATGGAAGTGTTAATCGTACTCAATGAATCATCCACTTCTATTTTAAGGTTGCCTATATGGTAAGTGAAAGATTCTCTTAGCAAGTCGCGATCTGTCGGATTCACCATGCGCTGATGCAGACGCCAAACATGTTGAGAAGCAGAAATCTCACGGCGTAGCATTTTTGAAATTCTTCCCAATTCGGAAACGGTATCAACGTCTACTGGGCTAGTCAGCGAGGCCTGAATCATTGCTGTAGCTGAACTAGATAAGTCCCTTGAAAATTGGAATAAACGCGCATCTGTTATGCTTTCGGGGTCGCACTTCGCTTTTGCATTTACCGATAAAGCACTGAGAAATACTGCTATGGCACAGATTTTATATTTAGAATCGATCATCTTATGTCACGTCGAAGTGCGAAATTTTTTGCAAGTTTTTGAAGTGATGTATGCCAATTGTTGCTTGTTCTACAAAAACTTCCTACTATGCGGAACTTGCACTAGACCTATGCAATAGCCTGCAATCTAATGCTGAGTCTTAAATAGATAATAGCTATTGTTTTTCAGTAATCATAGTACAACGATTTCGGATTCATTACGCGTTCAATACCATAATCATTTAACCCTTTTTTCAATGCCTTGAAAATAAGTGTAAAGCTCGGTATCTCCATAAGCGGTTTTCCATCTACCAGCTTTTTTCGACAGGCTACTACAAGTCTTTCGCGTGGAACGGAGAATGGAAAGTTTTCGCGCACATCAAATTTGTGAGATAAGAGTAACTCACTCCGCTTTTTGAGTGCTCTATGAACAACCGAAAGCAACCAGCCGTCTAGTTCTCGTAATTGCTTCTCGTCGTTTAATAATGGATAAAAGCTCATTGCTCCTTTAAATAATATTACCTGTTTCCGACCTTGAAGATATTCGATAATTTCCTTATGGAGCAATCCCCCGTAAAGATATCGCCTTATCTGTAACATTGCGCTCAACAATGCAGGATCACGATTATTGTTTGGGATAATTAAAGCTTTTAAAGGCGACGATTCCAAGGGCTTAATTAAGTTTTTGTATAGTAAATAGGAAATCTGCTTCTTTATACGCTGGACCGACTTCTTTTTTATAGAAACTTTGTCTGGACTAATCGAGTAGCCAAGGAAATTAAAATTTGACTTAGATGCCATTTCTGCGCGATTTCCATCCTTCGCCAAGAGGCTAATGCCATCAGACTTTCTGGAATTTATTTCAATGCCAGCTTGCACAGAAAATGTGTTTATTATCTCTAGGGCTTGGCAAATCGACGCATAATCCGGGCTCCAAATCACCGTATCATCGGCATAGCGCGCGAACTTTAACCCGGCTTTCTCAAGCTTATTATCTAAACTCCAGCACACTAAGTTCGCTAGAAATAGTGAAATTGAAGTGCCTTGCGGAATTCCGCGAGGCCGCTTTGATAGAAAAGCTTTAATTACCGAAATTTCTTCTTCACTTATAAAAAACCCGTTTCGTGAGAATTGCTCAAAAAGTGATTCGTGCTCTATTGATCCAAAAAAGTCAGTGAAATCGAACTCTGCTATAAAAGTACGAGCATCTTGCGTTATGTCAACCGATATGTCTTGTATGGCGAAGTGGACGTTTCTATCGTTTCGATAAGCATACGAAAACGAGCTAAATCGATGTTTATTTTTTGCCAATAATCGCGTGTAGAAAAGCTGTGATACTGCCGCATCAGGTATTTGATAAACCGTTAAAGTGCGTTTCCCACCACCAGCCTTGTTGATCTCTTTTAAATGAGGATCATTCGGAACATATGACTGATCTTTTATTTTTTTACTTATGGATCTAGCAATGCTTTTTGCTTTTCGGCGGACGTAAAATGGATTGAATTTCGGGTCCAGATCCCAATACTCTGGGGCCATGACTATTTTTTTTGGAGGATCTACTAGCCTCTTTTGCAAACGGTCATGTTCGCGGTGAAGACTATTGTGGTAAGTGTGGTGTCGCTCGATTAACTTTTCCGCTTCTTCGCGAATATATTTCTCGACCTGTTTTTCTAGATTCATTATGTCTCCAAAATGACAAAAAGCCCAAGGCTGGGCCTTGGGCTTTCCACGGAATCAACCTAGTAAAAGTAAGTTTTCAGGTTGACGCAGAGTTGACTCTGCATCCCCAATGCCACGGCACGTAACCGTGTATGAGAGTGACTCCGTTCCTCCCCTAGGGATGGTAATTACATGATGATGTATAAAAGACTGTAGGTCAACTTGTAAAACATAATTTTTATCGCGCTTTTTCTTCGGTTCAAATGTCCACTTCCAGCTGAATTGCAGACCTCCAAGAAGCCAAGTCTACGATCCATATAGCCACACCGGCAGTGCTTACCCAAGCACGGCACCGGCAATGGCTCCGCCTAATCCGGCGCAAACGCCGGCACGTCCACAATGCAGGCCGGCATGCGGCCGGGCAGCGCCAAAGGCATCCCCGTCTGCAGCAGCGCCAGCACCGCCCCGGCCGGGTTGATACCGGTCGAGGCATGCAGGCCGGCATAGGAAATCGTCAGCCGCGGGTTCACGTCCAGTACCAGCAGCCCGCTATCGGCCAGGATGAAGTCGACACCCGCATAGCCCCACAGGCCCGGCAGCGCGGCGGCGACGGCCAGCCCGAGCGCTTCGAGCTGGGGCGCCATGCCGGCCAGGCCGTTGACGGTGACGCCGAGGAAGCGGAAGTGGTTGTCGTGCACGGCCATGCGCTGCTCGTTGCAGCCCAGCACGCTGGCCATGCCGTCGCGGCACAGCAGCGAGAGGCTGCCCACGCGGCCGGCGACGAATGGCTGCAGCACGAGTTCCCGCCCGACGTGCGCGGCGGCCGCCACCTGCGCCGCGCCGCGGTCGTGGAACAGCCGGGTATCGAGGCAGCCGGCGCCGTCGTCGGGCTTCACGACCCAGGCGCCGGGTGCCGCCGGCAGCGTGTCGTCCGGGCCGAACGTGGCCACGGTGGGGATTCCCGCGCCCAGCAGCGCATGGCAGGCCGCCCGCTTGCTGCCGGCGAGCCGCACCGCGGCCGGCGTGCTGCCGAGCAGGATACGCCCGTGCCGCAGCACGTCCCGCGATAACCGTTCCAGCACGCCGCTGGCCACGGGCGCCAGCGGCCAGACGGCATCGGCCGCCAGCACGCAGTCGGTGAAGCACTGGTCGAAGGCGCCGCTGACAGGGTGCCCGGCCACGTCGTCGAGCGTCAGCAGTTCGACACCGGGCAGGCGCCGCAAGTCGGCGCACAGCGCGTGCAGCATCAGCGCGCCGTCGAAGCGCTGCGCCGCCGAAGGCCTCGTAGCGCCTGCCGCGCCGGCGCAGGCATGATCGAATGCGAAGACTTTCAAGGTTGCCACCTGCGGCCTCCGCAATGGCACGTGCCGGCCCTATGGGTCAGCGCGCCGGGTCCGTTTCGATCAGTCGCCCCTGTTCATCCAGCAACGGCACGCCGTACTCGGCCAGGATGGCGCCGATGCGTTCCCGGTTACTGTCGATCAGGCCGTCGATGCGCTGTTGCAGTTCCTTGTCGCCGAAGCGCACCGCCATGGCGATCTCGAAGTCGAAGCGGCTGCCCGGTGGCGATGCGAGCGGCACGGCCACGATGCGGTGCTGCGGCGACCGTCCGGCGAAATAGCCGGCGATCGGTCCCCAAACGAAGGCGATATCGACCTTGCCCTCTTCCAGGTCGTGCTCGACGATCTGGCCGGGGTATTGTTCGGCATCGCCGGATTGCGGCTGGTACGACACGACCTGCCCCATCATGCCGTGCGCCAGCAGCCAGTCCGCCACCGGCGAGCCGCCGAAGACGCCCAGCTTGAGCCGCGCGCGCCGTTCCGGCGGCAGCGCGAGCAGGTCGTCCAGCGTGCGCACGCCATCGAGCCCATTGCCGCCCACATAGGCCATCGCATACGTGGAGCGGTAATAGGGCCGCGTCACGGCGCCCAGGTCGAACCCGGTCGCCACGCCGGTGACCAGGTCGCACTTGAAGCGGTCCGTGCCCGGCTCCTTCGCGCGCAGCGTGTTGCGGATGAAGCCCATGCGTTGCGGGAACCACGTGTAGGCGATGTCCCAGCCGAGCTCCTGCGCGAACAGCGCGGCGATGCGGTTCTCGAAGCCGGCCAGGTCGCGCCGCGAGAACGGCAGGTTGTTCGGGTCCTGGCAGACCCGCAGCACGGGGCGCTCATTAGCCTCTACCTTGGCCTCCACCTTGGCCTGCACTTTGGACAAGGCCTGCCCGGCAGGCTGCGATGCCGCCGGCACCGGCACGGCCAGGCACAGCACGGCAGTGCCGAGCAGCGCCGCGATCCGGGGCGTCATTTGCCGGCCTCCTGCAGCTTGCCGGGTGCGATGGCGCCATCCGAGCGGCCCTTCAGGTAGGCGTACAGGTTGTCGATATTGTCGACCACCTGCTGGCTGCCGTCGAAGTTGGGCATGCCCTTGTCGATCCGGCCTTGCAGCACGGTCTTCTTGAAGTCTTCCTTTGAAAGCCCCTTCAGGCTCGTGGTCAGCGCGGGGCCGACGGCGCCTTCCTGCTGCGCGCCGTGGCACCGCTCGCAGGCTAGCGCGCGCCAGGTGCGCCAGCCGCTCATCGTTCGTGCATCGACCTTGTTGCCGTCCACGACCTGGTAGGGCGTGGCATCGGCCAGCGCCGCCGGCGCGGCCACGCACATGGCCAGCGCCATGCCGTGCACCGCGCAACGGACCCAACGTACATAAGGTACACAAAGGGGAAATGAGAGTTTGCTCACATCGGCTTCCTGTCAAAATTAACCGCGCTGGCGCAGCATGCAGGCCTTGGCCGCATCGGCCTGGATCGTCTTGTACTTCGCGGCCATCGTCTTGACGCTCTGCGGGTCGCGGAATTCGGCGCCGCGCGGCCCTTCCAGCGTCTGGTAGCGCAGCGCGGCGGACATCGTCACATAGTCGTCGTACGACAGTTGCGCGCCGACCCGGTCGATCACGCAGGCGCACTGGTACAGGGTTTCCTGCTTGCCGCCATGGTTGTTCATGCACTCGAGCACGTACTCGACCCGTGCCACGGTGGGAAAGTCATTCGCGGGCGCGGCGGGCGCCCCTCCCGCAAGGGGCGGGAGCAGCAGTGCCGCGGCAAGAATCGGCTTCATGCGCGCCTCCTCAGCCTGCCTGGTGCAGCGTGCCCGCCCGTTTGGCGGCGTTGGTGGCCAGCGCATCCATCAGCGGTGGAGACAGGCAATCGTAGGCAGGCAGCCCGAGTTCATCCAGGCGCGCGCGGATCGCTCCCATCTGTTCCGGATCGGCGCCCGACTCGATGACGGACGAGACGAACGCCGCGAACGTGGGCGGCGCCCAGCCGGCTTCGCGGGACAGTTCCGTGTGCACGAAGTCCAGGCCGTAGAACGCGTGCTGGTCGTTGTCGATGCGCCCATACAGGTGCACGCCGCAGCCGGTGCAGGCATGGCGCTGGATGGTGGCGGCCGGGTCCACCACGTGCAGCTTGTGGCCGTTGGCGGTGACTTCGACGTTGTCGCGGCCGACCACGGCGACTTGCGAAAACAGCGCGCCCTCCGGCTTCCAGCATTTGGTGCAGCCGCAGGCGTGGTTGTGCGCCACCTGGCTGCCGATGCGCACGGTGACGGGATCGGTGGCGCAGCGGCACGTCAGCGTGCCGCCCTGGAAGCCCGGCGTTTCCGGGGCGATGCCCGCATCGATGGCGGGATGGATGTGGATGGCCATGCTGTGTCTCCTCGTTGTGATTCGTGATTCGTGATGCGTGATGCGTGATGCGTGACGGGTCAGTACAGGACGACGGAACGGATCGATTCGCCCCGTTTCATCAGCTCGAAGCCTTCGTTGATGCGCTCGAGCGGCAGGGTGTGGGTGATCAGGTCGTCGATATTGAGCTTGCCGTCCATGTACCAGTCGACGATCTTCGGCACGTCGGTGCGGCCGCGCGCGCCGCCGAAGGCGGAGCCTTTCCATTGGCGGCCCGTGACGAGCTGGAACGGCCGCGTGGCGATTTCCTCGCCGGCGGCCGCCACGCCGATGATGAACGACTGGCCCCAGCCCTTGTGCGTGCATTCGAGCGCCTGCCGCATCAGCGCCGTATTGCCGACGCACTCGAACGAGTAATCGGCGCCGCCCCCGGTCAACTGCACGATGTGGTCGACGACGTTTTCCACCTCGCGCGGATTGACGAAATCCGTCATGCCGAAGCGGCGCGCGATGTCGACCCGGCCGGGATTGATGTCGATGCCGATGATCCGGTCCGCGCCGACCATCTTCGCGCCCTGGATGACGTTCAGCCCGATCCCGCCCAGCCCGAACACGGCCACGTTGGCGCCCGCTTCCACTTTCGCCGAGAACACGACGGCGCCGACGCCCGTGGTCACGCCGCAGCCGATGTAGCACGCCTTGTCGAACGGCGCATCCGCGCGGATCTTCGCCAGCGCGATCTCGGGCACCACGATGTAGTTCGAGAAGGTCGACGTGCCCATGTAGTGCAGGATGGGCTTGCCGTCGAGGGTGAAGCGGCTCGTGCCGTCCGGCATCAGGCCACGCCCCTGCGTCGCGCGGATCGACTGGCACAGGTTGGTCTTGCGGGACAGGCAGAACTTGCATTGCCGGCACTCCGGCGTGTACAGCGGGATCACATGGTCGCCGGCCCGCACCGACGTCACGCCCGGCCCCGTTTCCAGCACGACGCCGGCGCCTTCATGGCCGAGGATCGCCGGGAACAGGCCTTCGGGATCGGCGCCCGACAGCGTGTAGTAGTCGGTATGGCAGATGCCGGTGGCCTTGATTTCCACCAGTACCTCGCCGGCCTGCGGCGGTGCAAGGTCCACGGTCTCGATCGTCAGCGGGGCGCCTGCCTGCCAGGCAATGGCAGCTTTTGTCTTCATCGTCTCTCCTGGGGCGCCGGACCGTTCCGGTGCCATGGCGCGGCGCACGGCGGCCGCAAGGAGGTAATGGCAAATTGCGTGCCAATGATCCTGGCAGGACAAATACGGAGGATCGTGCGGGGAGCGTGCCTTGAACGCGGCATCGTGCGGAGCGGGTGTGCAGGATCGGATCACCCGGCGCCGCGGCTGTTCCGTTTCCGGGGCGTGTCAGAAACGGTAGCGCAGGCCGGCCAGCACCGTGCGCGGTGCACCGGGCGCGACGAAGCGGGCCGGTGCCGCCTCGGCGCCGGGCGCCAGCGGCCTCCCGCCCGGGAACACATCTTCCGCCACGGTGCCGTAGGTTTCAAAGCGCCGGTCGAACACATTGTTGACCCGCACGAACACTTCCCAGCCGGGTGCCGGCTGCCAGCCGGCGCGCAGGTGCAGCAGGGCATGGCCGCGAATGCGCCAGTCGGCCCGCTGTGGTGGCTCGCCGTCCTCGGCATCCTCCGTCAGGCCGTCCTCGTTGCCCTGCGTGAGCAGGTTCGAGACCGCCAGCACGTCCACGCCCATGGTCCAGCCAGGTGCGGGAGCCCAGTCGGCGCCCAGCTTCAGCGTATGCCGCGGCAGGCCCGCCAGCCGCGTTCCCGAGGTTGCTTGCACATTGCGTGCGCCTGTGAACAGCACGCCGTCGGCGGCATAGACGGCGGCCAGGTAACTGTAGCTGGCCCGCAATGTGACGTCGCCCAGCCGCGCCGTGCCGCCGGCATCGACACCCGCGTGGCGCGTGCGCGGGAAATTGGCGAAATAGCCCTGCTGGCTGGTGCCGGCACTGTGGAACAGGATGTCGTCGCGGTTCACGGTGCGGTACAGCGACAGCGTCGCGTCCACGTTGGCCGTGCGCCAGCGCGCGCCCATTTCAACGGTGCGCGACACCACCTGGCTCAGGTAGGGGTCCGCCTGCAGCCCTACCGGCAGGCGGCAAGGCTGTTCCGGATCGGCACAACCCAGCTCGATCACGGTTGGCACACGGTTGCTTTGGGCCACGTTGGCAAACAGCGTCAGCGCGGCATCGACCTGCCGGGCAATGCCGAGCGACGGGTTGAGCTTGCGGTAAGTGAAAACCTCGCGCGGCTGCACGCCATCGTCGTTCGTCAGCGTATTCGCCACCCGGGCATGGTTGAACCGCGCCGACAGCGTGGCATAGGTGCCGGGCGCCAGCCGCCACGTATCGCTCGCGTAGAGGCCCGCCATGCGGGCACGGCCGGTGACCGACGAGGACGGTTCACGTTCCTCTTCCGGATCGGCCAGCACCTCGCGCGTGGCGCTGAAAAAGCCTTCCTGCTCGAACTGGGCAAAGCGGACGCGGTTGCGGTCGAACGACAGACCCGCGCTCAGCTGGTGATCGCCGCGCGTGACGGCCAGCTGGACGCTGGCGCCTTCGCCACGCTGCCGTGAAGCCGTGGTGTTCAGTACCGCGGGATGGGCTGGGGGCTGGACGTCTGCGTCGCAGCCCGGTTCGTCCGGCTCTTCGGCGCAGGCGGCGGTATCGGCTTCTTCGCCGTCGTCGTCGTTCACATCGCCGTTGACGGTGTCGCGCCGACTGTGGCGGACGTAGGCGGATGCCGTCAGTGCGGCCCCGCTGCCGAGCTGCTGCTCCAGGTGGAAGGCCAGCTGGCCGAGCCGGTTGCGCGTGCGGTCGGGGTGGGTATAGACGGCGCGGCGGTCCAGGTCGTACAGGCCGGGCGCGTCCGCCGTGCCTCCCGGCAGCAGCCCGTTGCCGAGCAGCCTGCTGCGCCCGCCCAGCAGCGACACGCTCCAGTCCGACCCGCCAGCGCTGCGGCCCACTTTCAGGAACACGTTACCGAGCCGGCCCGCCGAATGGTCGCGCCAGCCGTCTTCATCGAAGGCCGTTGCCGCCAGCAGCGTGTGCCATCCGGCCGATGCGGTGCCGTAGGACATGTCGAGCCGGCGGCGCGCGCCGCTGCCCAGCGTGGCTTCCGCCATCAGGCCGGGATGGCTGCGGCCCGACTTGGTCGTCAGTGCCAGCGCGCCGCCCAGCGTATTCAGGCCATACAGCGGGTTCGAGCCAGGCACCAGCAGGATCGCGCCCAGCGCTGCTTCCGGCACCATGTCCCAGTTGATCACGTCGCCGAACGGCTCGTTCACGCGCACGCCGTCGAGGTACACGGACAGGCCCTGGCCCGAGCCCAGCACGGGCGACGCCCGGTAGCCGCGGAACGTGACGTCGGTCTGGAACGGGCTGCCGGAAATATCGTTGACATGGATACCCGCCGCATGACGCGACAGGTAGTCGGCCAGGGTGTCGGCGCGCGCCTGCGTGACCTCCCGGTCGGTGGCGCGCTGCACGGCATACGGCAGGCGGTCGCGCTCGATGGCGGCGGCCGATTGCGGCGCGATGCCGACGATTTCCACGATCGGCAGCGGACCAAGGGGGAAGTCCGGCGTGCCGGAGTAGGCGGCGGGAGCAAGCAGCACCGCGCCGGCGGCAAGCGGTGTGCATAGCAGTAAACGGAATCGCAAACGGAACCGCAAACGTAACGGCGAACGTAGCGGCGAACAGGCAGTTTGCCGGGCTGGCCGGCCGGCTTTCGAACTTTTCAAGATAGGACTCGCGGGTGGCAATATCGCTGAGTCTTATCCTGAAGCTAATTGCATGCCATGCCTGGCTGGACGGGGACTGTACCTGATCCGGTACAGTTGCGCCGGAGACGGTTCAATCGCCAGCCCTGGCGCGGCAGGCGGCCAATCGTGGCGTGCGCCGCTGCACATGCCGTGGTTGGGGCGTCTGATGCATTCAGTTGGTGCTTGGCCGACATGCAGACACCCCGAAAGCGAAGGGCTGGGGTCAGGGAGAGTGTGAGCCTGCAGGCTCACACCGTGCCACAGGCACGGAGCATGCTCCGCGAAGCTGCGGCCATGCAGGGCCGCATCGTTCCGCAGGCGCGGAGCATGCTCCACGAAACCCCTGCGTCACCCCCTGTGGCACCCCGTCGGGGCTATGCCGGGATTTCAAGGAGCACCGCTCCTCGCCGGCAGCGCGGTGCTGGCCTGCAGGCCAGCGCTTCTCCCTGACCCCGGAATCTGCCTCTGGGTTTGGCTTATCTAAGCGGCATTAGCCTCGGGCGGAGAATTTTCCGCTGAAACTGAAGTTCCGTGGATGCTTACTGCGACCACGCGGAAGGGGAGAACAAATAGCCTTCGCCCCACACGGTCTTGATCTTTTCCGAGTCGGCATCGTCGAACTTGCGGCGCAGTTTCGAGATGCTGTTGTCGATGCTGCGGTCGAGGCCGTCGAATTCGATGCCGCGCATTTTCTTCAGCAAGGCGTCGCGCGACAGCACGGTGCCGGCCGATTCGGCCAGCACGAGCAGCAGCTTGTATTCGGTATTGCTCAGCACGCAGGGTTCGCCGCGCCAGGTAACCGTGCGGTCGCTGGTGGCGATCGACAGCGCACCGAACGTGAGCGCATCGCCGGCGCTCTTGCCCTGGGCGCGGCGCAGCAGCGCGCGCAGGCGGGCCAGCAACACGCGCGGCTGGACGGGCTTGTTGATGAAGTCGTCCGCGCCCTGTTCCAGCAGCGATACCTCGTCGTAGGAATCCTCGCGGGCCGTCATGATGAGGATCGGCACCTTCGTGATGTCGCGCAGCTGGCGGCAGACGAGCATGCCGTCGAGCCCGGGCAGCATCAGGTCCAGCACCACGATGTCGGGCGGGCTGGCCTTGAAGCGCGCCAGCGCCTCGTCGCCGCGGCCCACCACCTCCACCTTGAATTCATAGCCCGCAAGATATTCCGTGACCAGATCGGCCAGGCGGGTGTCGTCTTCCACCAGCATCACTCGATACATAGCAAATCTCCTATTTGTCCATTTTATAAGAGCAATGGCAAAAAAAGATCAACTGGTACGCCGGAGGTACAAAACCATACAGTTTCGTGACAACTTACAGCGCCCGGGCGATCAGCAGTTTCTGGATGTCGGAAGTGCCCTCGTAGATCTGGCAGACGCGCACGTCGCGGTAGATCCGTTCCACGGGGAAGTCGGACACATAACCATAACCGCCGTGCACCTGGATCGCATCCGAGCACACCCGTTCCGCCATTTCGGACGCGAACAGCTTGGCCATCGCCGCTTCCTTCAGGCAGGGCAGTCCGGCATCCTTCATCGACGCCGCGTGCAGGATCAGCTGGCGCGCGGCCTCGATCTGCGTTGCCATCTCGGAGAGTTTGAATTGTACCGACTGGTGCTGGAAGATTGGTTGCCCAAATGTCTCACGTTCCTTCGCGTAGGCAAGCGCGGCTTCGAAGGCGGCGCGCGCCATGCCCACCGCCTGCGACGCAATGCCGATGCGGCCGCCTTCCAGGCCGGACAGGGCGATCTTGTAGCCCATGCCTTCCTCGCCGATCAGGTTTGCCGCCGGGATGCGGCAGTTGTCGAACACGATCTGCGCGGTGTCGGACGAATGCTGGCCCATCTTCTGCTCGAGCCCGGCAACGATGTAGCCGGGGGCCGAGGTTGGCACCCAGAACGCGCTGATGCCCTTCTTGCCGGCGGCCTTGTCGGTCACGGCCAGCACGATCGCCACGTCCGCGTACTTGCCGGACGTGATGAATTGCTTGGTGCCGTTGATCACGTAATCGTTGCCGTCGCGCGTGGCCGTGGTGCGCAGCGCGGCCGCGTCGCTGCCGGTGTGCGGCTCCGTCAGGCAGAACGCGCCCAGCATCGCGCCGGTGGCAAGCGGGCGCAGCCATTGCTCTTTCTGCGCCGCGTTGGCATACATCATCGCAATGCTGCACACGGGGCAATTGTTGACGGAAATGATCGTCGACGTGCCGCCATCGCCGGCCGCGATTTCTTCCAGCACCAGCGCCAGCGACACGTAGTCGAGGCCGGCGCCGCCGAGCTCTTCCGGCACCGCCACCCCGAACGCGCCCAGCGCCGCCAGTTCCTTCAGTTCCGCCTGCGGGAAATGATGTTCCTTGTCCCAGCGTGCCGCCTGCGGCGCCAGGCGCTCGCGCGCATAGTCGCGCAGCGCATCGCGGATCATCCGGTGTTCTTCGCTCAGTACCATGTCTCGTCCATTCTCTTTTCTTTGTCGTGTTCGATCACCAGCCGATCGGCTGCCCGTCGTAGGTGACGAAGACCGGTTTCGGGGAGGCGGGCAGGGCAGCGAGCGTGGCACGGATGCCGCTGGCGCTGTCCGCCGGATCGAGGTCGGCGCCAGTGCCGCCCATGTCGGTGCGCACCCAGCCGGGGTGCAGCGCCACGCACGTGGCGCCCTGTTCGCCGAACGTCAGCGCCGTGTCGACCAGCACCGAGTTCAGCGCCGCCTTGCTGGCGCGGTACAACGAGCCGGTCGCACTGTGCCGCTCGCTGATCGAGCCCATCCTCGACGACATGACGGCCAGCTTGCCGCCTGCCGCGGCCACCATCGGGGCAACGATCGGCAGCAGCCGCATCGCGGCCAGCACGTTGGTGTGCATCACGTTGTCGAAGTCCGCCTGGACGGGGAAACCATCGTGCCGCGGGCCGTACACGCCGGCGTTCAGGACCGCCACGTCGACGTGCTCGCCGTCGAGCTTCCAGCCCAGGCCGGCAACGGCCTCGACGTTGTTCACGTCCAGCACGTGCGTTTCCGCACCCAGCGCGGCCAGTTCCGCGCCATCGTCCGCCTTGCGGGCCGTGGCGATCACGCGCCAGCCGTCCTTCAGGTACTGGCGCGCCAGTTCATGGCCGATGCCGCGCGAGGCGCCGATGATCAGGGCCACCGGCATCAGACGAGCTCCACGCCGACAGCCGTGGCTTCACCGCCGCCGATGCACAGCGCCGCGACGCCGCGCTTGCCGCCGCGGTCCTTCAACGCGCCCAGCAGGGTGACGATGATGCGTGCGCCGGAAGCGCCGATCGGGTGGCCCAGCGCACAGGCGCCGCCATGCACGTTGACCTTTGCATGCGGAATGTCGAGCTCGTGCATGGCCGCCATCGGCACCGCCGCGAACGCCTCGTTGATTTCAAAAAGGTCCACGTCCGACACCTTCCAGCCGTTCTTGTCGAGCAGCTTTTTGATGGCGCCCACGGGGGCCGTGGTGAATTCGTTCGGCGCCAGCGCATTCGTGGCATGGCCGACCAGTCTGGCAATGACGGGCGCACCGAGCTTCTGCGCGGTGGATTCGCGCATCAGCACCAGCGCGGCGGCGCCGTCGTTGATCGACGACGAGGAAGCGGCCGTGATCGTGCCGTCCTTCTTGAATGCCGGTTTCAGGGTAGGGATCTTTTCCAGCCTGGCCTTCGCCGGGCCTTCATCCTTGTCGATGACGGTGTCGCCGCCGCGGCCCGAAACGGTCACCGGGGCGATTTCCCAGGCGAACTTGCCACCGGTCGACGCCGCCTGTGCGCGCTTCACGGATTCGATCGCGAACGCATCCTGCTGCTCGCGCGTAAAGCTGAACTTCGTCGCGCATTCCTCGGCAAACGTGCCCATCGAGCGGCCGCCGCCGGTTTTTTCATCCTTGCTGTACGCGTCTTCCAGGCCGTCCAGCATCATGTGGTCGAACAGCATGCCGTGGCCGATGCGGTAGCCGCCGCGGCCTTTCGGCACCAGGTAGGGCGCATTGGTCATCGATTCCATGCCGCCGGCAATGACGACTTCCGCGCTGCCCGCCACCAGCTGGTCGTGCGCGAAGATCGCCGCCTGCATGGCCGAGCCGCACATCTTCGACAGCGTGACGGCGCCGGTGGACGTGGGCAGGCCGGCCTTCAGCAGCGCCTGGCGCGCCGGTGCCTGGCCCTGGCCCGCCATCAGGCAGTTGCCGAAATAGACGTGCTCGACGAGCTCGGGCGCAATGCCGGCCCGTTCGACGGCGGCCTTGATCGCGACGGCGCCGAGGTCGTTGGCGGACAGGCTGGAAAAATCGCCCTGGAAGGCGCCCATCGGGGTGCGAGCGGCGCCGACGATAACGACAGGATCATTCATTTCATGGTCTCCATTGGAGGCATCGCGGTCGATGCCGTGATAGTGCAAAATCGGATGGCTTGCGGGTAGGGGAACACGTCGTCGACGATGCCGTCGAGGATGCGTTGCTTGCACGCCTGCCACCATTCGGGTGTCAGCAGTTCGGCATGGTGCCGCAGGAAGCTGCGGCGGATGTTCGGGTTACCCAGCAGGAACTGGCCGAACTGTTCGGGGAATACGTCGTGCTTCGCGACCGGGTACCACGGTTCGGAGGCCATTTCCTCTTCCTCGTTGCGCGCGGCCGGGATTGCGCGGAAATTGCAGTCGGTGATGTATTCGATCTCGTCGTAATCGTAGAACACCACGCGGCGGTGCCGGGTCACGCCGAAGTTCTTGTACAGCATGTCGCCGGGGAAGATGTTCGCCGCCACCAGGTCGCGGATCGCGTTGCCGTATTCGACGACCCCATGGTCCAGCGCGGCCGCGTTGCCGGCTTGCCCGGCCTGCATGAGCCAGATGTTCAGGGGCGTCATCCGGCGCTCGATGTACAGGTGCCGGATCACCAGCTGGTCTCCTTCCTCTTCGACCAGCGATGGCGCGTGGTGTTGCAGTTCCGCGAGCAGCGCTGCGGCGAAGCGGGCGCGCGGGAAGGCCACGTTCGAATACTCCAGCGTGTCCGCCATGCGGCCGACCCGGTCGTGGTTCTTCACGAGCAGGTATTTTTCCTTGACCTGGGCACGCGTGGTGTCCTTCGGCGGCGGGTAGAAGTCCTTGATCACCTTGAAGACATACGGGAACGATGGCAGCGTGAACACCAGCATCACCAGGCCGCGGATGCCGGGCGCGGTCTCGAACAGGTCCGACGAATGCTTCAGGTGCTGCAGGAAGTCGCGGTAGAACGCCGTCTTGCCCTGCTTTTGCAGCCCCAGCACGGTATAGAGTTCGCTGCGCGGCTTGCGCGGCAGCAGGGTGCGCAGGAATTGCACGCAGGCGGACGGCACTTCCATGTCCACCATGAAGTAGGCGCGCGTAAACGAAAACAGGGCCTCGATGTATTGCTGGTCCATCAGGACCGTGTCGATCAGGAGCTTGCCGTCATGGTCGTGCAGGATCGGCACGACGAACGGCAGCTCGCGGTCGCCGTTGATGGCCTTGCCGACGAGGTAGGCGCCCTTGTTGCGGAAGAACGGGCTGGACAGCACCTGGAACTGCGCATTCGGCGCCAGGTCTTCGAAGAACGGGGCGAGCCGCTCTTCGACGCGGGCGATGTCGCGCGGCAGGTCGGCGAACGCGGTGGCGAACTGGACATCGGAGACGATGCGGCCCAGCGTGGCGCGCATGCCGTCCGCGCCGGGGTAATACACGCGGTAGGTCGGCGCCGGTTCTGCCGTATCGATGTACTCGGTGGAGACGACCGGGCGCACGAAGATGAACTCGTTGTTGAAGTAGCGGCGGTGCAGGATGTTGCAGCACACGGAATTGAAGAACGTTTCCGCCAGCTCGGGGCGCTTGTGACGCGTCAGCAGGCCGATGTAATGCAGCTTCAGCTCGCGCCACACGTCGTCGGTCAGGTCTTCCGGTGCGTAGTCGTCTTCCAGCAAGTGCACGCACTCCTGCACGCGGCGGTCGTAGAACCCGATGCGTTCGCGGGCCGCCTCCTGCGCCACCGCCCATTCCCCCCGCTCGAAATGGCCACGCGCCTCCCGGCTGGCCTGGCGGAACAGGCGATAGTGCTTGTCGAAGCCATCGAGGATCGCGCGCGCGATATCGAACGCGATCTGCGAGGACAGCAGCTTGGGAAAGGCGGGCTGGGTCATCGTCATCTTCACGGCTCAGTTCGCGGACGGGGCTCAGCCGTAAGGGCTCGGATTACATCGTTTCCGCGAACAGTTCGCGGCCGATCAGCATGCGGCGGATTTCGCTGGTGCCCGCGCCGATTTCGTAGAGCTTCGCGTCGCGCCACAACCGTCCCACGGGGTACTCGTTGATGTAGCCGTTGCCGCCGAGCGCCTGGATCGCCTCGCCGGCCATCCACGTGGCCTTTTCGGCGCTGTACAGGATCGCGCCGGCAGCATCCTTGCGCAGTGCGCGCACCTGCTCGGGTAACGCGGCGCGGTCACAGGCCTGGCCCACGGCATACACATAGGCCTTGCATGCCATCATGGTCGAGTACATGTCCGCCAGTTTTCCCTGCATCAGCTGGAATTCGCCGATCGCCTGGCCGAACTGCTTGCGGTCGTGGACGTAGGGAACCACGACATCCATGCACGCCTGCATGATGCCCAGCGGGCCGCCGGACAGCACGGTGCGTTCGAAGTCGAGGCCGGACATCAGCACGTTCACGCCCTTGCCTTCACCGCCGAGCACGTTCTCGACGGGCACCTCGCAATCCTCGAACACGAGTTCACCCGTGTGCGAGCCGCGCATGCCCAGCTTGTCGAGCTTTTGCGCGATCGAAAAGCCCTTGAAGCCCTTTTCGATCAGGAACGCGGTCATGCCGCGCGGGCCCGCTGCCAGGTCGGTTTTCGCGTAGACGACGAGCGTGTCCGCGTCCGGTCCGTTGGTGATCCACATCTTTGTGCCGTTCAGCACGTAATGGTCGCCTTTGCGGTCGGCGCGCAGCTTCATGCTGACGACATCGGATCCCGCGTTCGGCTCGGACATCGCCAGCGCGCCGATGTGCTCGCCGGAAATCAGCTTGGGCAGGTACTTGCGCTTCTGTTCTTCGTTGCCGTTGCGCTTGATCTGGTTGACGCACAGGTTCGAGTGGGCGCCATACGACAGCCCGACGGAGGCGGAAGCGCGCGAAATCTCTTCCATCGCCACGATATGGGCCAGGTAGCCCATGCCCGAGCCGCCGTATTCCTCGCCCACGGTAATGCCGAGCAGGCCCAGTTCGCCCAGCTTGCGCCACAGGTCCATCGGGAACTGGTCGGTGCGGTCGATTTCCGCCGCCCGGGGGGCGATTTCCGCCGCGGCGAACTGCTGCACGGCTTCGCGCAGCGCGGCGATGTCTTCGCCATGGTCAAAGGTCAGGCCTGGGAGATGCAGCATGTCGTCCTCGTCTCTCTTGATGGGAATTAGCGATTAATTCGATATTACGTTAACGTAAACGTAAAGTCCCGCGCAGGCAAGGGCCTTGTGGCCCCCGCGAGCTCAGCCGTTGGTCCCCAGCCGTTCGCCATGTTCCTGGGCGGCCAGCAGCCGCCGGCACTCTTCTTCGTGCGCGGCGATCTCGGCCAGCGACATCTCGATATCCTCGCGCTGCTGCTCCAGCGTTTCACGGTGCTGTGCCAGCACGTTGAGGAAGCGGTGCATCTGCGCCGCCGTATCCTTCGGCGTTTCATACATGTCGACCAGGCTCTTGATCTCGGAGAGCGACAGGCCGAGGCGCTTGCCGCGCAGCGTGAGTTTCAGGCGGGTGCGGTCGCGTGGCGTGTACACGCGGTTGCGGCCGCCGGCACCTTCGCGCGATGGCGACAGGATGCCCTGGTCTTCATAGAAGCGGATGGCGCGGGGCGTGATGTCGAACTCGCGGGCCAGCTCGGTAATGGTGTAGGTGGACATGGCTTACAATGAGTGTTTCCGTTTACGTTACGTCAATGCGGAGCGTCCAAGCATTGTAGCGCACCGCCACACAGGAGAATCGATGAATCCGCTCGAAGCCCAGCTGCATTATCCGTTCGGCGACACGGTGCCCGCACCCGGCGACGCCATCGATATCGGCCCGGGCATCCGCTGGCTGCGCCTGCCGTTGCCGTTCGCGCTGGACCATATCAACCTGTGGCTGCTCGACGATGCGCAAGGCACGCTGACCGTCGTCGATTGCGGCGCCGCCACCGATGCCAGCCGCGCCGGATGGGAAGCGGTGATGGCCAGCCATTTCGGCGGCAAGCCGCTGGGGCGCGTGCTCGTCACGCATTGCCATCCCGACCACGTGGGGCTGGCGGACTGGCTGTGCACGCGCTGGGATGCGCCGCTGGCGATGACGGCCGGCGAATACGGTTTTGCGCGGATGATGGCGGCGGCGCTGCCCGGCGTCGATGGCACGGGCGCCGTCGAGCACTTCCGGCGGCATGGACTCGTCGATGCGGACATGCTGGAAAAAATGCAGAGCCGGAAGAATTACTATCCATCGCTCGTGCCGTCCGTGCCGGCTTCCTATTTCCGCCTGGAGCATGGCCAGCAGGTGGACATCGGCGGCCATGCCTGGCGCGTGATCACGGGTTTTGGCCACTCGCCCGAGCATGCTTCGCTGTATTGCGAGGCGCTGAACGTGCTGGTCGCCGGCGACATGGTGCTGCCGCGCATTTCCACCAATGTCTCCGTGTTCGCGATCGAGCCGGAAGGCAATCCGCTGCAGCAATACCTGGATTCGCTGGAACGTTTTGCCGGCCTGCCGGACGATGTGCTGGTGCTGCCTGCGCACGGCAAGCCGTTCCGTGGCCTGCATACGCGCATCGCGCAATTGCGCGACCACCATGCCGCCCGGCTGGAAGAAGTTGTCGCCGCCTGCGCAGAACCGCGCTCGGCCGCGGACATTGTCCCATTGATGTTCCGCCGTCCATTGGACGCCCACATGCTCAGCTTTGCGCTCGGCGAGGCGCTCGCCCACCTCCACAAATTATGGCGTGACGGTATCGTGCGCCGTGAAACGGATAGTGGCGGCATCATACGATTTCGTACTAGCTACTAATAAAGTAGCCCTACTTCTAAACCCTGTATCTGTAACCCTTACGCAGGGATGCCTGAACACGCCGATGAGGAGAAATCCAGCATGGCCACTCCTCCCTTCATGTCATCCCTTTAGTTGCATAAATCACAACCATTGTGTCTGACGAGACAAGCAAGGCGCCAGCAAATTGCATGCAATCACGCAACAAGTTGCGCGAAAAAGTTGCTTTAGGGCTGGAATGGGTGATTGATTGGAGGTTACAATGTTAATTGTATCCACCACCAATTTGTCACAATTGGTCTGAGCACACTTGAGACTGACATTCAGGTCGTGACATGAAATAGTGCAACTATGAATTCTTCGAATGAACGCGAAAGCTTTAGCCAGCGACTCCAGCAGGCTTTGAAAAATGCTCACTATTCCCCTGACAGTCCCACAAGGCTGGCACGGGAATTCAACATCCGGTTCGAAGGGCGGCCGATCACCGTGCACGCGGCACGAAAATGGCTGGTGGGCGAGGCAATCCCCACGCAGGAAAAATTGCGGATGATTGCGCAATGGCTGGGCGTGCCGGCGGAATGGCTGCGATTCGGCGGGGCGGAAACGGCGGCACCGGCCGGCGAGGGCGCCAATGGCTTGTCGCGGTTCGAATCGGCGGATGTAAAGCTGATCGCGGACCTGCAGCGCCTGGATGAACATCACCGGCAGATCGCACGCGAATTCATCCGCATGCTGGTGCGGGTCAACTACCAGAAATAATGGCGCGGGCCGGCTAGCCCTGGCTGGCCAGGCCGTTCCAGCGCGGCGTCGTGCCGCCGGCCGCTTCCAGGCCAACGAGGTCGAGCACCCTGGCCACCGTGTGGTCCACGATGTCGGCGATCGTTTGCGGCCGGTGGTAAAACGCCGGCAACGGCGGGAAAATGATGCCGCCCATTTCCGTGACGGCCGTCATATTGCGCAGGTGCGCCAGGTTGAAAGGCGTTTCGCGCACCATCAGCACCAGGCGGCGGCGCTCCTTCAGCATCACGTCGGCGGCGCGTGCGACCAGGTTGTCGGCCAGGCCATGGGCCACGGCAGCCAGCGTTTTCATCGAGCAGGGAGCGATCACCATCGCGTCGGTCAGGAATGATCCGCTGGCGATCGACGCGCCCACGTTATGGGCCTTGTGCACGACGTGCGCGAGCGCTTCCACTTCGCGCCGGGCCAGGCCCGTTTCCTCATGCAGGGTGAGCACCGCGGCGTCGGAAATCACCAGGTGAATCTCGACCTGGAGAGGCGTCACGCCGGGCAGCGAAGGTGTCGCGGGCGCATTGAGCGCCCCCAGCATTTGCAGCAGCCGCACGCCATACACGGCGCCGGTTGCGCCCGTGATGGCAACGACGATCCGCCGCGGGCGCCCGGTCATGCGAGATTCAGCCCTGGTTGTCCAGCAGCGTCTTCAGCTCGCCCGACTCATACATCTCGTTCATGATGTCCGAACCGCCGATGAATTCGCCGCGCACGTACAGCTGGGGAATCGTAGGCCAGTTCGAATATTCCTTGATGCCCTGGCGCACTTCGGGGTCTTCCAGCACGTTGACGGTGGCGATATTCTCGACGCCGCAAGCCTTCAGGATCTGGATCGCGCGGCCGGAAAAGCCGCACTGCGGGAATTGCGCGGTGCCTTTCATGAACAGCACCACCGGGGTGCCCGTCACGGTTTGCTTGATCCACTGTTGTACGTCGCTCATAGCTGCCTCAATAAGAAAAATATCGGAAATTTCGGAATACCGGCATTTTACAGGGATTCCCTTGTCCGTTGCAGGACGGGCCCGCGTCAAGTCTCCCCTGCGGCAGCCGCTGCGTCAGCGGCAGGCGGTGCTACCGCACTGTAGCTTTTGCGCCGCGGCGCATAGTTGCCTCCGTGCTACCATAATCCGCTGGTAGCGCTCTCTGAAACAGGACAGGAGGATCGCGGGATGGAAGGAAACCGGGGCATCAGGCGGGTCAGGAAGATCAGGCTGGGAGCCGCCTGGCATCCCGAGCGCATCGAGCGCTGGCTGGAACGCCAGTCGGCCCAGGGCCTGCACCTGGAATCGGTGGCGCCCTTCGGCATCTATACCTTCCAGGCCGACCTGCCCGAGCCTTATGACTACCGGATCGACTTTGCTTCCACGAAGGAGATCGAAGACCCCCACTATGCCGAGGCGCCCAAGGCCGCCGGCTGGAAGCTGGCCGGCCACTCGATGAGCTGGATGCTGTGGCGCGCGCCGAAAGGGGAGGCGCGCGACATCTTTACCCATGCGCCCGCGCGCGTCTCCACCTATCGCCGCCAGGCCGTGGCGATGCTGATCATCGCCGGCATCCAGGTACCGCCGCTGGTCAGCGGCACGATGGCGCTGCGCCAGCACGACGAGCTGGCCTGGGCCAGCGTGCTGATCCTGTCTTCGGCCGTGATGTCGCTGGCGCTGTATGCGCTGGCCCGCGTGACGGGCCGGCTGCTCAGCGTCAAGGACTCCTGACCGCCCGGCAGCGCCTGCCGCCGTCAGCCGCGCAGCTTGGCGAACGCGGCCGCCATCGAACCGCCCATCGCCGGCTCGCGCGCCGTGTTCTTCTGCTGCTGGCCCATGGCGCGGCGATCGTTGCGGTCGCCCTTTTGCTCGGGCCGCGAGCCGGCCGCCGGCGCATTGTCCGACAGGCGCATGGTGAGGGCGATGCGCTTGCGCTTCACGTCCACTTCCAGCACCTTCACCTTGACCACCTGGCCGGCCTTCACGACCGTGTGGGGATCCTTCACGAAGGTATTCGACAGCGCCGAGATGTGCACCAGGCCATCCTGGTGCACGCCGATGTCGACGAAGGCGCCGAATGCCGCCACGTTGGTGACCACGCCTTCCAGGATCATGTCCGGCCGCAGGTCGGCGATCTCCTCCACGCCTTCCTTGAAGGTGGCCGTGGTGAATTCGGGGCGCGGGTCGCGGCCCGGCTTTTCCAGTTCCTTCAGGATATCGGTCACCGTGGGCACGCCGAACTTGTCGTCGGCATACTTTGCCGGCGACAGCGTCTTCAGCACGGACGTCGCGCCGATCACCGACTTGATGTCCTTGCTGATGTCGGCCAGGATCTTTTCGACGACCGGATACGATTCCGGGTGCACCGCCGAGGCATCGAGCGGATTGTCGCCATTCATGACGCGCAGGAAACCGGCCGCCTGTTCGAACGTCTTGTCGCCCAGCCGCGGCACTTTCTTCAGCGCCGCGCGCGACGTGAAGGCGCCCTTCTGGTCACGGAAGCTGACGATACTCTGCGCCACGCTGGCGGACAGGCCCGACACCCGCGCCAGCAGCGGCGCCGATGCGGTGTTCACGTCCACGCCCACGGCGTTCACGCAATCCTCGACCACGGCATCGAGCGTGCGCGCCAGCTGGGACTGGCTCACGTCGTGCTGGTACTGGCCCACGCCGATCGACTTCGGATCGATCTTGACGAGTTCGGCCAGCGGGTCCTGCAGCCGGCGCGCGATCGACACGGCGCCGCGCAGCGACACATCCATGTCCGGCAATTCGCGCGAGGCGAATTCGGAGGCCGAATACACCGACGCGCCTGCTTCGGAGACGACGATTTTCTGGAGCTTGAGCTCTTGATTGCGCTTGATGAGGTCCTGCGCCAGCTTGTCCGTTTCCCGCGACGCGGTGCCGTTGCCGATCGAAATCAGCGACACGTTGTGTTTCGCGGCCAGCTGGCCCAGCACGTGCAAGGTGCCTTCCCAGTCGTTGCGCGGCTGGTGCGGATACACGGTGGCGGTATCGACGACCTTGCCGGTGGCATCGACCACGGCCACCTTCACGCCGGTGCGCAGCCCCGGGTCCAGGCCCATCGTCGCGTGCGGGCCGGCAGGGGCCGCCAGCAGCAGGGCCTTCAGGTTGGTGGCGAACACGCCGATGGCATCGAGCTCGGCCTTCTCGCGCAACGCGCCCATCAGTTCCGTTTCCAGGTACATGAAGCTTTTCACGCGCCAGGTCCAGCGCACGGTGTCGGCCAGCCACTTGTCGGCGGGGCGCCCCGCCTGCCTGATGCCGAACCGGGCGGCGATGCGGCTTTCGCAAGGGTTATGCGGCGCATCCCATTTCGGTTTTTCCGCTTCGGTATCGAGGCGCAGCGTCACGTCCAGCACGCCTTCACGCCGGCCGCGCATCAGCGCCAGCGCACGGTGCGACGGCACGGTGGACAGCGGCTCGGCGTAATCGAAATAATCGGCGAACTTTTCCCCGGCTTCCTGTTTGCCTTCGATAACTTTTGATTCCACCACGCCATGGTCTTGCACGTATTCGCGCAACGACTGGACCAGGTTCGCGTCTTCGGCGAAGCGCTCCATCAGGATCTGACGGGCGCCGTCCAGCGCGGCTTTCGTATCGGCCACGCCGGCATTGTTGCCATCGGGCGTCGTGAATGCTTCACGCAGGAATTGCGACGCTTCCGCTTCCGGATTCAGCGCGGGATCGGCAAGCAGGTTCTCCGCCAGCGGCGTCAGCCCGGCCTCGATAGCGATCTGCGCCTTCGTGCGGCGCTTCTGCTTGTAGGGCAGGTACAGGTCTTCCAGACGGGTCTTGTCCTCGGCATGCAGGACGGCATCGAGCAGCTCCGGTGTCATCTTGTTCTGCTCGGTAATCGACGCCACGATGCTGGCGCGGCGGTCTTCCAGCTCGCGCAGGTAGCGCAGGCGCTCTTCCAGCAGGCGCAGCTGGATATCGTCGAGGCCGCCGGTGGCCTCCTTGCGGTAGCGGGCGATGAAGGGGACGGTGGCACCCTCGTCCAGCAGGGCGATCGCGGCGGCCACCTGGGCCGGCTTGGCGGCCAGCTCGACGGCCAGGCGTTGTTCGATGGAAGGCAGCATGTGTTCAGTTCGGTTCTCGACAGACAAGCTTTTAATCATACCCGACGGCACCGCGCCATGTGGAGAAGCCCGATAAGTTAGAACATATACGAACACAGGAAGGCTGTTGGCGGATAATATTGCATGTTGCTGTTTTTGAACCGTCTTGAATACACCGATGCGACCAATGGATTTGACCCGCGACGAAGCCCCTGCAACTCCCGCTGCACCCGCCCCCGCTCCCGCCAGTCCGCCGGCAACCCAGTTGCCCTATGCGGTCGCCATCTGGTTGCAGCGGGTTGATGCCGCTGCGCACCCGAAGGCAAAACTGACTCCGGTCGATCCCGATCCGAAGCAAACCAGTTACAAGCTCATCTACGTGCTGGCGCCCACGTCCGGCGGCCGGCACGTGGCGCTGGCGCTGTACAAGGCGCGGCTGCGCCCGAATGGCGACGTGGCCGCCGCCAGCCCCGTCAACGAAGTGTTCTCGCTGCTGTCGGCACCGCCGCCGTTCCTGGAACCGGGCGACGAGGACCTGGTGCGCTTCTTCGTGGCCATGCGGACCGGGCCGAATTCGCCGACCGGCAGCGCGACCGAGCCACGCGGCAAGATCGGCGCGGCACTGCTGCAAATGCTGTCCGAGCAAGAAAAGCTGCTGTGGGCAAATTCGTGGGCGGACGTGGGCAACGGCCTCGTCTATCCGATGAAAGCCGGCCAGGGGCGCACCGCCAACCTGGCCTGGCGCGAAGAGGGCAAGGGTTTGCGGCTGGGCTGGAAAGTGGAAGAACCGGCCAATGTGCCGGCCAATGCCCGCCATGCCGGCGCCGACCAGATCGACTACATGCTGCCGACGGAACCGCCGTGGTATATCGACAACCTGTCGTGCGGCGTGCTGCACCTGAACCAGGGCGGTGCCGACATTGCGCTGGCCGAGCTGCAGGCACTGGTTGCCCAAGCACCATTGCTGATGCCGAACGATAAGATGCGCGTGTCGCAGTTGCTGCTCGCGCACGGCCTGCAGCAGCTGATGCCGCTGCCGCAGCCATTGCCGCAGCGCCTGCGCGAAGACGTCAAGCCGCGCCCGATCCTGGTGCTCGATGCGGCCCAGCTGTCCGATGGTTCGGTGCAGAAATGGCATGACTACGCAGTGCTGTCGTATGACTACGATGGCGAGCGTGTATCGTTCGACCCATCGCAGCGCGTGGTGCGCCAGCGTGGCGAGGTCACCGAGATCATCGTGCGCAACGAGGCGCTGGAAACGGCAGCGCTGGAAACGCTGACGCAGCTGGGCTTCCGCAAGCCGACGGCGCTGCCGCTGTCGTCTGTGCGCGGCGGCCTGCTGCTGGCTGGCCAGGCCGACTGGATCCGTTTTGCCGAGTCCGGCATCGAAGCGCTGCAGGAGGATGGCTGGCAAGTCGAAAAGACGCCGAAATACCGCTACGATGTGGCGCCGGTGGAAGAGTGGTATGCCGAGATCGAGGAAGAGGGCGCGGAGACGGGCAATGCCTGGTTCGAGCTGGAACTGGGCATCACCGTGGGCGAGGAACGCGTGCCGCTGTTGCCGGTGCTGGTGCAGATGATCCGCAACATGCCCAACGATTTCAGTACCAAGGCGCTGTCGGCGCACGGCGAAACGGACCAGATGCTGGCCACGCTGCCCGGCGGTACCCGCGTGGCGCTGCCCTGGGCGCGCCTCAGGCCGATCCTTGGAACGCTGGGCGAGCTGTATTTCAACGACAAGATCCGCCACGCAGTGCGCATGAGCACGCTCGATGCGGCGCGGCTGGACGAACTGGCCCGCACGGGCGAGTTCCAGTGGACGGGCGGCGAGGAGCTGCGCGAGATGGGGCGCCGGCTGAACCAGTTCTCGGCCGTGAAGCGCGTGGCCACGCCGGCCAGTCTGCAGGCCACGCTGCGCGATTACCAGAGCGAAGGCCTGGCATGGATGCAATTCCTGCGTGAATACGGTCTGGCCGGCATCCTGGCCGACGATATGGGCCTGGGCAAGACGGTACAAACGCTCGCGCACATCCTCGTTGAAAAGGAATCGGGCCGGATGACGCATCCAACGCTCGTCATCGCGCCGACGTCGCTGATGGGCAACTGGCAGGATGAAGCGGCCCGCTTCGCCCCGAGCCTGAAAACCCTGCTGTTGCAAGGCAAGGATCGCGCCGAGCTGTTCGACAAGATCCCGGAAGCGGACCTGGTGCTGACGACGTATGCGCTGCTGCCGCGCGACGAGGAAAAACTGCGCGAGCACGACTTCCACCTGGTGATCCTGGACGAATCGCATTACATCAAGAACACCCGGTCGAAAGCAGCGCAGAGCGCGGGCCTGCTGCGTGCGAAGCACCGGCTGTGCCTGTCCGGCACGCCGCTGGAGAACCACCTGGGCGAACTGTGGTCGCAATTCCACTTCCTGCTGCCGGGCTTGCTGGGCGATGAAAAATCGTTCAACTCGCAATTCCGCCACCCGATCGAGCGGCAGGACGATCCGCAGCGCAGGATGCTGTTGAACCGCCGGATCAAGCCGTTCCTGTTGCGCCGCACGAAAGACAGCGTGGCCAAGGAATTGCCGCCGAAGACGGAAATGGTGCGCAAGGTCGAACTGACCGGTGCGCAGCGCGACCTGTACGAAACCGTGCGCCTGGCGATGGACCAGAAGGTGCGCGAGGAAATCGACCGCAAGGGCGTGGCGCGCAGCCAGATCGTGATCCTGGAGGCGCTGCTGAAGCTGCGCCAGGTCTGCTGCGATCCGCGGCTGGTGAAATCGCTGTCCGCCCGCAAGCAGCAGGCTGCCGGATCGGCCAAGCTGGCCGACCTGATGCAGATGCTGGAAGACCTGCTGGAGGAAAAGCGCAAGATCCTCGTGTTCTCGCAATTCACGTCGATGCTGGAACTGATCCAGGAAGAGCTCGACTCGCGCGACATTCCGTATGCGCTGCTGACCGGCGAAACCCGCGACCGCGGCGCCCAGGTGGCCGCGTTCCAGCAGGGCGCCGTGCCGATCTTCCTGATCAGCCTGAAAGCGGGCGGCGTGGGCCTGAACCTGACCGCGGCCGATACCGTCATCCACTACGACCCATGGTGGAACCCGGCCGCGGAGCAGCAGGCCACCGACCGCGCATGGCGCATCGGGCAGGACAAGCCGGTGTTTGTCTATAAACTGATCGCCAAGGGCACGCTGGAAGAAAAAATCCAGGTGCTGCAGCAGAAGAAGGCCGACCTGGCGCAATCCGTGCTGGCCGAGGGGGAATCGCAGAAAATGGCACTGACGCAGGAAGACCTGCAACAGATCTTTGCACCGCTGATCGACTGAGACACGACGCATGGACGAAGCTGGCTACCGCATGATGCTCGAGTACGGCACCGACGTCCACTGGATGCTCGACTGTACTACGGGGCAACTGCTGTATGTCAGCCCGGCCGCGGAACGGCGCTTCGACTGGGCGCCGGAAGAGGTACTGGACCGTGCCCTGGCCCTGGCCGGTCCCTTGCTGCAGGAGCTGCCCGAACGGCTGGAGCGTTTCCGCCAAGGGGACGACAGCCGCCGCACGCTGGTGCGCGAGGCGGAACTGGAAGGCATTGCCGTGGAGATCGAATCCACGCTTGTCGACAGTACGCGGCTGGTCGGCGTGGTGCGCGACATTACAACGCGCCGCGAGTTCGAGCGGCAGCAGAAAAAATTCGCTTCCATGCTGTCGCATGAATTCCGTTCGCCGCTGGCCACGATCGATGGCGCCATCCAGCGCCTCGTCATGACGGACAAGGGTGCCGACGAAGGCACCACGAAGCGCTACCACAAGATCCAGGGCGCGGTGGACCGGTTGCTGGCCATGGTCGAGGAATACCTGTCGCCCGACCGGCTGGCGTCGATCGGGCGGCGCCAGCGCGAGAATGGCATCGTACCGGCCGCGCTGATGGAAGCGGCCGCGGCTCAGGCGCGCGCGCGGCGTTCCGCGATTGTCGTGCAGGCCGGCGATGCGCCCGCCTGGGTGCGCGCCGACCCGGAAGGCATGCGGATGTGCCTCGACGTGCTGCTCGACAATGCCGTCAAGTACACGCCGGCCGAGTCGCCGATCGTGTTGTGGGCGGGCAAGGCCGCCGAAGGCGGGGTGCAATTCACCGTCGCCGACAGTGGCCCGGCGATCCCGGAAAACGAAACGGGGCGCCTGTTCGACAAGGGATTTCGCGGCAGCGCCGCCGCCGGGACAGCGGGCTCGGGAATCGGCCTGTACATGGCGAAAGCCGTGATCGAAGTGCACGGCGGCACTCTCAGCGTGCAAAACTTGCCTGAAAGCGGCAAGAAGTTCCGGATTTGGCTTCCGGTCGCCGTATAAACCTTGCGCCCTACCCGTTACTCCCGTGATAATTCTTTGGGTAGCGAAACAACATCAAAATGGCCATCGATGACGCAGATATTGATCGTGGAAGACAACCTGGAGTACGCCGAAGAAATGGCTGACTACCTGGGGGAATTGGGACACGGTGTGAGCATTACCAGCAACGCGGGCGAGATGTGGTCCGCGTTAAGCCAGGGTAATGTTGGCGTCGTCGTGCTGGACCTTGGTCTGCCCGACGAGGACGGTATCAATGTGATACCCAGGATGCGTCAATTGTATCCCCAGATCGGCCTGCTCGTGCTCACGGGACGCGTCAATTTCGACAGCCGCATCCTCGGCCTGCGCCTGGGCGCCGACCATTACCTGACAAAGCCCATCAAGTTTCCCGAACTGGCTGCCCATATCGAGGCGCTGGACCGTCGCGTCGGCCCGCAGGAAACGGCGCCGGTACCCAGCAAATGGACCCTGCGGCTGTCTGCCCGCCAGCTCGAACTGCAAGGCCAGGCCATCACGCTGACGGAAAAGGAATGCAATTTCCTGCACCTGCTGACGATCAATACGCGGCCCGTGCCGCGGCAGGTGATCGTGGCGGGCATCGGCGGCGACGATCCCGATGCCGGACGCCGCGTGGACATGCTGGTCTACCGGCTGCGCAAGAAGGCGCGCTCCGCGCTGGGCCAGGACCTGCCGCTGCGCAGTGCCTATGGCGAAGGGTACAGCCTGTCCACCAGCTTCAATCTGTCGTAGCTGGTAATTAATCAGGGACAGGGTCAGAGAGAAATTTTCATTCTCTGAAACAAATAGGGACAGGGTTGTGACGGCAAGGGTATCATGGCCGTTTCAACCGATTTCCTGTTCCACATGGCCCGCCTGCCCCGCCTCATCGTTCCCTCCCAGCCCCATTACGTGATCCAGCGTGGCCTGAACGGCCAGGCCGTCTTCCAGGACACGGACGATTACACGACTTTCCTCGCCTGGCTGCGCACGGCGGCCCGCACCTACAAGGTGGCGATCCATGCTTACGCGCTGCTGCCGGACCAGCTGCACTTGCTGGTGACGCCGTCCGATGAGGACGGGCTCGGCCAGATGATGCAATGGCTGGGGCGCTGCTATGTGCCGTACTACAACCAGAAATACGGCCGCGCCGGCACGTTGTGGCATGGCCGCTACAAGACTTCCGTCGTCGACGGCGAAAACTTCCTGCTGACATGCTGCCGTTATCTCGAGGCCGCTCCTGTGCGCACTGGATTGGTGCAGGCAGCCGACCAGTACGCATGGTCCAGCTATGCGCACCATGCGGGTCTCCGGCCCGACAGCATCGTTACCGACCACCCGGCTTACTGGTTGCTCGGCAATACGCCATTCCAGCGGGAGGCGGCATATATCGAGCTGTCGGGCCAGTACCTGTCCGCTGCCGAGGTCGGCACTGTGGAAGCCGCAGTGCTGAAAGGCTGGCCGCTGGGCACCGACAAATACAAGAAAGATCTCGAGCAAAAGGCAAAGCGCCAAGTACTGCCCGCTAAACGTGGACGGCCCTTCAAGCAGGCTCAGCCGACTTGAGCTGTTGTTTAACGACCAGCGCAACAACACGACGAGACACCTAATACGTTGATTCCATTAATGTTGCCAAAATTCGGGGTCTGACCCCGGTTTTTGGCAACTTTTCCTGGGGTCATTAATATTTTTTGCATGCACCATCTGCCGAATTTCCGCCTTTACTCTGTCCCTATTAAATTTTTTGCGCAAAAATGGTGCAGTTAATTCGACTCCGACCCTAATTAATTAGGTTGAGTTTACTTGTGCGATGCACTATTCTCGGTTTTCAATTTGCAAAACCGGAGCCATGCGTACCCGCCACGGTAGGTGTTCACGGCTCTCTGCTTCGGAGAAAGTGCCCATGAACGCGCAAGGTTTGTACGACCCAGCCAACGAACACGATGCCTGCGGTGTCGGTTTCGTCGCCCATATCAAAGGCCAGAAGAGCCATTCGATCATCGAACAGGGTCTGCAGATCCTGAAGAACATCGACCACCGCGGCGCCGTGGGGGCCGACAAGCTGATGGGCGATGGCGCCGGTATCCTGATCCAGGTTCCGGACCAGTTCTATCGCGACGAAATGGGCAAGCAGGGCGTGGAACTGCCGCCGCCGGGTGAATACGGCGTGGGCATGGTCTTCCTGCCGAAGGAAAGCGCGTCGCGCATCGCCTGCGAACAGGAAATCGAGCGCGCCGTGCGCATCGAAGGCCAGGTCGTGCTGGGCTGGCGCAACGTGCCGGTCGATACGGAGATGCCGATGTCGCCGCTGGTGCGCGCGAAAGAGCCGGTGATCCGCCAGATCTTCATCGGCCGCGGCGCCGACATCATGGTCACCGATGCACTGGAACGCAAACTCTATGTGATCCGCAAGTCGTCCGGCCACGCGATCCAGGCACTGAAGCTGCAACACGGCAACGAGTTCTTCGTGCCGTCGATGTCGGCCCGTACCGTCGTCTACAAAGGCCTGCTGCTGGCCGACCAGGTGGGCGTGTACTACCGCGACCTGCAGGATCCGCGCTGCATTTCCGCGCTGGCACTGGTGCACCAGCGCTTCTCCACGAACACCTTCCCGGAATGGCCGCTGGCCCACCCGTACCGCCTGATCGCCCACAACGGCGAGATCAACACGGTCAAGGGCAACTTCAACTGGATGCGCGCCCGCGAAGGCGTGATGAAGTCCGCCGTGCTGGGCGACGACCTGCAGAAGCTGTTCCCGCTGATCTATGAAGGCCAGTCGGACACCGCCTGCTTCGACAACGCGCTGGAACTGCTGCTGATGGCGGGCTACCCGCTGGCGCAGGCCATGATGATGATGATCCCGGAAGCGTGGGAAAACCACACGCTGATGGACGACAACCGCAAGGCGTTCTACGAATACCACGCGGCGATGATGGAACCATGGGACGGCCCGGCCGCCATGGCCTTCACCGACGGCCGCTACATCGGCGGCACGCTGGACCGCAATGGCCTGCGTCCGGCCCGCTACATCGTCACGGACGACGACCTGGTGGTGATGGCCTCCGAATCCGGCGTGCTGCCGATTCCGGAATCGAAGATCATCCAGAAATGGCGCCTGCAGCCGGGCAAGATGTTCCTGATCGACCTGGAAGCGGGCCGCATCATCGACGACAAGGAACTGAAGGACACGTACGCCAACGCCAAGCCGTACAAGGCATGGATCAACGCCGTGCGCATCAAGCTGAACAGCCTGAAACTGGCCGAGAGCCAGCTGCACCAGAATGCCGGCAAGTACGCGGGGTCAAAAGTTCAAGCCGCGGGTGAAAAGCTGCCGGCATCGCTGCTGGACCGCCAGCAGGCCTTCGGCTACACCCAGGAAGACCTGCGCTTCCTGCTGGCGCCGATGGCTGTCGCCGGCGAGGAAGCCACCGGCTCGATGGGCAACGACTCGCCGCTGGCCGTCATGTCCAACAAGCTCAAGCCGCTGTATAACTACTTCAAGCAGCTGTTCGCCCAGGTCACGAACCCGCCGATCGACCCGATCCGCGAAGCGATGGTGATGTCGCTGGTGTCGTTCATCGGCCCGAAACCGAACCTGCTGGACACGAACAACGTCAACCCGCCGATGCGCCTCGAAGTGTCGCAGCCGGTGCTGTCGTTCGACGACATGGCGCGCCTGCGCCACATCAGCGGCCATACCGGCGGCAAGTTCAAGTCGTACGAGCTGTCGATCTGCTACCCGCTGGCATGGGGCAAGGAAGGCGTGGAAGCTTCCCTGGCGTCGCTGTGCGCGGAAGCCGTCGATGCGATCAAGTCGGGCCACAACATCCTGATCGTCTCGGACCGCGCCGTGTGCGCCGACCGCGTGGCGATCCCGGCGCTGCTGGCAACGTCCGCGATCCACCAGCACCTGGTGAGCAAGGGCCTGCGCGCCTCGACCGGCCTCGTCGTCGAGACGGGTTCGGCACGCGAAACGCACCACTTCGCCCTGCTGGCGGGCTATGGCGCCGAAGCCGTGCACCCGTACCTGGCGATGGAAACGCTGGCCGAGCAGGCCCATGCGATGCCGGGCGACCTGACGCCGGAGCAGGCGCTGTACAACTACACGAAGGCCGTCGGCAAGGGCCTGATGAAGGTGATGTCCAAGATGGGCATCTCCACCTACATGTCCTACTGCGGCGCGCAGATCTTCGAAGCGGTGGGCCTGAACAAGGCAGTGGTGAACAAGTACTTCAAGGGCACCGCGTCGAATGTCGAAGGCATCGGCCTGTTCGAGATCGCCGACGAAGCGCTGCGCCTGCATAACCTGGCCTTCGGCAACGACCCGGTGCTGGCCGAGCAGCTCGATGCGGGCGGCGAATACGCCTACCGCGTGCGCGGCGAAGACCACCTGTGGACACCGGACGCGATCGCCAAGCTGCAGCACTCGACCCGTGCGAACAACTTCAACACGTATAAAGAATACGCGCAGATCATCAACGACCAGAGCCGCCGTCACCTGACGCTGCGTGGCCTGTTCGAGTTCAAGATCGATCCGTCGAAAGCCATCCCGCTGGAAGAAGTGGAACCGGCCAAGGAAATCGTCAAGCGTTTCGCCACCGGCGCCATGTCGATGGGCTCGATCTCCACCGAGGCGCACGCCACGCTGGCGATCGCGATGAACCGCATCGGCGGCAAGTCGAACACCGGCGAAGGCGGCGAGGATCCGGCGCGCTTCAACATGGAACTGAAGGGCATTCCGATCAAGTCCGGCTCGACGATGGCGGACATCATCGGCAAGGACCAGGTCGTCGTCGACATCCCGCTGCAGGATGGCGACTCGCTGCGTTCGCGCATCAAGCAGGTGGCTTCCGGCCGCTTCGGCGTGACGGCGGAATACCTGAATTCCGCGGACCAGATCCAGATCAAGATGGCGCAGGGCGCCAAGCCGGGCGAAGGCGGCCAGCTGCCGGGCCACAAGGTGTCGGGCTACATCGCCACGCTGCGTTTCGCCGTGCCGGGCGTGGGTCTGATCTCGCCGCCCCCGCACCATGACATCTATTCGATCGAAGACCTGGCGCAGCTGATCCACGACCTGAAGAACGTGAACCCGCGCGCATCGATCTCCGTGAAGCTGGTGTCGGAAGTGGGTATCGGCACCGTGGCCGCAGGCGTCTCGAAAGCCAAGGCCGACCACGTGGTGGTGGCCGGCCATGACGGCGGCACCGGTGCATCCCCGCTGTCGTCGGTGAAGCACGCCGGCACGCCGTGGGAGCTGGGTCTCGCAGAGACCCAGCAAACCCTGGTGCTGAACGGCCTGCGCAACCGGATCCGCGTGCAGGCCGACGGCCAGATGCGCACCGGCCGCGACGTGGTCATCGCCGCGCTGCTGGGCGCCGACGAAATCGGCTTCGCCACGGCACCGCTGGTGGTGGAAGGCTGCATCATGATGCGCAAGTGCCACCTGAACACCTGCCCGGTGGGCGTGGCCACCCAGGACCCGGTGCTGCGCGCCAAGTTCCAGGGCAAGCCGGAACACGTGGTGAACTACTTCTTCTTCGTGGCCGAAGAAGCGCGTCAACTGATGGCGCAGCTGGGCATCCGTACCTATGACGAACTGATCGGCCGTTCCGACCTGCTCGACAAGTCGAAGGCGATCACGCACTGGAAGGCGGCGGGGCTGGACTTCTCCGCCATCTTCTACCAGCCGCGCGTCAACGAAGGCCTGTGCATGTACCACAACGAGGAGCAGGAACACGGCCTGGAAAACGCGCTCGATCACAAGCTGATCGCGCAAGCGAAGGCCGCGCTGGAGAAGGGCGAGCGCGTCTCGTTCATCTCGCCGGTGAAGAACCGCAACCGTACCGTGGGCACGATGCTGTCGGGCGAAGTGGCGGCGCGCTACGGTCACGCCGGCCTGCCGGACGACACGATCCACATCCAGCTGCAAGGTACCGCCGGCCAGTCGGCCTGCGCCTTCCTGGCACACGGCATCACGATCGACCTGGTGGGCGAGGGCAACGACTACGTGGGCAAGGGCCTGTCGGGCGGCCGCATCATCGTGCGTCCGAACACCGAGTTCCGCGGCTGGGCCGTCAACAACATCATCATCGGCAACACGGTGCTGTACGGGGCGATTGCCGGCGAAGCGTTCTTCAACGGTGTCGCAGGCGAACGTTTCGCCGTGCGTAACTCCGGTGCCACGGCGGTTGTCGAAGGCACGGGCGACCACGGTTGCGAATACATGACCGGCGGCACGGTAGTCGTGCTGGGCAACACCGGCCGTAACTTCGCAGCGGGCATGTCGGGCGGTATCGCCTATGTGTACGACCCGGACGGCGATTTCGAAAAGCGCTGCAACCTGTCGATGGTCAGCCTGGAAACGGTGCTGCCGGCATCGGAGCAGCACGTCGACAAGTCCACGTGGCACGCACAGCACCGCAACGGCACGCCGGAAGCGGACGAAACGATCCTGAAGCGCCTGATCGAACGTCACTTCAAGCACACGGGCAGCACCCGCGCCCGCCTGTTGCTGGACAACTGGGCGGAAAGCCGCGGCAAGTTCGTGAAGGTGTTCCCGAACGAATACAAGCGCGCTCTGATCGAGCTGGCCGATAACGCCGCGATCGAAGCTGAAACCCAGGCCATCGCCGCTTAAGTCAGGTAAGGAATTAAATAAAATGGGAAAAATCACCGGTTTCATGGAATTCCAGCGCCAGGACGAAAGCTACCTGGCCCCGGAATCGCGCCTGAAAAACTACAAAGAGTTCGTGTTGAAGCTCACGGACGAGCAGGCCAAGGTGCAGGGCGCACGCTGCATGGATTGCGGCATTCCGTTCTGTAACACGGGCTGCCCGGTCAACAACATCATCCCCGACTGGAACGACCTGGTGTACCGCCACCACTACCGCCAGGCGCTGGACGTGCTGCACTCGACGAACAACTTCCCCGAGTTCACCGGCCGCATCTGCCCGGCACCGTGCGAAAGCGCCTGCACGCTGGGCATCAACGACGACCCGGTGGGCATCAAGTCGATCGAGCACAAGATCATCGACGAAGGCTGGGAAAACGGCTGGGTCAAGCCGCAGCCGGCCGACCACAGGACGGGCAAGAAAGTGGCCATCATCGGTTCCGGCCCCGCCGGCCTGGCAGCCGCCCAGCAGCTGGCGCGCGCCGGCCACGACGTGACCGTGTTCGAGAAATCGGACCGTGCCGGCGGCCTGCTGCGCTACGGCATCCCCGACTTCAAGCTGGAAAAGTTCCATATCGACCGCCGCGTCGAGCAGATGGAAGCGGAAGGCGTGAAATTCCGCATGAACACGCTGGTGGGCAAGGATTTCCCGGCCAACGTGAACAACTGGGCCAAGGAAACCATCTTCCCCGAAGACCTGGAAAAGGAATTCGACGCCGTTGTCATCGCCGGTGGCGCGGAACAGCCGCGCGACCTGCCGGTGCCGGGCCGCGAGCTGAAGGGCGTTCACTTCGCGATGGACTTCCTGCCGCAGCAGAACAAGATCAATGCCGGCGACAAGGTCAAGGACCAGATCAAGGCCACGGGCAAGCACGTGGTCGTGATCGGCGGCGGCGACACGGGTTCCGACTGCGTGGGCACGTCGAACCGCCACGGCGCCACCGCCATCACGCAGTTCGAACTGATGCCGATGCCGCCGGAGCAGGAAAACAAGCCGCTGGTGTGGCCGTACTGGCCAACGAAGCTGCGCACCTCCTCGTCGCACGAGGAAGGCTGCGAGCGGGACTGGGCGGTGGCCACCAAGCGCCTGGAAGGCAAGAACGGTAAAGTCGAGAAGCTGGTCGCCTGCCGCGTGGAGTGGAAAGACGGCAAGATGGTCGAAGTGGCGGATTCGGAATTCGAGATGAAAGCCGACCTGGTGCTGTTGGCCATGGGCTTTGTCTCGCCGGTGCAACAGGTGCTGGAAGCCTTCGGCATCGACAAAGACGGCCGCGGCAACGCCCGTGCCGCCACCGAAGGCAGCAATGCCTACGTCACCAGCAAGCCCGGCATCTTCGCCGCCGGCGACATCCGCCGCGGCCAGTCGCTGGTCGTGTGGGCCATCCGCGAAGGCCGCCAGTGCGCCCGCGCGGTGGACGAGTACCTGATGGGCCACTCCGTCCTGCCACGCTGATCCTGCTTCACCCCCGAAAGCCCGCCCGGTTCCGCCGCGGCGGGCTTTTTGTTGTAAAAAAATCGGGCACTGTCCCCTCTGGAGGGACTGTCCCCGAATTTTTTACAACAGTTCATGTCGGCGCTTTGTTCATTCGGAATTTGTGGAAAATTGTATTGAGGCAATTGGTGAGAATTGACAGAAAGGCCACGTATTAGATAGCGACATTGTCCCTACAAGCCAGCGCCGGCATCCAAATTCCATGAAAACCCAATTCTCCTTCCGGAAAACGTCGAAGATCGCCGGCCAAGCGCGGCACTTGGCGCGCTGTTCACGCTGGGTACATGCAGCTGTCGCAATACAAGCTGGGTTCGACCGTGCTGGTACTGCGCAAGCTGATCCAGCAGTCGAACTGCTTCGTCGTCGTCGAGCAGGGCGCCGCGATGAACAATATGATGGCCGAGCGCGACCTGGCCGCCTCCGGCGAAATGCGTGCCGGCAGCAACTTCGGCAAGGACCAGATGGTGGTGGCGGACTATACGATGAGCCCCACCATCAACTTCAGCCGGAAGGGTAATAAGTGGATATCTTTCGCAAACACGACGCGTAGCTGGAGTTTGCAAAGCTCCCTAGTCCGACCTTGGAACACTCTGGAGTACGTCTGCTTGCGCCCCCAAAGCAGCCGTTCCCTTCGGTCACCCCAAAGCACTTTCAACAACCGTCCAGCACAGCGGGGCCGGCTTCAAGCAGCCAAAGGCTAGCGATACGCGTGGAACAGCTCTGTCTTCAACGCCTGCGTCTCCTCAGCATCTAAACCAAGAGTTGTTACCCAAGTGCTGATGGCCGTATCACCTATTCCAGGAGCCATATTTAAGAAGTCGACAGCGGGTTGCCAAAAAGCCGTCTTGGAGAAGGCGCCAAGCTTTATCAACGCTTCGCCCAGTAGCTCTCTGTTTTCGTAGGAAGACTTTCGATAGTTGTTGAAAAGCGTCGACAGAGTTTGCCGGTAGACATCTTGCTCTTCCTTGGTCGCGGAGTTTGCTACAAGAAACGGTTTCAACTCCGAAAGCACGTTTTCAGGAATATCGACCTTCTTGCCAGGATTGGCGTACCAAGCCTTGGTTTCGAGCCAGGCCCGAAGTATCCGAGCGTTAGGGTTCATCTTTTTCCTTATTTGCGTGAAGTTGGGTTGGCCAGGCGTCGTGCTTTAAAAGGCATTAGATCAACGAGCGCTCTGCGCCCCGAAAATTTTCCAGCCATAGCACCTCCCTAAGCAAGTGCTGCACGCGATGCCTTGGCGACAATTTCAAACGACCGGTTTGGGCCGATTCCTGTCTGTCGCGACAGGCGGTTTCTGACCCTAAACGGACCTCAGTCTAGCTCTGCCGCCTCAACTGACGCGACAGTTATGCCCGCGTTGATGAGCACCGCAACGATAGCTTGCCCAAGACGTTGCACCTCAGCGTTGTGAGAAACACCTTTGAACCGCTGTCTGATTGAGATGTGCGGCCGAATAAAGACGGACCATTGGATTGGCACACCGCGATACCCTTCGCCTTCCTCAGCCATGCTGGAACACCCGATAGTGAATTCCGCCTCTGCTGGACTGGAATATTCGATTATCCAGCCCCAGTCTTCCCCGAGAGGATAACCCGTGACTACGCCTTCACTAGCAAGCATCTTGGCAAGCCAAAAAGCCAGTTCAAAGCCATATACTCCGGGATTACCCTGACATTCCTCAGGGAGGGATGGAAGAAATTCTGACGAGGTAAATTCAATGCGCCACATGTAATGTGTTCACCTATCGATGGACAAGGGTGTACGCCAGTATGCTGACTGCCTTCAGGCGCCGGAACTCTCCACTCCGCTTAACGAGAAGATTTATGTCTGCTTCTAGCCGAACTCGGCCGTTCGTCGCAGCATACCAGGTCGCCGAACCGGAAAGTTACAGACTGCCACGACAGGCAGCTCCCGCCCCGAAGCGGACGCTCACCACTCTTTGGTCACGTCGACCGAATCTTCCCCAACGTGTAAGTGGTACGACTCGAAGCCTTGCTCATCGACGGTAAGTAGTAGTGTGCTCCCGCCAGAAAAGGTTAGAGACAATTCATTGTTGGGGCGACGATCAACCGCCGCAATTGTTTGACCTAACAGCTCAACCAGAACAGCGGCTCCAGTCGCAAGATCGAGATTCGTTGCTGAGATTGTCCGCCCATCGTTGGTAGCGAGCCGAAATCCTGCCTCAATTTCAATGGTCGCTCCATCTTTGTACTTGGGTACGCAAGCGATGCCTGCCCCGAGACATACAAACAGCAGACGTACATAATGGCGACCAATCGAAATGTTCGTCAGCTCTTGGGCTACCAGCTCGCCCAACGGGAAATTTTCTGGAATTGACCAGCCTGCCATCGCTAAACTCCTCTTGAGCTACACCGTGAATGGCCGCTCCTGGCCGAAAACAGCGGGCCGCAATGGCTCCGTGTAATGCAGCAAGATTGGGATCGGATGCCCCAGTTCGGTGGTTCCAGTCACAGCAATTTCCACAACGTCGCGTCTATTTCGGGAAGTCAGTCCGGTCACCGCGACCAGGTGGCGTCGACCGCCATGCTGACGATCGTCATCGCTGGTTTTTCCGCTCAGTCGCCGCAACTGAATGTCAGGCTTTCGCCAACGGCCAATGTGCTTTCGTAGAGCCGGGTGCCGGGCGCATGTGCCAAGACTCCTTCGAGATTCGAGCTGTAGCCTCGCACGCGAGCCTGTGCTGGCCTGTCGCGGGTCCAGACCACGCTGAACCCGAACGAGTCGTCCCCTGGACCGTTGCACCCAGTGAACTCTTCGCCGGAATGGGTCGTCAGCGACCAGGAGAATCCCTGACGCAGACGCGGTCGGTCGCGTGCCGCCTGCGCCTCCTCCGCCGTCGGCGTAAAGTCGGTGCGCTCGCACGGGGGCTCATCCGGGTACAGTTCCGCGATCGTCCGGCCCTGTGTTACTCCTGCCGCAGGCGGCCGCTCGGCCAGTCGCACCGTGACGGCCTGGCCGGCGGCAAGCGGCATGTCGGGCGTCCAGATGCGGAACGCCGACGGCGCGTCGTCGGGGTAATTCCCGCCGTGGCACGCCAGCGACCACGGTTCTGCCCAGGCCAGGTCGCCGCTGATGTGCACCGCGAAGACGTCCAATACGGCCAGGTCGGCTGCCGCAACCTGCACCTCATCCACTGTCACAACCATCACCGTCATCTGCACTGTCCCTTCTGTTTGGGTTTCCCGCTGGCCGCTGCGTTAGCGTCGATGCCACCACCTGGCGGGGCTTTTCATGGGTAACACGATGAAGAATCGTATGTTGTCCGGTGAAACAAATGCGTTACAAACGAAAAATACAAGAATCTTTGCAAGATAGGCACGCATGTTCTTATGAGTGCCCGACGCAACTTCGATACGCCAGGCCGGCCTGTTCCAGCAGGGGGCGATTTATTGGACCATGACGGCGGCAATTCCGCGCCTGCCAGTACTGATGCGACGCTATCCTCATGCACCAAGCCCGGCGTAGGGGCGTCGAATCCCCCTCGGCAGCGTGCCGCACCAGTCGAACCGCTGCCGAAAAATCGACCCCACTTGGCAGGGCCCCGGCCGTTGCGCCATGCCAGCCAACAGCTCATGTGCCGCACGACGCTGCGCTGCACAAATTAACACCGTTTGCCAAGTGTAAATTACTAACCAGGCGGTTAGCAGTGTTGTATTATTCATCACTTATCCTTGCCATATAAGCCATTCCCGAGGCCTCCGCAGCAGAGAATGGGCTTTCTGCACTACAATATGGCATTAAAAATAAAGATCCTCCGCCGTGGCAAACCTCGTTGAAATCCGTGACCTGCACTTCTCGTATGGGAAGCGCCCCATCCTGGCCGGGCTCAACATGGACTTTCCAAAGGGGAAGGTCATTGCCGTCATGGGCGGCTCCGGCAGCGGCAAGACCACGGTGCTGCGCCTGATCGGTGGCCAGATCCGGCCCAGCAAGGGGCAAGTCAGCGTGGATGGCCAGGTCGTCCACAAGCTGAAGACAAAAGAGCTGTATTTGCTGCGTCGCAAGATGGGCATGCTGTTCCAGCACGGCGCGCTGTTCACCGATCTCACCGTCTTTGAAAACGTGGCGTTTCCGCTGCGCGAACATACCGACCTGCCGGAAGAACTGATCCGCGACCTCGTGCTGATGAAGCTGAACGCGGTCGGCCTGCGCAATGCGGCGCCATTGAAACCGGGCGAGATTTCCGGTGGCATGGCGCGCCGTGTGGCGCTGGCCCGTTCGATCGCCCTCGACCCGCAACTGATCATGTATGACGAGCCGTTCGCCGGACTCGACCCGATTTCGATGGGCGTCACCGCGAACCTGGTCCGTAACCTGAACGATGCGCTGGGTTCCACCAGCATCCTCGTGTCGCACGACGTGAAGGAATCATTCACGATCGCGGACTATGTCTATTTCCTGTCGCAGGGCAAGATCGTTGCCCACGGCACGCCTGCTGAAATGATGGTATCGACCGACCCGTACGTTAAACAATTCGTCCATGCGGAAGCGGATGGCCCGGTGCCGTTCCACTACCCCGGCAAGTCGCTGGCCGACGACCTGGGCCTGGGAGCGCGCAAATGATCGGCCGCCGCCTTCTTGCCGGCGTTGGCAACACCGTGCGCGATTACGTGGAAAGCGTCGGCTATGCCACGCGCACGTTCTTCACGATGCTGGGCCTGTCGCCGGGCATGATGCGCCGGCCGCACCTCGTCATCGAGCAACTGCACTTCATCGGTAATTATTCGCTGCTGATCATCACGCTGTCCGGGCTGTTCGTCGGCATGGTGCTGGGCCTGCAGGGGTACTACACGCTGAACAAGTACGGCGCTTCCGAGTCGCTGGGCCTGCTCGTGGCGCTGGGCCTGACGCGCGAACTGGGGCCCGTCATCACCGGACTGCTGTTCGCGGGCCGCGCCGGCACGTCGCTGACGGCCGAAATCGGCCTGATGAAGGCTGGCGAACAACTGTCCGCGATGGAAATGATGGCCGTGAACCCGATCCAGCGCGTGCTGGCGCCGCGGTTCTGGGCCGGCGTCATTGCCGTGCCGCTGCTGGCGTCGATCTTCTCCGCTGTCGGCATCCTCGGTGGCTACCTGGTCGGCGTGGGCCTGATCGGCGTCGATGCCGGTGCGTTCTGGTCGCAGATGCAGGGCGGTATCGACCTGTGGAAGGACGTGGGCAACGGCTTCGTCAAGAGCGTGGTGTTCGGCATCGCGATCACTTTCATCGCCCTGTACCAGGGTTACGAGACGCGGCCAACGCCGGAAGACGTCGCCGGCGCCACCACCCGTACCGTGGTCGTGTCGTCGCTAATGATCTGGTGGCTCGATTTCATGCTGACGGCGCTGATGTTCAGCAAGTGATCGTCAGCAAGTGATGCATAAATAATTGCTTCGTGGGAATGCCCGGCGCGGTTACAGAAAAACAGATAGGATAAGTAAAAATGCAACGCAAATCTCTGGATGTGTGGGTCGGCCTGTTCGTCGTGATCGGCGTGGCCGCGCTGATGTTCCTGGCCCTGAAGGCCGGCAACAACAGCACGTTCTCGCTCGCGAACACCTATGAAATCACCGCCAAGTTCGACAATATCGGCAGCCTGCGCCCGCAAGCGGCCGTGAAGGCCTCGGGCGTGGTGGTGGGGCGCGTGGCGCGGATCGCGTTCGACGACAAATCGTACAAGGCGGCCGTCACATTGGAGATGGATTCGACGTACAAGTTCCCGAAAGACAGCTCGGCCAAGATCCTGACAGCCGGGCTGCTGGGCGAGCAATATGTGGGGATCGAGGCCGGTGGCGATGAAAACAACCTGGCCGAAGGCGACAAGATCGCCCGTACGCAGTCCGCCGCGGTGCTGGAAGACCTGATCAACCAATTCATCTACAGCAAAGCCGCTGAAGGAAAGGACTGAAACTGATGCGCCGCACTACGACCCCTGTTCTACTGGCACTGGCCGCCGCGGCAACCCTGTCGGGCTGCGCCGTCGGCCCCGACAAGCGCGATCCGATGGAAAACTGGAACCGCGCGGTTTTCAATTTCAACGATAAAGTCGATACCTATGCGCTGAAGCCGGTCGCGACCGGCTACAAGAACGTCACGCCCTCGTTCGTGCAGACCGGCGTGAACAACTTCTTCGGCAACCTGCAGGACCTGTGGACCGGCGGTAATAACCTGTTGCAAGGCAAGGGCGGCGACGCCGTGTCCGACATTGGCCGGTTCGCGCTCAACTCCACGTTCGGCGTGCTGGGCCTGTTCGACATCGCTTCCGAAGCCGGCCTGCGCAAGCACAAGGAAGATTTCGGCCAGACGCTGGGCCGCTGGGGCGTGCAATCCGGTCCCTACGTGATGCTGCCGCTGCTGGGCCCGTCCACCTTGCGCGACACGGTCGGCCTGCCGCTGGACATCGTTGCCGACCCCTGGTCGTACAAGGATCCCACGCATGTGCGCACCATCGGTGGCGTGATCCGCGTCGTCGACCAGCGCGCGGCGCTGCTCGACGCGTCGAGCCTGCTCGAAGATGCCGCGCTGGACCGCTACGAATTCGTCCGCGACGGTTTCCTGCAGCGCCGCCAGAGCCAGGTGTACGACGGCGACGTGCCGGAAACCAAGGCGGAAGAAAACGTGCCGGAACAGCCTTCCGTGAATCCCACGGGCGACGGCACTGCGCAGCCGGCAACGTAACGGACGGTAAATGACAGTAAGCGGTGGTAACGGCCGCGAACGGCTCCGGCCGGCGGCCGCTATAATGGCGCACCGGCCGGGCAATGAACCGGCTAGTGACTGCCTCCAACCGCTATCGGTACAACCCACATAGGTAAAACCACATGAAACTGATCAAGCAACTGCTCGCCGTCGCCACGATCGCGTTCGCCACCACCGGCTTCGCCGCGGCCCAGAGCGCGAACGAAGCCCCCGACCAGCTGGTCAAGCGCATCAGCTCCGAAGTGCTGGACACCGCCAAGAACGACAAGGAAATCCAGGCCGGCAACACCCGCAAGGTGATCGACCTGGTGGAAACCAAGATCCTGCCTTACGTGGATTTCGAGCGCATGACCGCGCTGGCCGCCGCCCGTTACTGGCGTGAAGCCACGCCGGAACAGAAGCGCGCGCTGTCGACCGAGTTCCGCACGCTGCTGATCTACACGTATTCCGGTGCCCTGTCGCAGGTGCGTAACGAAACGATCGAATTCAAGCCGCTGCGTGCCGACGCGAGCGACACCGACGTGGAAGTGCGCTCGCAGGTCAACGTGGCCCGCGGCGAACCGGTACAGCTGAACTATCGCGTGGCCAAGACCCCGGCCGGCTGGAAGATCTACGACATCAACGTGCTGGGCGCCTGGCTGGTGGAAACCTACAAGGGCACCTTCAACAGCGAGATCAGCAAGGGTGGCATCGATGGCCTGATCAAGACGCTGGCCGCGAAGAACAAGCAGCTGGCAAGCAAGCCGCTGGCAACCGCCAAGAAGTAAGACCTTCCGGGCCGGCGGCAACGCCGGCCCTTCACTCTTTGAAAATCATGCCGGATTCTTCCAACAACATGCTGTCCCTGACTGCGCTGACCGTCGATAACGCCACGGCGGCGCTGGAGCACGGCCTCGCGGCGCTGCAGGCCGGCCAGGGCGAATTCGACATGCGCAACGTGGTGGCCGTCGATTCGGCCGCCGTTTCCGTCATGCTGGCGTGGCAGCGCGCCGCGCACGCGGCCGGCGTCACGCTGCGCCTCGTGAACCTGCCGCCGATGCTGCAAAGCCTGACCAAGCTGTATGGTGTCTGCTCCCTCGTATCGCCGGAGGCCTGCACGGCCGCCGAACTGCATCACCATTGACCCTGCCTTTCCCCCTCTCCGCTGTATTTCCGCCGGCCCGGGCGTGATCGGGTCGAAATTCCAATATAATTGACCGTTGCTCTTGCCAGATTGGCTCGAGCGCCCGCATGAACGGCAACGGGCCCGGATTCCATCGGGGCCGGCCGCCAGCGCAACGGTCGACGTTGCACAGAATACAAACAAGGCATGACAGCAATCCACATCAGCAATGTCCAGAAGCGCTACCAGTCGCTGCAGGCGCTGGGCGGCGTGTCGCTCTCGATCGAGGAAGGCGAATTTTTCGGGCTGCTCGGGCCGAACGGCGCGGGCAAGACCACGCTGATCTCCATCATCGCGGGCCTGATCCGCGCCGATGCCGGCAGCGTTTCCATCCACGGCCACGACGTGGTGACCGATTTCCGCGCAGCCCGCAGGAAGCTCGGCGTGGTGCCGCAGGAACTGGTGTTCGACCCGTTCTTCACGGTGCGCGAAACGCTGCGGCTGCAGTCCGGCTATTTCGGCCTGCCGAACAACGACAAGTGGATCGACGAGGTGATGGAAAACCTCGACCTGACCAACAAGGCCGATACCAATATGCGTGCGCTGTCCGGCGGCATGAAGCGCCGCGTGCTGGTGGCGCAGGCGCTGGTGCACAAGCCGCCCGTGATCGTGCTCGATGAGCCCACGGCCGGTGTCGACGTCGAACTGCGCCAGACGCTGTGGAAGTTCATCTCGCGGCTGAACCGCGAGGGCCACACCATCGTGCTGACGACCCATTACCTGGAAGAAGCGCAGGCGATGTGCAAGCGCGTCGCCATGATGAAGCTGGGCAAGGTGGTGGCGCTCGATACGATGTCGTCGCTGATCCGCCGCATCTCCGGTTCCCAGCTGATCGTGCACCTGAAGCAGGGCGACCTGCCGCCGGACCTGCATCATCTGGTACTGCACGCCGAAACCGGCTCGCAGCTGTCCGCCCTTGGCCGCAAATACAGCCTGAAGGTCAACGAATACATGGAAGTGGAAACCATCCTGGCGCGGCTGCGCGAGAGCGGCGCCGTCATCGACGAGATGCAGCTGCAGCAGGCCGACCTCGAGGATATCTTCCTGGAGATTACCGGCACGGGAGCCCCGCAATGATGTCGACGGGCTTCCGCACCCTGGTGTACAAGGAAACGCTGCGCTTCTACAAGGTGGCCACGCAGACGATCGCCGCGCCGATCCTCACCGCCATGCTGTACCTGCTGATCTTCGGTCACGTGCTCGAAGGCCGCGTGCAGGTATACGAAGGCGTGTCGTACACGTCGTTCCTGGTTCCCGGCCTGGTCATGATGAGCGTGCTGCAGAACTCGTTCGCCAATTCCTCGTCGTCGCTGATCCAGTCGAAGATCACCGGCAACCTCGTGTTCGTGCTTCTCACACCTTTATCGCACTGGGAAATCTTCTCGGCCTACACGATCGCCGCGATGGTGCGCGGCCTGGTCGTCGGCCTGGGCGTGTTCATCGCCACCGCCTGGTTCGCGCACATGTCGTTTGCCTGGCCGCTGTGGATCGTCGTGTTCGCGCTGCTGGGCGCCGCGATCCTCGGCACGATGGGCCTGATTGCCGGCGTCTGGGCCGAAAAATTCGACCAGCTCGCCGCGTTCCAGAACTTCCTGATCATGCCGCTCACCTTCCTGTCCGGCGTGTTCTACTCGATCCACTCGCTGCCGCCGTTCTGGCTGACCGTATCGCACCTGAACCCGTTCTTCTACATGATCGACGGCTTCCGCTACGGCTTTTTCGGCCAGTCCGACATCAATCCCTGGACCAGCCTGGCCATCGTGTCCGCCTTCCTGGTGGTGCTGGCGCTGCTGGCCATCCGCCTGCTCAAGAGCGGCTACCGGCTCAGACACTGAGCAGACATCAAAGACATTGAAGAGATACCCATCATGACCACGACTCCCGAAGCAATCCACGGCTACATTGCCGCCGGCCTCGACTGCACCCACCTCGAAGTGGAGGGCGACGGCCAGCACTTCACGGCCATCATCGTTTCGCAGGCATTCGCCGGCAAGCGCCCGATCCAGCGCCACCAGATCGTGTACGCGGCGCTGGGCGACCGCATGCGCGAGGAAATCCACGCGCTGTCGATGAAGACGCTGACCCCCGAAGAATTCGCGGCCAAGGCATAACAGGAAATTCAAGATAACAAGGGACAAGCATGGACAAACTGCTCATCACCGGCGGCAAGCGCCTGGTCGGCGACATCCAGATCTCCGGCGCCAAGAACGCGGCCCTGCCGATCCTGTGCGCAGGCCTGCTGACGGCTGGCGATCTGCAACTGGCGAACGTGCCGAACCTGCACGACGTGTCGACCATGCTCAAGCTGCTGCGCCAGACCGGCCTGGCGGTGGAGCAGGACGGCGACAAGGTCACGCTGAACGGCGCGGGCATCAACAAGCTCGAAGCGCCGTATGAGCTGGTGAAGACGATGCGCGCGTCGATCCTCGTGCTCGGCCCGCTGCTGGCGCGCTTCGGCGAAGCCAAGGTCTCCCTGCCGGGCGGCTGCGCGATCGGTTCGCGCCCCGTCGACCAGCACATCAAGGGCCTGCGGGCACTGGGCGCGGAGATCTCGATCGATGCCGGCTACATCTACGCCAAGGCGAAAAAACTGCAAGGCACCCGCGTCGTCACCGACATGATCACGGTGACCGGCACGGAAAACCTGCTGATGGCGGCCACGCTGGCCGAAGGCGAGACGGTGCTGGACAACGCCGCATGCGAGCCGGAAGTGACGGACCTGGCCAACCTGCTGGTGGCCATGGGCGCGAAGATCGACGGCATCGGCACGAACCGCTTGGTGATCCAGGGCGTGCCCGCGCTGCATGGCGCGTCGCACGCGGTGATCTCGGACCGCATCGAAGCGGCCACGTTCCTGTGCGCCGTGGCGGCCGCGGGCGGCGACATCACGATCCGCAACACGCGCACCGACATCTTCGACGTGGCGCTGGAAAAGCTGCGCGAGATGGGCGTGCGCCTGACCGTGGGCGATACGTGGATCCGCGCCCAGATGGATGCACGGCCCGCGCCGGTGTCGTTCCGCACCACCGAATACCCGGGCTTCCCGACCGACATGCAGGCGCAGTTCATGGCCGTCAACACCATCGCCAGCGGCCATAGCAGCGTAACGGAAACGATCTTCGAGAACCGTTTCATGCACGTGCAGGAAATGCACCGCCTGGGCGCGCAGATCCGCATCGACGGCAATACCGCGTGGATCGACGGCGTACCGCAGCTGATCGGCGCGCCGGTGATGGCAACCGACCTGCGTGCTTCGGCCTCGCTCGTCATTGCCGGCCTGGCCGCGAAAGGCGAAACGCTGGTCGACCGCATCTATCACCTGGACCGTGGCTACGACCGCATGGAAGTGAAGCTTTCCGCCGTCGGCGCCAACATCACCCGTATCAAGTAAATCATGAGCACACTTCCTGCCCAGGCCACCGACCGTTCGCAGCTGATCCTCGCCCTGTCGAAGGGCCGCATCTTCGAGGACACGCTGCCGCTGCTGGCCGCCGCCGGCATCACCGTCACGGAAAACCCGGAAACCTCGCGCAAGCTGATCCTGCCGACCAACGACCCGAACGTGCGCGTGCTGATCGTGCGCGCGACCGACGTGCCCACGTATGTGCAGCATGGCGCCGCCGACTTCGGCGTGGCCGGCAAGGATGTGCTGTTCGAGCACGGCGGCGAGGGCCTGTACCAGCCGATCGACCTGAACATCGCGCGCTGCCGCATGTCGGTCGCCGTGAAGGCCGGCTTCGACTACGAGACCGCGGTGCGCCAGGGCGCGCGCCTGCGCGTGGCGACCAAGTTCACGGAAATGGCGCGCCAGCACTTCGCCAAGAAGGGCGTGCACGTCGACCTGATCAAGCTGTACGGCTCGATGGAGCTGGCGCCGCTGGTGGGCCTGTCCGATGCGATCGTCGACCTGGTCAGCACCGGCAGCACGCTGCGCGCCAACAACCTGGTGGAAGTGGAAGAGATCTGCGAGATCTCGTCCCGCCTGGTCGTCAACCAGGCCGCGCTGAAACTGAAGCGCGCCCGCCTGAAGCCGATTCTCGAAGCGTTCGAGAAAGCCTCGCAACAAAACCAGTAAACCAGTAAAAAACAGTCAACAGCAAAGCCGCCACCATGATCCAGATCCGCAAGCTCGACTCCACCGCCATCGATTTCCAGGAAACGCTCGACGCGCTGCTCGCGTTCGAAGCGGAAACCGATTTCGCCATCGAACAGGCCGTCACCGGGATCATCGCGCAGGTGCGCGCGCGTGGCGACGAGGCCGTGGTCGAGTACACGAACAAGTTCGACCGCATTCCCAACGGTGGTGCCGCCGACCTGCAGGCGTTCGAGATCGGCCAGGCCGAACTCGATGCCGCGCTGGCGGCGCTGCCGGACGCGCAGCGTGCGGCCCTGCAGACCGCGGCCGAACGCATCCGCGTCTTCCACGAGCGCCAGAAGCAGGAGCTGCAGGGCTTCACCTATACCGAAGCGGATGGCACGATCCTCGGCCAGCGCATCACGGCGCTGGACCGCGTGGGCATCTACGTGCCGGGCGGGAAAGCGGCGTACCCGTCGTCCGTGCTGATGAACGCGATTCCGGCCAAGGTGGCCGGCGTCGGCGAGATCGTGATGGTGGTGCCGACGCCCGATGGCGTGAAGAACCAGATGGTACTGGCCGCCGCCGCGATCGCCGGCGTCGACCGCGTGATCGGCATCGGCGGTGCGCAGGCCGTGGCCGCACTGGCCTATGGCACCGAGTCGATCCAGCCCGTCGACAAGATCGTCGGCCCCGGCAACGCCTACGTGGCAGCCGCCAAGCGCCGCGTGTTCGGCGCCGTGGGCATCGACATGATCGCCGGCCCGTCGGAAATCCTGGTGGTATGCGATGGCACCACGGACCCGGACTGGGTGGCGATGGACCTGTTTTCGCAGGCCGAGCACGACGAGCTGGCGCAGGCGATCCTGCTGTGCCCGGACGCGGACTACATCGCCCAGGTCGAAGCTTCCATCCAGAAGCTGCTGCCGACGATGCCGCGCCAGGAAACGATCCGCACGTCGCTGACCGACCGCGGTGCGCTGGTGAAGGTGCGCAGCATGGAAGAGGCATGCGAGATCGCCAACGCCATCGCCGCCGAGCACCTGGAGATTTCCGCCGAGGAGCCGCAGCAGTGGGCCGACAAGATCCGCCATGCCGGCGCAATGTTCCTGGGCCGCTTCTCGTCCGAGTCGCTGGGCGACTATTGCTGCGGGCCGAACCACGTGCTGCCCACGTCGCGCACGGCGCGCTTTTCGTCGCCGCTGGGCGTGTACGATTTCCAGAAGCGTTCGTCGGTGATCCAGGTCAGCGAAGCCGGCGCCCAGACATTGGGTAAAATCGCGGCCGAGCTGGCATACGGCGAAGGCTTGCAGGCACACGCGCGCAGCGCGGAGCTGCGGCTGAAATCATGAGTGCCTGGCTCGATCAGGTGTTCTGCGAGGATGCCTTGGTCGGCTTGCACCGCATCCCGGATGGCTCGGTCGACCTGATCCTGACGGACCCGCCGTACAACCTGGGCAAGGATTACGGCAACACCTCCGACCAGCAACCGGTGGACGATTTCCTGGCGTGGACCGAGCAATGGGTCGATGCCGCGCTGCCGAAGCTGAAGGAAAACGGCAGCCTGTATGTGTTCACGACGTGGCGCTCGGCGCCGGAAATCTTCGTGATGCTGAAACGGCGGATGACGATGATCAACGAGATCATCTGGGACCGCCGGGTGCCGTCGATGGGCGGCACCGTGCGCAGTTTTACGTCGGTGCACGACACGATCGGCTTTTTCGTGCGTCGCAAGGATTATTATTTCAACCTCGACGCCGTGCGCATCCCGTACGACGCCGAAACCAAGAAGGCCCGGTCGCGCTCCATCTTCGTGGGCGCGAAATGGCTGGAACAGGGCTACAACCCGAAGGACCTGTGGAGCGTATCGCGCTTGCACAGGCAACATGCGGAGCGGGTCGATCACCCCACGCAAAAGCCGCTCGAGATCATCGAACGGATGGTGAAGGCATCGTGCCCCCCGGGCGGCGTGGTGCTCGACCTGTTCATGGGCAGCGGCACCACGGCCGTCGCGGCGCGCAACACGGGCCGCCACTTCACCGGCTTCGAACTGAATCCCGACTATTGCAGGATCCTGGCAGAACGCCTGGCACTGATGCCACAGGGGTCTGACCCCAAGGCCCGCGCCGTCGCCGGCGTCCGCACCGAGGATCCGGGGTCTGACCCCGGTTTTCCGGCGCTGCCGCCCCCGTCGCCGGAAGCCAAGGCACCGGCCAGGAAGCGTGCAGCCAGGAACCTGTCTGCCGTTCCGGGGTCTGACCCCGGTTTTTTGGCAGCGCCGCCCGTGAAGGTCGCTCCCAAACCACCCGCCAGGAAGCGCATAGCAAGAAAACCGGCCGCCGTCGCACCCGTCGACAGCCCCGAATAACGAATTGGAGTACTAGAAAGCATGTCCCTCGACAGCCTGATCGCCAACACCATCCGCCCCGACGTGCGCAGCGACAAGAGCTACCACGTGCCGGATGCCAGCGGCTTCGTGAAGCTGGACGCAATGGAAAATCCGTACCAGTTGCCGGAAGACCTGCGCCGCGAGCTGGGCAGCCGGCTGGCCGAGGTGGCGCTGAACCGCTACCCGGCCGCCGCCTACGGCCCGCTGAAGGAACGCATCCGCGCAAAGCTCGGTATCCCGGCCGGCTACGACGTCCTGCTGGGCAACGGCTCCGACGAGCTGATCGCCATCATGGCCGCCACCTGCGCATGGCAGGACCGCCGCGCCGTGATGCTGGCGCCGGTGCCCGCGTTCGTGATGTTCCAGCGCTCGGCCCAGGTGGCCGGCATGGATTTCGTCGGCGTGCCGCTGAAGGCGGACCTGACGCTCGACCTGCCGGCCATGCTGGCGGCGATCGAACAGCACCGGCCCGCGCTGATCTTCCTGGCGTACCCGAACAATCCGACCGGCAACCTGTTCGACACGGCCGACATCGAAGCGATCCTGCGCGCGCAGGGCGACCGGGGCCTGGTCGTGGTCGACGAAGCCTATGAACCGTTCGCACAGCAGAGCTTCATGCCGCGCCTGCCGGAATTCGGCAACCTGATCGTGATGCGCACGCTGTCCAAGCTGGGCCTGGCCGGCATCCGCCTCGGCTACATGTCGGCGGCACCCGCGCTGCTGGAACAGTTCGAGAAAGTGCGGCCGCCCTACAACATCAATGTGATGACGCAGGCGGCGGCCGAATTCGCGCTCGACCATGTCGACATCCTCAACGAGCAGGCCCGGCTGCTGCGCGAGCAGCGCACCGAACTGGCTGCCGCGCTGGCCGCGGTACCGGGCGTGCAGGTATTCCCGTCGGCGGCGAATTTCATCACGATCCGCGTGCCGGATGCCGACAGCGTCCATGCCAAACTGGTAAGTCGTAAAATCCTGATTAAAAATTTGAGTAAAATGCACAGTGTGCTGACGAATTGCCTGCGCGTGACCGTCAGTACGCCGGACGAGAACGCCGCTTTCCTCGATGCGCTGCGCGCCTCGTTGGCGGACTGATCCTAACCCCAGAGCTTCCCATGAATTTTCCAGCAGCCCGTATTGCAGAAGTCATCCGCAACACCAACGAGACGCAGATCCGCGTCGCCCTGAACCTGGACGGCACCGGCGTGCAAAAGCTCGATACCGGCGTGCCCTTCCTGGACCACATGCTGGACCAGATCGCGCGCCACGGCCTGATCGACCTGGACATCAAGGCCACCGGCGACACGCATATCGACAACCACCACACTGTCGAGGACGTGGGCATCACGCTGGGCATGGCGGTGGCCAAGGCCATCGGCGACCGCAAGGGCATCCGCCGCTACGGCCATGCCTACGTGCCGCTGGACGAGGCGCTGTCGCGTGTCGTCATCGATTTCTCCGGCCGTCCGGGCATCGAATACCACATTCCGTTCACCCGCGCGATGATCGGCACGTTCGATGTCGACCTGACCCTGGAATTCTTCCGCGGCTTCGTCAACCACGCCGGCATCTCGCTGCACATCGACAACCTGCGCGGCACCAACGCCCACCACCAGTGCGAAACGGTATTCAAGGCGTTTGGCCGCGCGCTGCGCATGGCCGCCGAATTCGACGAGCGCGCAGCGGGCACGATTCCCTCCACCAAAGGAAGCCTGTAAATAAAGGCCGGCTTTCATATCATGAAAAAAATTGTAGTAGTTGACTACGGCATGGGTAACGTGCGCTCCGTTGCGCAGGCCCTGCGTGCCGTCGCGCCGGAAGCCGACGTGTCCATTTCCGGCGTTCCGGCCGAGATCGACGCGGCCGACCGCATCGTCCTGCCCGGCCAGGGCTCGATGCTCGACTGCATGACGCACCTGCGCGAGTCGGGCGTGCACGATGCGCTGATGCGCGCCGCCGCCACGAAGCCGCTGATGGGCGTGTGTGTCGGCGAGCAGATGCTGCTCGAGCGCAGCGAGGAGCGCGATGCCGAAGGCCTGGGCCTGTTCCCCGGCTCGGTGGTGCGCTTCCAGCTCGACGGGCAATTGCAGGAAGACGGCTCCCGCTTCAAGGTGCCGCAGATCGGCTGGAACAAGGTCAGGCAGACCGCGCCGCATGCGATGTGGGAAGGTATTCCCGACGATGCGTATTTCTATTTCGTGCACAGCTACTACGCGCGGCCGGAAAACCCGGCGCACAGCGTGGGCGAAACCGTGTATGGCGCGCCGTTCTGCTGCGTGATCGCGCGCGACAACATATTCGCCACCCAGTTCCACCCGGAGAAAAGCGCGGCCACGGGCCTGCAGCTGTACAAGAATTTCGTCCACTGGAATCCCTGAGCTTCGCCGCGTCGCCCCTGACAGAGCCTACCCACCCACTTACTCGAACCCTTACCACACCATGCTGCTCATTCCCGCCATCGACCTCAAGGACGGTCACTGCGTTCGCCTGAAACAAGGCGACATGGAACAGTCCACCGTGTTTTCCGACGACCCCGGCGCCATGGCGCGCCACTGGCTGGAGCAGGGCGCGCGCCGCCTGCACCTGGTGGACCTGAATGGCGCCTTCGCCGGCAAGCCGAAGAACGAAGGCGCCGTGAAGGCGATCCTGAAAACGGTGCAGGAGTTCGCGCTGGAGCACGATATCGACGAGATCCCCGTGCAGCTGGGCGGCGGTATCCGCGACCTGGACACGATCGAACGCTACCTCGACGACGGCATCAGCTACATCATCATCGGCACCGCCGCGGTGAAGAGCCCCGGCTTCCTGCACGATGCGTGCGGCGCCTTCCCCGGCCACATCATCGTGGGCCTGGACGCCAAGGACGGCAAGGTGGCCACCGATGGCTGGAGCAAGATGTCCGGCCACGAAGTGATCGACCTGGCGCAGAAGTTCGAGCAGTACGGCGTGGAATCGATCGTCTACACCGACATCGGCCGCGACGGCATGATGGGCGGCGTGAACATCGAAGCCACCGTGCGCCTGGCGCAGGCCGTGCGCATTCCGATCATCGCCTCGGGCGGCCTGCACAACCTGGCCGACGTGGAAGCGCTGTGCGCCGTGCAGGACGAAGGCATCGAAGGCGTGATCTGCGGCCGTTCGATCTACGAAGGCACGATCAACCTGAACGAGGCGCAGCTGCGTGCCGACGAACTCACCGGCGAAGTCTTCGACGAAGTTGCGGACGAAGCGTCCACCACGGGCGAAAAATAATATGCTGGCCAAACGCATCATCCCTTGCCTGGACGTGACCGACGGCCGCGTCGTCAAGGGTGTCAACTTCACCGAATTGCGCGACGCCGGCGATCCGGTCGAAATCGCCCGCCGCTACGACGAGCAGGGCGCCGACGAGCTGACGTTCCTCGACATCACCGCCTCGTCCGACAACCGCGGGCTGATCCTCGACATCATCGAGCGGGTCGCATCGCAGGTCTTTATTCCGCTGACGGTCGGCGGCGGCGTGCGCAAAGTGGAAGACGTGCAGCGCCTGCTGAACGCGGGCGCGGACAAGATCAGCCTGAACACCTCGGCCGTCAGCAACCCGCAGCTGGTCTTCGACGCCGCGCAGAAGCACGGTTCGCAGTGCATCGTGGTGGCGATCGACGCCAAGCAGGTCTCCCCCGGCAAGTGGCAGGTGTTCACGCACGGCGGCCGCAACGCCACCGGGCTCGATGCCGTCGAGTGGGCGCAGAAAATGGCGTCGCTGGGCGCCGGCGAGCTGCTGCTGACCAGCATGGACCGCGACGGTACCAAGAGCGGCTTCGACCTCGCGCTGACGCGCGCGGTGTCCGATGCCGTGGGCATTCCCGTGATCGCCTCGGGCGGCGTGGGCGGCCTGCAGGACCTGGCCGATGGCGTGACGAAGGGGCATGCGGACGCGGTGCTTGCCGCCAGCATCTTCCACTACGGACAGCACACGGTCCAGGAAGCAAAGCGCTTCATGGCGCAGCAGGGCATTCCGATGCGCGAGGCCTGAGGGAACAGCATGAGTATTCCAACGACGACGCCTAGCGTAGCCAAGGCAAAATGGCTGAACCGCGTGCACTGGGACGAACATGGCCTGGTGCCCGTGATCGTGCAGGAAAGCGGCAGCAACGACGTGCTGATGTTCGCCTGGATGAACCGCGATGCGCTGTTCAAGACGGTGGAACTGCGCGAGGCCGTGTACTGGAGCCGTTCGCGCAAGAAGCTGTGGCACAAGGGCGAGGAATCGGGCCATGTACAGAAAGTGCTCGACATCCGCCTCGACTGCGACGAGGACGTGGTGCTGCTGAAAGTGGAGCAGGCCGGCGGCATCGCCTGCCACACGGGGCGCCATTCGTGCTTCTTCCAGCAGTTCGACGGCGACGCGAAGGATGGCGACTGGCGGGACGTGGAGCCGGTGCTGAAGGATCCGGAAACCATTTATACGGATAAAAAGAAATGAGCATCGAAGCAAACGGGGCGTCCGGCACGATCCTGGACCGCGTGGCTGCCACGATCGAATCGCGCAAGGGCGCCGATCCCGCCACGTCGTACGTGGCCAAGCTGTTCTCGAAGGGCGACGACGCGATCCTGAAAAAGATCGGCGAGGAAGCCACCGAGACCGTGATGGCCGCCAAGGATGCCCGCGTGACGGGCGACGGCGCGAAGGTGCTGTACGAAGTGGCCGATCTGTGGTTCCATTCGCTCGTGTTGCTGGCCCAGTTCGACCTGTCGCCGCAGCAGGTGCTCGACGAGCTGGCGCGCCGCGAAGGCATGTCCGGCATTGCCGAAAAAGCCGCGCGCCCGGAATAATTGAAAAGGACTGACCCGTGGATAACTGCCTGTTCTGCAAGATCGCTGCCAAACAAGTGCCTGCAAGCATCGTCTACGAAGACGACGAACTGCTGGCATTCAAGGACATCAACCCGGCCGCGCCGGTGCACCTGCTGGTGATCCCGAAAAAGCATATCTCCACGCTGACCGAAGCGCAGCCGGAAGACACGCTCTTGCTGGGCAAGATCCTGGCCCTCGCACCGAAGCTGGCCGAGGAGCATGGCGTGTCGGTGGTCTATGGCGAGGATGGCAGCCCTACCCGTGGCTACAAGACACTGATCAACAGCGGCCCCGACGGCGGCCAGGTGATCTACCACCTGCACATGCACCTGTACGGCGGCCCGCGGCCATGGCGCGGCATGCACTGAGCGGCTGCAAGCAATACCGATCAAGCAGACGGAAGAGTTATTTCCGGCCGTTACTGTGACAGGAACATGACAGCACAAGAGTCGTGTAAACTGTTTGTTCTTACCGAATTCGGGCATTACCGCCCTGCAAGGAGAATAGTATGGGTTCCATGAGCATCTGGCATTGGGTGATCGTCCTGGTCGTCGTCATGCTGGTTTTCGGCACCAAAAAACTGGGCAATATCGGCTCGGACCTGGGCAAGGCCGTCAAGGGTTTCAAGGATGGCGTGAAGACCGACGAGAAGGAAGCTGCCGACCAGCCCGCACCGCCGCCCGCGCACGTGACCGACAAGGGCACGATCGAGGTCGACGCCAAGGAAAAGAACAAGCACTGACCGCACGCTGATACATGATCGATCTCGGTCTTTCCAAGCTGGCCATCATCGGCGTCGTGGCGCTGATCGTCATCGGTCCCGAAAAACTGCCCAAGGTGGCGCGCATGGCGGGCACGCTGTACGGCCGTGCGCAGCGCTACCTGCACGACGTGAAGAGCGAAGTCAGTCGCGAAATCGAGCTGGAAGAACTGCGCAACCTGCAAAAGAACGTGCAGGAACAGGCGCAGAACATCAAGGCCGACGTCGAGAATTCGATCCAGAAGAACATGGCCGAGGTCGAGGATGTCTTCAAAATTGAAGACACTGCCGACACCTATGCCAGCCCCGCGCCCGACTTCCACTCCGCATCGACGGAAGACCAGTCGCGCAAGGCCAAGGAATTCCGCCGCAAGCGCCTCGTGCGCACCTCGGCCGTGCCGCAGTGGTACAAGCAGCGCACCGGCGGCCGCATGCACGTGGTGTCCGGCGCGGCGCGCGTGGCGCGCTTCCGTCCGCGCAACGGTAAACCTCCCGCCTCCTTTTACTGATGAGCACTGAACAACCGGCCGAAGAAACCTTCATCAGCCACCTCGTAGAATTGCGTGACCGGCTGCTGAAGGCTTCCATCGGCGTCCTGATCGTCACGGCCCTGCTGATGGCCTGGCCGGGGCCCACCATGCTGTACGACTTCCTCGCCCAGCCCATGATCGATGCGCTGCCTGTCGGTGCCAAGATCATCGCCACCGGCGTGACCGCCCCGTTCCTCGTGCCGATGAAGGTCACGCTGATGCTGGGCATCATCCTGGCGTTGCCGTGGGTGCTGTACCAGGCCTGGGCATTCGTCGCACCGGGCCTGTACACGCACGAAAAGCGGCTCGTGGCGCCGCTGGTGATCTCCTCGTCGCTGCTGTTCATTGCCGGCGTGGCGTTCTGCTACTTCTTTGTCTTCGGACGGGTCTTCCACTTCATCGCCACGTTCGCGCCCTCGTCGATCGCCGTCACGCCCGACATCGAGAATTACCTCGATTTCGTGATGTCGATGTGCCTGGCGTTCGGCGCCGCGTTCGAAGTACCGATCGTGGTGGTGATCCTGGTGCGGATGAACCTCGTGACGCTGGCCAAGCTGAGGGAATGGCGGCCCTACGTGATCGTGGGCGCCTTCGTCATCGCCGCGATCGTCACGCCGCCGGACGTGGTCAGCCAGTTCGCCCTGGCCATCCCGATGTGGATGCTGTTCGAGCTGGGGCTGCTCGTTTCGCCGATGTTCGTCAAGATGACGCAGGCGCCGGAGAATCAGACTTAAGCGCCAGACGTAAATACAGCAGCAATAAAAAAAGGAGCCTCGGCTCCTTTTTTTATTTCGTTTGGGCTGCGCAATGTTTCCCGAAAAATGGGGACGTACCCCATTTTTCGGGAAATCTTTGTTTACTGCATCAGTTCGCGGATCACCTTCACCGGCGCGCTGCCGTAGCCGAGGAATTCCTCGTTGAACGCCTTCTGCGAGAACTTGCTGCCCAGTGCAGTGCGGCGCTGTTCGCGCAGCTCCATGATCTCGCTGTAGCCGCTGAAGTAGGACGTCAGCTGCACGGAGGTGAGCGTGGCGCGGCGCCATTTCTCGGCCGCTTCCTGTTGCGTCTGGAATGCCTGGCGGGTCAGCAGGTCCAGTGCCTGGTCTTTTTGCATGTCGAGCACGTGAACGCTGTAGTCGAGGATCGTGTTCGTCACGCTGCGCAGGTTCCACTTCGAATACATCAGCCACATCTCGGGCGAGTTGTCATAGCCCGATTCCAGCATCATGCGCTCGCTGAACACGGCCCAGCCTTCGACCATGGCGCCATTGCCGAAGATCGATTTCACCAGCGAAGGCGACTTGTTCGCATACACCAGCTGCGCGTAGTGGCCGGGGATCGCCTCGTGCATGTTCAGGATCTGCAGGATCCAGTGGTTGTACTCGCGCAGGCTGCTTTCGGCCTGTTCCGGCGTGGCGCCGGTGAGCGGCGTCACGTTGTAATAGGTGCGGTCCTGCGGACGGTAGGGGCCGGGCGCCTCGATGCTGGCGCCGGCCACGCCGCGCTGGTAGGCCGGGGTTTCGCGCACGACCAGCGGCTTGTCCGCGTCGAGCGTGAGCAGGTCGTTTTTCGTGACCCACTCCTGCAGCTTCGGGATCTGCGCCTTGATTTCTTCGACGAAGCGCTCGGGTGCCACGTGGTTGGCCGAGAGCTTGTCGATCATCATGCCGATCTTCGCGTAGCGGTCGGCTGGTTTCTGCACGTCGGCCAGGTACTTCGGCCACAGCTCGTCGCTGATGCGGTCCATGTTCGCCAGCAGTTCGTCGCGTGCCGCCAGCGCCTTGTGGTAAGTCTGCTCGCCCGAACTGGCCGACTGGATGTCGAACCCGAACTTCTGTTCGTACAGGTCGCGGCCGATGCGGAACGAGCGCGCACCTTGCACGGCCAGCATCTTGTCCGTCTCGCCGAGCCAGGCCGCGTAAGCTTGCACGGCCGTTTTCGCGGCGGCGATGCGCTGCCCGAACAGGCCCTTTTCGTTGGCGGCCAGCGACGACGCCCGCGCTTCCTTGTCCAGCTCGTCGAGCAGCGCGATCACGCCGGGCGCCTGGGCGATGGCGAGCTGCGTGTGCTCGCGCGTGGGTGTCGTGATGTTGTTGCGCGCGGCTTCGTAGTAGGCCGGCACGTTGGCGATGCGCCGCAGCAGCGTGCGCAGCCGCTGCGACTTGGCGGCGTACTCGGTGTGCAGGATGTAGTCGATCGGGCCGGCGATGTTGTACAGCGCCGGGTTCCATTCGAATTCGCGGAAGGTCGTCAGGTACCAGCGATCCGAGTTGAGCTTGTTGACGAGCAGCGCCATGTCGGTGCGCTGGCGCGACGACAGCTGGCGCCCATCGATCTTGCCGAAGCGGCCCAGCCATTGGTCGATGAAGGCGAGCTGCAGCTGGCGCGTGGCCAGGTCGGGCACCGTGAGCGTGGCGGCGGTGTCGTATTTGCCCACCGTGATCGCGGTTTCCGGATCCATGCGCCACAGCGCATTGAGGAACTGGTTCGATTGCGAATTGAACGTGCGGTCGGCGCGGCTTTCGGACGATGCCGAGGCGGCTGAAGCTGCAGCCGCACTGGTGGCGACGGCAGCTGCTGCAACGGCTTTCTTGGCCTTGGACTTCGATTTCGAGGATTTCTTGGCGGGAGCGGTCTTGCTTGTCTTGGCCTTCGACGGTTTCTTGGCCGCCTCGGCCGGGCTGAACGCCAGCGCCAGCATCATGGCGGCCAGCGCGAGTTTTGTCTTGATCATCGTGTAACTTTCTCTTACCGGGGTCGTACAGAGGGCGAGATTATCATTAATCAACTCGCCGGAACCCGGCATGTTACACGAGGTACAAACCTGTTTGCTCAAGCCAGGCGGTCGTCCCGCAGTGCCTGCTGGTGGCGTTCGTTGATGAGCGCCACCGCTTCGCGACCGCGCGCCATATGGGACAGCCTGATTTCACTGGCCGGTGTGAACCGGTGCGCCACGCGGATCGACCAGGACCGCAGCAGCCAGCTGCGAAACGACTGCGCGTAGGATGCCTCGTCGAGATCGCGCCACTTGATGCCGCGGATCCCGCGCTGCCAGGGCAGCACGCCCGAATACAGCCACACGCCGGCATCGTCGTAATACAGTTGCACGCTGCGGATCAGCAGCACGCGGTAGCCGATCAGCAGCGTGGAGCCGGCCAGCACCCCGGCGGCGGCCAGTTGCGAGTGGTTGAAGGCAAGCCGCAGCACGAATGTCATCACCACGGCCACCAGCAGGCAGCCGATATAGGCGGTCCAGGCCTTGCGGCACAGGGGGATGCCGTGCGTGGCGGCGGTGAGGTCGCTTTCCTTGAGTCGTTCCATGCCCGGATGATTGCATGGAATGGCTGTTGCGGGGAAGGGGACGGGGCCGGGTCGGGCCCAAACCTGATGTCGTCAAGTTAGCGCTTGGCCGGCATGGGAAATCGCATCCACAAACCCCCAAAGCGAACGTCCGGGGTCGGACCCGCCGGGTCCGACCCCGGCGTCTGCCGTTGAGGCGGGCTTATCTGAACGGCATCAGGCTTAGACCGGCCCCTGCCTGCTGTCCATCCGCTCGGCATGGTCACGGCCGGCAAAGCGGTCGAGGATGCCGGCGGCGCGCGATCCGTCGCGGTCGTTGTCCACTTCCACCTGCAGCAGGCAGTTGCTGCGCTGGACCGGGGTGCGCACTTCGCCGTTGACGGACTGGCGGTTCGGGTTGTCGAACGATGGGGTGGGTTTTTCGGTCAGGTCGACGACGAAGTTGCCCTCGACGGGGCCCGCTTCGTCTTCGTGGACGTTCATGGAAATGGCGGAAGCGGCGATGCCGGACGCGATCAGCGCCTCGCGCGCCTGCTGCGCCACTTCCACGCTGTCGAATACGCGGAGGAGGGTGTCGGCCATGATGTGCTCCTGATGGGCTATGGATGAATGCAACCATCATAGCGAAGGCGCGCCGGCGGCAGCGTCCCGTTAGCCTCAGGAAAACTTTATCGGCGCAGCCCTTCCTCCAGCATGGCCAGCATGTCCGCGGCATTCATCCGCGCCGCCATCTCGCTGCCGTCCAGCAGGCTGTCGGCCAGTTCGCGCTTGTGCCCGTGCAGTTCGACGATGCCTTCCTCGATCGTGTGCCGCGCCACGAGGCGGTAAATGGTCACGGGGCGCTGCTGGCCCATCCGGTGCGCGCGGTCCGATGCCTGGTCTTCCACCGCCGGGTTCCACCACGGGTCCATGTGGATCACGTAATCGGCGGCCGTCAGGTTGATGCCCACGCCGCCCGCTTTCAGGCTGATCAGGAACACGTCCCCTTCGCCGGCCTGGAAGGCATCGACGCGGGCCTTGCGGGCCGGCGGCGGCGTGGCGCCATCCAGGTACTGGTAGGCGATGCCGTTGCGGTCCAGGTGGTCGCGGATCAGCCCCAGGTGGTCGACGAACTGGCTGAACACCAGCACCTTGTGCCGGTTTTCCAGCAGGCTGGCCAGCAGTTCGGCGAAAGCGGCCAGCTTGCTGCTGTCGAGTTTCAGTTCCGGCGCCACCAGGTTGGGGTTGCAGCAGGCACGCCGCAGCTTCATGATCTCGGCCAGGATCTGGATCGATTTTTTATCCGCCGGCGCATCGATGGACGCCAGCTTGTCCAGCGCCTCGCGGCGCAGCGATTCGTACAGCGCGGTCTCTTCCTTCGACAGGTCCACTTCCAGCACGATCTCGGTGCGCGCCGGCAGTTCGGTCAGCACCTGCGCCTTCGTGCGGCGCAGGATGAAGGGCCCGATCAGCCGGCGCAGCCGGTTGCGCGCGCCCACTTCGGCCTTGCGGTCCTGCTGGCGCTCGATCGGGCCGGCAAAGCGCAGGTTGAACTGGTCCAGCGATCCGAGCAGGCCCGGGTTGATGAAGCGGAACAGGTTCCACAGTTCGCCCAGGTGGTTTTCCAGCGGCGTGCCCGTGCAGGCCATGCGGAAGTCGCCCGACAGGGCCATCACGGCCTGCGAGCGTTTCGTGGCCGCGTTCTTGATCGCCTGTGCTTCGTCGAGCACGATGGTATGCCAGCGCTGCTTCGTAAAACGTTCCGATTCCAGCTGCAGCAGGCCGTAGCTGGCGATCACCAGGTCGAAGGGGCTCGCACTGTCGATCATTTCCGCGCGGTCGCCCGCGCCGAACAGCTTCACGTTCAGCGTGGGCGCGAAGCGGGCCGCTTCGCTGGCCCAGTTCAGGCATACGGAAGTGGGGGCAACGACCAGCGCCGGCCCTTGCGGGGCGCGCAGCAGCAGCAGCGCCAGCGCCTGCACCGTCTTGCCCAGGCCCATGTCGTCCGCCAAGCAGGCACCCACGCCCCAGTGCGCGAGCCGCGCCAGCCATTCGAAGCCTTCGCGCTGGTAGTCGCGCAGCTCGGCCTGCAAGGTGGAGGGAAGCTGCGGCTGGTACTCGGCCTGCGCGGCGATGCGGGCGATATGCTCGCGCCACAGCTTGTCCGCTTCCAGCCCGCCCACTTCGCCGGCCAGTTCCTCCAGCACGAAGGCGGCCAGTTGATGGACCTTCGCGCCGGCATCGTCACCCTCGCCATACGCATCGAGTTCGGACAGGCGCCGGTACAGTTCCTCGGACAGCGCCAGGAACTGCCGGTCCTTCAGTTCGATGAAGCGGCTCTTGCCGGCGCGGATCAGGTCGAGCAGCGAGCGCAGGTCCATCACGCGCTCCTCGTCCACCTGCAGCTGGCCGCTGACGGCGAACCAGTCCTTCTTGCTCTTGATCGACAGCTTCAGCTGCTTCGTGTGGATGGGCGGCGTGACCCGGAACTTTTCGCCCTCCGGCCAGCCGACCACCACGCGATCCGGTCCCAGTTCCTGCAGTTCGGCCAGCAGCTGCAGGCACAGCGCGGGCTGGCCAAGCAGCCATTCGCCATGTTCCTGCTCGGCCCCTTCGAGCGCCGTGCATTTCAATACCAGCTGGCGCTCGGCATCGCGCTCGCCGGCCAGGTTGCGGCGCACCTGCACCGGCTTGCCGCCGACATCCGTGATGACGGTTTCGGCACCCGCGCCGGGCGCATAGTAGGGCCCCGCGTCGGGCAACGGGCGCACCTGCACCTGCATCCGCAAGCCTTGCTGGTAGGGCAGCAGGTGCACATGCAGGCGGATATCCGGATCGACCGCGCCGGCAGCGGCCGTGCCGCCGCCGATGTCCGACTGCACGGTGACGCTGGTGGCGACCGTGCCGATCGCTTTCAGCACCTGTTCCTTCGCATGCAGCGGCACCGTCAGGCCATCGCCGACGATGGCGGCGATGCGCCGGTGCTCGTCGTTGACGGCCACCACGCGGATGCGGTTCGGTGCCTCGCGCAACGCGACCGTCCGGTCGGCGGTCGAAAGATTGGGGTGCAGCGACAGGTGCAGCTTTTCCTTGCGTTCCTGCACCAGCAGTTCGGGCTCGCCGCCCGTGATTTCCACGCGCGTGTCCGGCGCATCCATCCAGAACACCAGCGGGTGGCCGACGAGCGCCGGCAGGGCGTCGGTCGGATCGATGTCGTAGCGCAGGCCGGACGAATAAGCCTGCCGTGACGGCGCGATGTGGGTGCTCAGGCGAATGTCCTGCGGTGTCAGGAAATCCAGTTCCGCGGCGTCCTCGGAGAGCCGCTTCAAGGCGATGGGGCGGCCATTGCTCCACTGGCCCTTGGCGCTGCGCTTCTGTTCGCGCGGTTCGAGCTCGTTGATGCCGGACCGGTCGCTCCAGGTGATCATCCACACCAGGCGCGTCTCCCCGGCGGAGGGCGCTGTTTCCTGGTGCAGGTTGATCAGCGCATCGAGCTGGCGCTGCCAGCCTTCCTGCCGCTCGAACCAGGTTGCCATGTCGGGCAGGCCGAGCGTTGCCAGCATGTCGTTCGCCCGCGCCTCGGCCCCTTCGTCGCCCAGGTGCCCCAGCAGGCTTTCCGCCTGCGCGGCGATCAGCATGTAGCCCGCGGCCCCGGCGTTCTGCGCCAGGTCCTGCAATTCGGCGCGGCGCTGTTCCAGCTGCGGCAGGCCGAGCCACCAGTACACGAGTGCCTGGAACAGCTGCGCCTGCAATGGCGTGTCCCAGGCGCGGGCCACCACCACTTCCGCCTGCAAGGTGCCGGCGCGCACCTGGCGCAGCATCGACAGCATGGTATAGGTGCCGCTGTCCGGATTCTGCTGCGCATGCACGGCGACATCGAGATAGCTCTCGGCCGTCTTCAGCGCTTTCGCGTCACCGGCGCGCAGCAGCGCCAGCACGTACAGGTAGCCGCCGAACCCGGCAAATACCTGCTTGCGCTTGCCGGTCTCGCGGCGGATCGATTTCAATGCCCCTTCGAAGCCGGATACCGCGTCGGTGACATGGCCGCGCAACAGCATCAGCGTGCTGGCGTAGAAAAGCGCCCATGGGCTTTTTACCACCTCCAGGTAGGCGACGGCCTGCGGCAGGTTGCCACACAGGATCGCATCCTCGCCCATCACCAGCCGCAATCCGTCCGATACGTCCTGCCGGCGCCGTTCGAAGTGCCTCTCCGCCGCGCCGCGCACGTGCGGCGCCAGCGCAGGTTCGCGCTGGGCATGCTGGAGCAGCAGCATCAGGATGTCGTCCTGCATCGCCGGGTGCACCAGCAGCAGCATGCCGGCCTCGAACGGCCGCGCGAAGATGTCGACGATCGGGTGCAGCTGCGCCGCTTCATACGAGCGCAGGCAGGCGGCCAGCAATGGCGCCACGTCCTGCGGCGGCTGGCCGCGCAGCAGTGCCATGCGCAGCCGCGCCACGCCGTGCCGGTAGCTGCGCGGTTCCGGCGTGCCATCCCAGCTGCGGCGCATCGGCGTGAGCGTGTCGTAAGCCGTGTAGATATCGTCCAGCATGTGCGCGCCGATGGCCGCGCGGATGGCCGGCCAGCGCAGTTTCGCATTGCAGAGATAGCCGCGGCCGACAACCAGACTGGTGAAGGCAAGGCGCTCCAGGTGAGCGAGGATCTCGTTGCTCTTGGCCTGGTTGAACGCACGGCCTTCGTCATCGCGCAGGCTCATCTTGACGATATGGTCCAGTACCGCCGACTTGCCCATCGGTTCGCCGACCAGGGCGAGGAGGGCCAGCACGGTCTTTTCGCTCGGGTGCAGCGTATCGAATTGATCCTGCAAAGACTGGTCCTGCAAAACCCGGTCGTTCATGCGGCGCCGTCCAGATTATGGATGGCTACCGGTGCCGGAGCGGCAGCATCGTGCAGCCCGAACATGCGCTGGTAGAAATACAGCTCCGCTTCCAGTGTGCGCACCGTCGATTCGCCTTTCCTGAAGCCATGGCCTTCGCCTTCGAGTTCCACGTAGGCGACCGGCACGCCGCGCTGGCGCAGCGCCGCCACCATCGTTTGCGACTGCTGCGGCGGCACCACCTTGTCGTCCAGGCCCTGGAAGAAGATCATCGGGCAGGCCAGCTTGTCCACGTGGTGGCTGGGCGAGCGTTCCAGGTACACCTGCCGCGCCTGCGGCTGCGGCGCGATCAGGTATTCGTTGTAGTGCGATTCGAACTTGTGCGAATCGTCGTCCAGGCCCTGCAGGTCGGACACGCCGTAATAGCTTGCGCCCAGCTTGAATACGTCGTGGAAGGCGAGTGCGCACAGCGTGGTGTAACCGCCGGCGCTGCTGCCGCGGATGATCAGGCGCTCGCCATCGGCGCGGCCCTGTTCGACGAGCCAGCGCGCGCCGGCCACGCAATCCTCCACGTCGACCACGCCCCATTGCCCCTTCAGCGCATCGCGGTAGGCGCGGCCGAAGCCGGTGCTGCCGCCGTAGTTCACGTCCAGCACGCCGAAACCGCGGCTGGTCCAGAACTGCGTGGCCAGCTTCAGCGTGCTGGCGGCCATGCCGGTCGGGCCGCCATGGCCGATCACGATCACCGGCGGTTTTTCACCGGCCGGCGCGGTCATGTCGCGGTTGTGCGGCGGGTAGAAGAACGCATGGGCGGTGCGGCCATCGGCACTCGGATAGCTGACGCTTTCGGGAATGGACAGATAGCCTTCGTCCGGCAGCGTGTCGATCGAGCGGGCCAGCACCTGCAGTTCGCCGTTCGCCAAATCGATGCGCGCGATCTCGGCCGGTATCGTCGGGCTGCCGCCCAGCAGCGCGATGAAGCCGTCGCCGGTGCGCAGTTCGCGGATCTCGTCATACGGATTCGGAATCGCCTCGAGCCTGGCGCTGCCGATCACCAGCCGGGCCAGCTTGCTGACGCCCTTGTCGATATACGTGCAGGCGATTTCGTTGGCGGACAGGAAACCGTACAGCGAATTGCCGAAGGTCCAGTGCGGGCCGGCGAATTCCGCTTCCAGCGGGCAGATCGCCTGGATCACGTCGCCGTGGCGGTACAGGTTCCACCAGCCGCTGCGGTCGGAAACGAAGTACAGCCGGCCGTCCGGCGACCATTCGGGCTGGCAGATCGATTCGTCCGGCCCGCCCGCCACCAGCGTGGGCGCCGCGGGGGTGCCATCCTCACCGATGGCGGCCAGCCACAGCTCCGTGCCCTGCCATGGCATGCGCGGGTGGTCCCACGTCAGCCAGGCCAGTTGCCGGCCATCCGGCGACAGCCGGGGCGACGAGTAGAAGTCGTGGCCCTGTGCGAGGACGGTTTCCCTGCCATCGAAGCCGATCGCGCACAAGGTGTTTTCCGGCTGGGCGTGGGAAGCGGGATCGTCCGGGTGCCGCTCGCGCACGGCGACCAGCCGGTGGCGGGCGCGGTCGACGATGAAATCGGCAAACCGCTGCCGGCCCTCGGCCGTGAACGGCACGGCCGGCGCGTCGCCATCCTTCCGGTACAGCCGGTTGTCGCCCGCATGGGAAAAGAACACGGTGTCGCCCTCCGCGGCATAGGCGCCGCCGCCATATTCATGCACGCGCGTGCGCACGTTCAGCGGCAGGGGTGTCAGTTCATCCACCCGTTCCGTTTGCAGGCGCAGCAGCGTGGTGCGGCCTGCTTCGCTGGCCCGGCCAGCCAGCCACAGGACATCGGTGCCGGCGATCGCCAGCGATGAAAGCGGGGTGGCGCCGGCGGCCACCATCGAGGCGCTGACTGGCGAAGGCCAGGTACCGAAGGAAGCGGTTTGCAAGGAGGTTTGAGCGGCCATTTCGGGGGCGAGTGAAAAGAACGGGGGGATGCGATAATACCCGCTTTCGTCCCGCATTTCATTGCCAGCCATGCCACAATTCGCCCCGCTCCAGAACGACACCTTCCTGCGTGCGCTCCTGCGCCAGCCGACCGATTACACGCCCGTGTGGCTGATGCGCCAGGCGGGCCGTTACTTGCCGGAATACAAGGCCACGCGGGCGAAGGCCGGCTCCTTCATGGGCCTTGCCACGAACCCCGATCTCGCCACGGAAGTCACGCTGCAGCCGATCGACCGCTACCCGCTGGATGCGGCGATCCTGTTTTCCGACATCCTGACGGTGCCCGACGCCATGGGCCTGGGCCTGTATTTCGTCGAGGGCGAAGGACCGAAATTCGAACGCCCGCTGCGCACCGAGGCGGACGTGCAGGCATTGCGCCTGCCCGAGCCCGGCTCGCTCGACTATGTGTTCAAGGCCGTGACACAGATCCGCACCACGCTGAACGGCCGCGTGCCGCTGATCGGCTTTTCCGGCAGCCCCTGGACGCTGGCGTGCTACATGGTGGAAGGGCAGGGCTCGCGCGAGTTCCATACCATCAAGAAAATGCTGTACAGCCGGCCGGACCTGATGCACCACATCCTCGATGTGAACGCGCGCGCGGTGGCCGAGTACCTGAATGCGCAGATCGACGCCGGCGCGCAGGCGGTGATGATCTTCGATTCGTGGGGCGGTGCGCTGGCCGACGGGGCTTATCAACAGTTTTCGCTGCAGTACATGCAGCGCGTGGTGGCGCAACTCAAGCGCGAGCATGACGGCGTGCGCATCCCAGCCATCGTCTTCACGAAAGGCGGCGCGCACTGGGCGGAAGAAATCGCCGCCATCGGTGCCGATGCGATCGGGCTGGACTGGACGGCCGATATCGGCAAGGTGCGTGCCGCGGTGGGCGACAAGGTCGCGCTGCAAGGCAATCTCGACCCAGCCATCCTGTTTGCCGGCGCCGAGCAGATCCAGGCCGAAGTGCGCCGCGTGCTCGATGCCTATGGCCCCCACACGACCGGCCATGTCTTCAACCTGGGCCACGGCATTTCCCAGTTCACGCCGCCTGAATCGGTGGCCGTGATGGTCGATACGGTGCATTCGCACAGCCGCAAGCTGCGTATCGGCGGCTGACCCTGCGGGGTTTGCACAGGCAAACCCGACTTATGCACAATTTTTCTGGTTGCCAAAGTAAAAGGCAATCAGGAAAGTTTAACGGCAGCAAAAAATCCAAGTGGTTGATTTGACTGATTAAAATCCATCTTGGAAGTTAGGATGCTTTGCGATAAGTAAACCTTATTTCCGGGTCTGGCCAAGGTTGCGACAGCATTCTCCACAAAGTTATCCACAAAAACTGTGGAAAAAATACAAAAGCGCTTAGTAAACCGCGACTTACCTTTTGTTCTGCTGCATTGCATGAATTTTAAGCAAGCAATAGTTTCGCTACGGTCGAGACTGCTTGGTAAAATAGCCGGTTCCGCATGCCTGCATCCCTCTTTCGTGGATCGCTCAGGAACATGAGCGGAGGCGACTTATGCACAGCAAGATTCCAAATTCCCTCATTTTGGCCGCTCTCGGGAGCGATTTTTAAGTCTTTGATTTTAAAAAGAAAAAATTGTGAAATTTGGCGTTTCCATGCCTCATCATTGGGTTGGGAATGCACGTTTCCGGGAATTACGGATTCAATGTCCACAAAGTTATCCCCAGAATTTGTGGATAGTTCACAGGTAATCTGATGCCCCATTGCATACTCCGCATCGCACTCGACACGCCACTGCATGCGGTGTTCGACTACCGCTGGCCCGGCGCGCAAGGCGACCGGCCGCAGGTGGGCCACCTGGCACTGGTGCCGTTCGGCAAACGCGAGGTGGTGGGCATCATCGTGGCCGTCAGCGACGACACGGACGTGCCCGAGGAAAAACTCAAGGATGCGCTGGCGGTGCGCACGCAACTGGCGCCGTTGCCGGCACAATGGCTGGCACTGGCCGGCTTCGCGGCCGAGTATTACCAGCGCCCGTTGGGCGAAGTGGCACTGCCGGGCGTGCCGAAGAACCTGCGCCTGCCGACCACCGTGGCGCTGGACCGGGCGATCAAGAAGCTGGCGAAGACGGCCATCGGGCACGACCCGGACCCCGTCGGCATGCCGGTGCTGAATCCGGAGCAGCAAGATGCGGCCGATGCGATCGGCGGCGCCGCAGGATTCGCGCCGATGCTGCTGTATGGCGTGACGGGCAGCGGCAAGACGGAGGTCTACCTGCAGGCCTGCGCCCAGGTGCTGGCGCGCGAGCCGGACGGCCAGATCCTCGTGCTCGTACCCGAAATCAACCTGACGCCCCAGCTGGAAGGAAATATCCGTGCCCGGTTCCCCGGCGTCATGCTGGCCACCTTGCACAGCAGCCTTGCCGAAGGCGAACGCATGCTGCACTGGCTGGCGGCCCACCAGGGCCAAGCCCGCATCGTGCTCGGCACCCGCCTGGCGATCCTTGCGTCATTGCCGCACCTGAAGCTGATCGTCATCGACGAGGAACACGATCCGTCGTACAAGCAGCAGGAAGGCTTGCGCTATTCGGCGCGCGACCTGGCCGTGTGGCGCGCCTGGCAACTGAAGATTCCTGTCGTGCTGGGATCGGCCACGCCGTCGCTGGAAAGCTGGCACCACGCGCAATCGGGCCGCTACCGCAAGCTGGCACTGCGCGAACGGGCCGTGAAGCAGGCCGTGCTGCCGGCCGTCAAACTGGTCAACATGGAGCACGACAAGCCCGATGGCGGGGTGACGATGCAGCTGAAAGCGGCGCTGCGCCAGCGGCTCGAGCGGGGCGAACAATCGCTGCTGTTCCTGAACCGGCGCGGCTATGCCCCGGTGATCTGCTGCGAGTCCTGCGGCTGGGTCAGCGATTGCCAGCGCTGCACGGCATTCATGGTATTGCACAAGGGCGAGTTCAAGCTGCGCTGCCACCACTGCAGCCTGGAGATGCGCATTCCGCGCCATTGCCCCACGTGCGGCAACATCGACCTGCAGCCGCTGGGCCGTGGCACCCAGCGCATCGAGGAAAACCTGCGCGAATGGTTCCCCGAGGCGCGCATCCTGCGCATCGATGCCGACTCCACGCGCCGCAAGGGCAGCGCCCAGGAAGCGTTCGACACCGTGCACCGCGGCGACGTGGACATCCTGATCGGCACGCAGATGGTCGCCAAGGGGCATGACTTCAAGAAGCTCACGCTGGTCGGCATCCTGAACCCGGATACGGCGCTGTTTTCGCAGGATTACCGCGCCAGCGAGCGGCTGTTCGCACAACTGATGCAGGTGGCCGGCCGCGCCGGCCGCACCGCGCAGGCCGAAGGCGGCAGCGCCAGCGAGGTGCTGGTGCAAACGCGCTACCCGGAGCACCCGCTGTATGGCGCGCTGGTCAACCACGACTACGACCGCTTTGCCGGCGCACTGCTGGCCGAGCGCGGGCAGGCCGGCCTGCCGCCCTACCTGTTCCAGGCGATGCTGCGCGCCGAGGCGCCGGAACTGGCGAAGGCGATCGACTTCCTGCAGGCGGCGCGCGACTGCATGCGGGGGGAGGGCATCGCGGAAGGCATCACGATCAACGACCCGATCCCGATGAGCATGACACGGGTGTACAACGTCGACCGCGCGCAATTGCTGGTGGAGTCGGCATCCCGGCCGGCCTTGCAGGCGTTCCTGAAGGAGTGGATGGCACGCTTGCGCGACATGAAGTCGCGCGTGAAATGGTCGCTGGAAGTGGATCCGATCGATATCTGACCAACTCCAGCGCGACGGCTTGCCGCCGGCCGCGCTGTCCTGGTGTACGATGCCGTCAGATTTCCTGGAGACCATCATGAACACGATTCGTTGCGACGTGGCCGTCATCGGCACGGGTACGGCCGGCCTGTCGGCCTACCGCGCCGCCCGCGCGGCCGGCAAGCACGCGGTGCTGATCGAAGGCGGGCCTTACGGCACCACCTGTGCAAGGGTGGGCTGCATGCCCAGCAAGCTGCTGATTGCCGCGGCCGAGGCCGCGCATGCGCTGCATGCGGCGCCGGGTTTCGGCGTGCACCCCGGCGCCGTGCGCATCGACGGCCCGGCCGTGATGGATCGCGTGCGCCGCGAGCGCGACCGCTTTGCCGGCTTCGTCGTCGAGAATGTCGAAGGCTTGCCGGCGGCGGACAAGATCCGCGGCTACGCGCGCTTCGCGGCACCGAACCGCCTGCTGGTGGACGACCATACCGAGGTGCATGCCGAACGGATCGTCATCGCCACCGGGTCGACGCCGATCGTGCCCGAGGAATGGGCACAGGCCGGGCCACGTGTGATCCACAGCGATGCCGTGTTCGAATGGACGGACCTGCCCGCATCGGTGGCCGTCATCGGTACCGGCGTGATCGGCCTGGAACTGGGCCAGGCGCTGCACCGGCTTGGCGTGCGCGTGGGGCTGTACGCGCGCGGCAACAGCGTCGCGCAACTGAGCGACCCGGCCGTGCTGGCCGAGGCAAGCAGCGTGCTGAAGCGGGAACTCGACATTCGCTTCCAGTCCCAGGTTGTATCGGTGCAGCCGGATGGCGAGCGGCTGGCGCTGACCACCCGCGATGCTGCCGGCAACGAGCAAGAGGAGCATTACGATTATGTGCTCGTGGCGATCGGCCGCGCGCCGAACGTGCAGGCGCTGAAGCTGGACCTGGCCGGCATCGAGCGCGACCGCCGCGGCGTGCCGCTGTACGACCGCACCACGATGCAGTGCGGCACCAGCCCGATCTTCATCGCCGGCGATGCCAACGACGAACTGCCGCTGCTGCCGGAAGCAGCCGACCAGGGCAGGATCGCCGGCCACAATGCCGCGCTGTACCCGGACGTGCAGCCCGGCCTGCGCCGCACGCCGCTGGCGATCGCCTTCACCGAACCGCAGATCGCCACGCCCGGCGCCGGATGGCGCGCGCTGGCCCATAGCCACGAGGGCCGCTTTGCCGTCGGTGAAGTCTCATTCGGCAACCAGGGGCGCAGCCGCGTCATGTTGCAGAACCAGGGGATGCTGCGCGTCTACGGTGAATATGGCAGCGGCCGCTTCCTGGGGGCCGAGATGATCGGGCCGCGCGCCGAGCACATCGGCCACCTGCTGGCATGGGCCGTGCAAGCCGGCCTGACGGTATCGGCCATGCTCGACATGCCGTTCTATCACCCCGTGGTGGAAGAAGGCGTGCGCACCGCACTGCGCGACCTGGCCGAGGCATTGAAACATCCGCCCCCGGAGCCGGTACAGCCATGCCCCGACTGCACGCCGGGCACGTAATCGACTGGACTTGGAAACAACGCTTCTTGATTTTCCCCGAAAGCAATTGCCATTGCCTTACATTATTGCTATAACTATTGATATAAAGCAAAAGCAAACAGGCGTATGCAGCCTAAATTCATACGCGCAGGCAATACTTGGGGGACATCATGACGATTCGGCGACTAACCAGGAGCGATATCCGCGCCGGCGAACCGCTCGCCTGGGATGTATTCGGCGAAAACGGCGCACTGCTGGTGCGCAAGAGCTATCTGCCATCATCGGAACTGCAGGCGGCCAGCCTCGTCGAGCGGGGCTTCATCGACGACGCCACGTTGCCCGATACGGAGGCGGCCACCCCGCCGCCGTCCGTGCTGCGCCTGCTGAACCATGCGGTCGCCGAACTGGAACCGCTGCTGCACCGGATCGCGGCCGGCGGCGGCGGCGTGCAGGCCGAGCTGGAGCAGGTTGCGCTGCTCGTCGCGCAGGCCGTGGAAATCAGTCCCGAAGTGGCTGCCGCCTGCATCCTCCACAACCAGCGCGCCGCGCCGTATGCGGTGCGGCATTGCATCGACACGGCCGTGGTGGCGCAGGTCGTGGCCCGCGCGGTCAAGCGGCCGGCTGCCGAAATGCTGTCGATGACGCTGGCCGCGCTGACGATGAACGTGGCATTGCTGGGCCTGCAGGACGAGCGGGGCACTCTCTCCGACGAGGAAAAGGCGCTCGTGCACAATCACCCGGAACAGGGCGTGGCGCTGCTGCGCCAGGCCGGCATCGGCGATCCGCTATGGCTCGACTGTGTACTGTCGCACCATGAAAACGAGAATGGCAGCGGTTATCCGTGCGCGCTGGTGGGCGATGCGATCGCGGTTCCCGCCAAGCTCCTCGCGCTGGCCGACCGGTTCTGCGCCCGCGTATCGGACCGGCCGTTCCGCAAGCCGATGCTGCCGAACGCGGCGCTGCGCGACATCCTGCTCGATGCCCGGCATGCGCTGGATGCCCAGCTGGGCGCCGTGCTGATCCGAGAACTGGGCATTTATCCCGTCGGCACCTTCGTGCGCTTGCTGAACGGCGAAGTCGGCGTGGTCTCGCGCCGTGGCCTGAATTCGACCACGCCGTATGTGCAGTCGTTCATCGGCCCGCGTGGCGCCCCGCTCGACGTGTTCCTGCAGCGCGACACGCGCGCCGACCTGTCGGCCATCCGCGACGTGCTCAGCGCCGACCAGGTCGACACCCCGATCCGCATGGACCAGGTGTGGGGCAGGGCGGCGCTGCCCTAGACACCCGATCCGTCAGTTCAGCATCGCATCCAGCCGGCCTTCCCCGGCCAGCTCGCGCAGCACGCGGATCGTGTCGATATCCGATTCCTGGTAGGCCGAGCGGCGGAACTCGTCGAACATGGCGTTCTCCTCGTCCTCGCGCGCATTGTGCGCATCCTCGTATTCGAACCGCACGAACAGGTGGTCCTGTCCATGCGATTCGATCGTCATCGTCAGGCTCGACCTGCTGATTTCGCCCTGCGCGGCCACTTCGTAGCGGATGCTGTTCGGGTAGTCCAGCACCACCGTATCCTCGATCACCAAGTCGCCATAGCGCTGCGTGCGCCTGAAGCCCTTGTCGTTGCGTTCCCCGATGCGCACCTCGTCCAGGTGCGGCACGAACAGCTTCGGCGATTCAGCGCGCAGCACCAGGCCACGCCAGACCTGCTCATGGGTGAGGGAGTCGATCAGCGGGTTCAGTGGATCGTTAATTTCTATCAAATGTTCGAATTTCATAGCATGGCAAGAATGTCGTGAGCCGGATGCCACTATATTCCTTCGAAGCGGGAAATATCAATGCCGAGGCGGTACAATGCTCGGCTGTGCCTGCGTGATCCGCACTTTCATCCCTGCTTTCAATCCTCTCTCCACCATGTCCAATGCACCCAGATTCGGCCTGAACGGGCCGCAAAGCGAAGCCGTGCTGTATCTCGACGGTCCCGCCCTCGTGCTGGCTGGCGCCGGCTCGGGCAAGACGCGCGTGATCACGCAAAAGATCACGTACATGATCGAGGAACGGGGCTACGATCCCCGCACCATCGCCGCCCTCACGTTCACCAACAAGGCCGCGCTCGAGATGCAGGAGCGCGTCGCCAAGCTGCTGAAGCAGCCCAAGCAGGCCAAGCAGCTCACGGTGTCCACGTTCCACTCGCTGGGCGTGAAGATCCTGCGCCAGGAAGCGAACCACCTGGGCCTGAAGGACCGCTTTTCCATCATGGACAGCGACGATTGCTACTCGCTGGTGCAGGACATGGCGCTCACCACCGACAAGGGATTGATCCGCCGCATCCAGAACGACATCTCGCTGTGGAAGAACGGCCTGGTGACGCCGGAACTGGCGATCCGCAACGCCAAGGATGAAGACGAGGCGCAGTCGGCGCGCATCTACGCCAGCTACGTGAGCACGTTGTCGGCCTACCAGGCGGTCGATTTCGACGACCTGATCCGCCTGCCGGTGGAACTGTTCCGCGACAACGACCCGGTGCGCGACAAGTGGCAGCGCCGGCTGCGCTACCTGCTGGTCGACGAATACCAGGACACCAACACCTGCCAGTACGAGCTGCTGAAACTGATGGTCACCGGGGTCGGCAAGAAACCCATGTTCACCGCGGTGGGCGACGACGACCAGGCGATCTACGCGTGGCGCGGCGCATCGGTGGAAAACCTGGCCAACCTGCAGGTCGATTTCCCCGACCTCCGCCTGATCAAGCTGGAACAGAACTACCGCTCCACCACGCGCATCCTGCAGGCGGCCAACGCCGTCATCTCGAACAACCCGAAGCTGTTCGAGAAGGCCCTGTGGTCCGAGCACGGCCTGGGCGAGCCGATCAAGGTGCACGCGATGGCCAACGACGAGCAGGAAGCCGACCAGGTGGCGATCATGATCTCGGCCGACCATTTCGAGCGCCGCAACAAATGGTCCGACTACGCGATCCTGTACCGCGGCAACCACCAGGCCCGCATCATCGAACAGGCGCTGCGCAACCAGCGCATTCCGTACACGATCTCGGGTGGCCAGAGCTTCTTCGACAAGGCCGAGATCAAGGACATCATCGCCTACCTGCGCCTGCTGGCGAACCAGGACGACGACCCGGCCTTCATCCGCGCCGTGACCACGCCGCGCCGCGGCATCGGCCAGTCCACGCTCGAAGTGCTGGGGGCGTTCTCGGGCCAGTGGCAATGCTCGCTGTTCGAAGCCGTGTTCAAGGGCGGTATCGAAGCGAAGCTGACGGACCGCCAGCTGCAGCCGCTGCGCGACTTCTGCAATTTCATCAACGACCTGGAATCGCGCGCCAGCCGCCCGGGCCAGGCCGGCAGCGGCGACAATGCCGCCCAGGTGCTGGATGACATGATGGAAGCGATCCACTACGAGCACTACCTGTACGACACGCTCGAGGAACGGGCCGCGCAGAGCCGGTGGCAGAACGTACTCGATTTCATGGGCTGGCTGAAGGACCGCGGCCGCGGCGGCAAGGACCGCGACGGCGAGGAAAAGAACGTGCTGGAGCTGACGCAGATGGTGGCGCTGATGTCGATGCTGGAGGGGAAGGACGAAGACCTGGACTCGATCCGCATGTCCACGCTGCACGCGTCGAAGGGGCTGGAATATCCGCACGTGTTCCTCGTCGGCGTGGAAGAGGGCATCCTGCCGCACAAGGGCGATCCCGATGCGCCGGTCGAAACGCTGGCCCAGCGCATCGAGGAAGAACGCCGGCTGATGTACGTGGGCATCACGCGCGCGCAGCGCACGCTGCAGCTTACGTGGTGCAAGAAAAGAAAGCGCGCCGGCGAGCAGGTGCATTGCGACGTTTCCCGCTTCATCGCCGAGATGCAGCTCGACGTGGGCGATGCGCCGCCGAAGGAAAGCGAAGTGATCTCGCCACGCGAACGCCTGGCCCGCATGAAGGAATTGCTGGCCACCCCGAAAACAAAGGAAATCACGTGAACACCGAAGAACAGAACGACGCGCGCTTTATCGACATCGAAATCAAGCTGGCCCACCAGGAAGACCTCGTCGAATCGCTGAACGCGCGCATCTACGAGCAGCAGAAACAGATCGACCAGCTCGAGGCGATGGTCGCCCGGCTGATCGAGCACATGCGCACACGCGACACGGCGCAGGCGCCGGTCAACGAACGGCCGCCGCACTACTGACTGGCGCCGCTCCCGGCGCCAGTGCCATAAGTCATGGTCCGCGGCCGTGACGAACGGCACATGCGGCACGCAGCAGTGGTTGCGTCTGGCCATGTCGTGTTCGTCTACATGTCGTGACCGTTCATCTCCCGCTACGACGTGGACAGCTGCCGGCCCAGCCGCCGGCCCAGGCACAGCAACGTGAGGGTGGGCGGCAGCCCCCAGGGTGCCGGCAGCACGGCGGCATCGCAGACGAACAAGCCTGGCGTGCGCGTTTGCAGGTCGGTATCGACGACCGCGCCGATCGGCGCCGTGCCACCCGGGTGGGCGGCGAAATGGTGGCTGCTGAAGATATGCCGTGCGCCGGCGGCAAGGAGAATGTCGCGCGCGACCGCCACGCCGCGGCGGAACTTCGCCTTGTCGGCCGCCGTCAATGTCTTGTCCACCCAGCGCGGGCCGGTGGCGCCGCCAGCTTCGTCGGCGATCTTCACCATGATCGACAGCGTGCGGCGGTGCGCTCCCAGGCGGTCGAAGCGGCCCACCTGCGCGGCAAAGGCGCTGTACATCGGCCGCGGCAGTGTAAGGTCGGCGAACGATATGCCCTCGTCCGGCAGCGCGAGGCCGGCCGCCATCGGCACTTCCGCGCCGCCGTCGAGATCGGCAACGCTGCCCATCACCGCCACCACCGGGTCGCTGAAGAATGGCACCGTGGCCGGCGCCAGGCCCGATGCGTGCAGCAGCCGCGGGCTGCCGATGCCGCCGGCCGCCAGCACGACGACGGGCGCGCGCACCGTGTGCACCGTGCCGCCGGCCGTGACTTCCACGCCGGTTGCGCGGCCGTGCTCCACGATCACCTTCTCCACGCGCGCATCGGCCACCAGCTGCGCGCCATGCCGGCAGGCTTCGTCCAGGAAGTCCCGCGCGGTCCATTTGGCGCCGAACGGGCAGCCATACACGCAGCGCCAGCAGCCGGTGCGGCAGATTGCCGGGCGGATCATCTTGTCCAGCTTGTGCCAGCCCAGGCCGGCGCCCAGCGCCGCCGCCATGATCCGCTGCGCCATCGGGCCGACCAGGTCGTCGGGCAGGGGGCCGAGCGGCAGTTCGGCACGCAGCGCCCGTTCGTCGCCGGCCAGGTCGATGCCAAGGTTGGCAAACGACCGGGGCGGCGAAGCGGCGGTGGCGAAGTTGATCGTGGAACTGCCGCCGGCCGTGATGCCGCGCACCAGCAGCGACGCATCGCGGTGGAAGAACGCGCCCTTGCCGGGAACGGCCGCCATCGCCGCCATCTGCGCCAGCGTGCCGGCCACCGGCGCGGCGCCGCCGCGTTCGAGCACCAGCACGCGCGCACCGGCCGCGGCCAGCGTGCGCGCCACGCTGGCGCCGCCGGGGCCGCTGCCGGCAACGATCGCGTCGTAATGGGGATGGAAGGAGGGCATGGGCATCATGGTATACCACGATGACTGTGTGAAATAGCCCTGTTATTATCTTGCATTCATGCTTGCCACCGGGCAGGCGTTCCCTGACAGGGAGCCGGCGACGATCTCGCCGGCTCCCGATGGTTGATCGAAAGACGATATGACCCCACCACGTATGCTCGTTCTCGCCGCCAGCCTGGCGCTGGCCTCCCTCTCCGCGGCGCACGCGGCACCCGACGCACCCACTGCTTCCGCCCAGGCGACCTCGCTGAATCCCTTGCTGAAACCCAGCCCGCTGCCGCTGCACTATCCGGCGTTCGACCAGATCCGCAACGAGCACTTCCTGCCCGCGTTCCAGGCGGGCATGGCCGAGCAGTTGAAGGAAATCGACCGCATCGCCGGCAACAAGGCGGCCCCCACATTCGAGAACACGATCGTGGCGATGGAAAAGAGCGGCCAGCTGCTGCACCGCGTGCACAGCACGTTCTCGAACCTGGTGGGCGCGAACACGAACGACACGCTCGATGCCGTCGACCGCGAAATGTCGCCGAAACTGGCCGCGCACAGCGATGCGATCCACCTGAACCCGCAGCTGTTCAAGCGCGTCGACACGCTGTACGCGCAGCGCGGCAAGCTGGGCCTGGACGCCGAATCGAAATATCTGATCGAGCGCTATCATGAGGACTTCGTGCTGGCCGGCGCGAAGCTGTCGGCGCAGGACAAGGAAAAGCTGAAACGCCTGAACGGCGAGATCGCCACGTTGCAGACGACGTTTACGCAGAACGTGCTGAAGGAAATCAACGCTTCCGCACTCGTGGTCGACACGCGCGAGGAACTGGCGGGCATGCCGGAGGCGGCGATCAATGCCGCCGCCAAGGCCGCCGAAGAAAAGGGCCACAAGGGTAAATACCTGCTGGCGCTGCAGAACACCACCGGCCAGGCGCAACTGGCCGAGCTGACGAATCCGCAGGTGCGTGCGCGCCTGATGGCGGCATCGCTGGCGCGCGGCAGCCGCGGCGGCGAGTTCGACAACCGCGAAGTCGTCAAGAAACTGGCCCGCCTGCGCGCCGAACAGGCCCGCCTGCTGGGCTATGAGAACTTTGCCGCCTATTCGCTGGCGAACCAGACGGCCAAGAACACGGCCAACGTGAACAAGCTGCTGGCCGAGCTGGCGAAACCGGCCGTCGACAACGCGCGCCGCGAAGGCGCCGACCTGGCGGCGATCGCCGGCACGCCCATCACCGCCGCGGACTGGGATTTCTATACCGATAAAGTGCGTGCCCAGCGCTTTGCCTTCGACGAAAAGCAGCTCAAGCCCTATTTCGAGCTGAACAGCGTGCTGGTCAACGGCGTGTTTCATGCGGCCACGAAGCTGTACGGCATCACGTTCAAGGAGCGCAAGGACTTGCCCGTGTATGACCCGGACGTGCGCGTGTTCGACGTGATCGATGCCGACGGCAAGCCGCTGGCGATCTTCCTGGCCGACCTGTATGCCCGCCCGAACAAGCAGGGCGGCGCGTGGATGAACGAGTACGTGTCGCAATCGTCGCTGCTGGGCGAAAAGCCGGTGGTGGGCAACCACCAGAGCATTCCCAAGCCGCCGGCCGGCGAACCCACGCTGCTGACGTTCGATGAAGTGACGACCCTGTTCCACGAATTCGGCCATGCGCTGCACGGCATGTTCTCGAACGTGAAGTACCCGCGCTTCTCCGGCACCAGCGTGCCGCGCGACTTCGTCGAATACCCGTCGCAGGTCAACGAGATGTGGGCCGTGTGGCCGGAAATCCTGGCCAACTACGCGAAGCACCACCAGACCGGCGCGCCGATGCCGAAGGAACTGCTCGACAAGATCACCGCATCGCGCAAGTTCAACAAGGGCTTCGCCACCACCGAATACCTGGCCGCCTCGCTGCTGGACCAGAAATGGCACCAGTTGCAGCCCAACCAGGTGCCGGACGACGTGCTGGCGTTCGAAGCGGCCGCGCTGAAGGACGCCGGCGTCGACTACGCCCTGGTCCCGCCGCGCTACCGCACCACCTATTTCTCGCACAGCTTCTCCGGCGGTTACTCGGCCGGCTACTACGCCTACCTGTGGGCCGAGAAGCTCGATGCCGAAAGCGTATTGTGGTTCAAGGAAAACGGCGGCCTGCTGCGCAAGAACGGCGACTGGTTCCGCAAGACGCTGCTGTCGCGCGGCGGTACCGCCGATGCGATGGAACTGTTCCGTAACTTCCGCGGCCGCGATGCCGCCATCGAGCCGCTGCTGGAACGCCGCGGCCTGAATGTCCAGCCTTCGAAGGAATAATGTTGAAATATCCGAAATTGATCGCTTCTTCCACATTTTTGGCCGCGAGCCTCGCGGTCGCCGGCCTGGCCCAGGCCGCGCTGCCTGCCGCGAACCCGTTCGCCGCACCGAGCCCGCTGCCGCTGCATTACCCGCCGTTCGACAAGATCGGCGACGCCGATTACGCGCCGGCGTTCGACGAAGGCATGAAGGAGCAGGCCGCCGAGATCGAACGAATCGCCAACAACAAGGCCGCGCCCACGTTCGAGAACACGATCGTGGCGATGGAGCGCACCGGCCGCCTGCTCAATCGCGTGTCGACCGTGTTCTACAGCCTGAACGGCGCGAACACGAACGACACGCTGCAGGCGCTGGACCGTACGCTGGCCCCGAAGCTGGCCGCCCACAGCGACGCGATGCTGCTGAACGCGAAAATGTACGCGCGCATCAAGGCGCTGTACGACAAGCGCGACAAGCTGAAACTCGATCCGGAATCGAAGTACCTGCTCGAGCGCTACCACACCGACTACGTGCGCGCCGGCGCGAAACTGTCGGCGGCGGACAAGGAAAAGCTCAAGGCGTACAACGCGAAACTGGCCGGACTGCAGACCGCGTTTGCCCAGAACGTGCTGAAGGAAATGAACGCTTCCGCGCTGGTCGTCGACACGAAGGAAGAGCTGGACGGCATGTCCGATGCGGCCATCGCCAAGGCGGCCAATGACGCGAAAGCGCGCGGGCTGGAAGGCAAGTACGCGATCCCGGTCGTGAACACCACCGGCCAGGCGCCGCTGTCGGTGCTGAAGAACCGCACCACGCGCGAGCGCCTGCTGGCCGCGTCGATGGCGCGCGGCAGCCGCGGCGGCGACTTCGACAACCGCGACCTGGTGCTGCAACTGGCGAAACTGCGCGCCGAACGGGCCGCGCTGCTGGGCTACGCCAGCCATGCCGCCTACCACCTGGAAGACCAGACGGCCAAGGACACCACGGCCGTGAATGCGCTGCTGGCCGAATTCGCCCAGCCGGCGGTGCGCAACGCGCGCCGCGAAGCGGCCGATATCCAGAAGGTGATCGACGCTGAGCAGAAAGATAAGGACGGAGGCGGGTTCCAGGTGGCGGCGCACGACTGGCAGTTCTACGCGGACAAGGTCAGCAAGGAGCGCTATGCCTTCGACCAGAACGAGCTGAAACCGTATTTCGAGTTGAACAGCGTGCTGGAAAACGGCGTGTTCTTTGCCGCAAACAAGGTGTTCGGGCTGACGTTCAAGGAACGCAAGGACCTGCCCGTGTACCAGGCGGACGTGCGTGTGTGGGACGTGTTCGATGCCGACGGCAAGCAGCTGGCCATCTTCATCGGCGACTTCTACGCCCGCGGCAACAAGCGCGGCGGCGCATGGATGAATGCCTACGTGGGCCAGAACAAGCTGCTCGGCACGCAGCCGGTGGTGGCCAACCACCTGAACATTCCCAAGCCGGCCAACGGCGAACCCACGCTGCTCACGTACGACGAAGTGCGCACGGCATTCCATGAATTCGGCCACGCGCTGCATGGCATGTTCTCGAACGTGCAATATCCGCGCTTCTCGGGCACCCGCGTGCCGCGCGACTTCGTGGAGTTCCCGTCGCAGGTCAACGAGATGTGGGCCACCTGGCCGGACATCCTGAATAACTACGCCCGGCACTACCAGAGCGGCGCGCCGATGCCGAAGGAATTGCTCGACAAGGTGCTGGCCGCGCAGAAGTTCAACGAAGGCCACCGCACCACCGAGTACCTCGCCGCCGCGATCCTCGACCAGAAATGGCACCAGCTGCCGGCTGGCCAGGTGCCCGCCGACGTGCTGGCGTTCGAAGCGCAAAGCCTGAAGGATGCCGGCGTCGACTTCGCCCCGGTCCCGCCGCGCTACCGCACCACGTACTTCTCGCACGTGTTCTCCGGCGGCTATTCGGCCGGCTACTACGGCTACCTGTGGGCCGAAAAGCTCGACGCCGATACCGTGAACTGGTTCAAGGAGAACGGCGGCCTGTCGCGCAAGAACGGCGACTGGTTCCGCCAGAAGCTGCTGTCGAAAGGCGGCACGATGGATGCGATGCAGATGTTCCGCGAGTTCCGCGGCCGCGACGCCAAGGTCGAGCCGCTGCTGGAACGGCGCGGCCTGAACGACTGACGCATGAAAAAACCGCGCAATTGCGCGGTTTTTTTTTGCAACGGACGTGCCTTGCAGTCAGCTCGGGCGTGCAACCTTGCCGCGCCGGCGCGCGATACCCACGACGGCCAGGCCGGCTAACAGCAGCATGGCCACTTGCGGTTCTGGCACGGCGGAAACATACTGCGCCACGAACATCTGCTCGCCGATGCCCAGGGTACCCAGCGGGTTCAGATCCTTGTCGAAGATGCCGGGGGCCAGCGTTCGGCTACCCACGATCAACTGGCCGTCTTCAGTCAGCAGCAGGTCGTCCCCGTACCAGTAGCCCGCCTTGGCTTCCAGGGCACCGGTCGCACCGTCGAACCGCATCAGCTGGAAGAAATTGTCGCTATAGCCCAGCATCGACACATAGATGTCGTCATTGACCGCATCGTACTCGAGCCCGCGCGCGTCGACGATGAATCCATCGAGCGCGACGCTGCGCACGATCGCGCCTTGCGACGTGATTTCATTGAGGCCGTAGGCGGACAATACCAGCAGGTTGCCCGACGCCAGCGATTTGACGTCGAACACCTGGTTGTTTTCGTAGATGACCGTGCCGGTCTTGCTGCCGGCAGTGAACGCGGTCAGCTGGTTGCTGCCCGCGACGAAGAAATTGCCGTCGTTGCCGAAGGCGATCTTGCCGTAGGACAGGTTACCGCCGACATAGCTCGAACCCGAGTAAGTGGCCTGCACGGTGCCGTTGCTGTCCAGCGCCGTCACGCCGAAGCCTTCAGTTGTCGTCGTGACCGCATACAGCCAGCCTTCCTTGCCGAACGCCAGCCCCTTGACGTTACTGCCGTATTCGGACGGGAGCGAAATGGAGTCCAGGTACTTCCCGTTCGAATCGTAGTGCTGGATCGAATTATCCCAGAACATCGAGTTAAACGACGAAAACAGGTCGCCGGAAGACCACGGCGCGGCGTGGCCCGGCACCGCGACCAGCGCCGCCAGCGCACATGCCATCCCTTTCAACATTGAACCAATACGCATGACAACCCCTTGTAGTTTTGTGGATGGTCATTATTACAATTGATGAGCAGGATGGCAACGTGTGTTGACTTTGATGATGGTGGTGTTGCTTCGGATGTCGTTACCCCGCCACGATCTTCCGGTTCGTCGCGCCCGGCAGCATGCGCAGCACCTTGCCGACCGATGCCGAATACGTCTTCGACTTGATGGTGTCGACATAGCGGTACTCGGCGCGGGTTTCGGTAGGCGTCACCGTCAGCACCACGAAGCCGCGCGAGGCTGTTTCGGCGTATTGCAACGGGCCGATCAGCTGTTCCATGCCGGCGGCCACCGTGGCCGGGGCGGCGGTGGGGAAATAGCCCTCGAAGCCCGGCGAGGTGACGGATGGCACGCCGAATTCCACGCCGACCGCCTGGCCGTTCGCATCGGCCAGGTCGCTGGCCCAGGCGTTGTGCGTGTCGCCGGCCAGCACGACAAGGTTCTTGTCCAGCGTGCGTGCCATGTTCAGCACCGTCTCGCGCGCGGCAGCGTAGCCGTCCCACGCGTCAAGGTTGTAGGGGACGGGCGCGGCGGCGAGCTGCTGGCGTTCCGTTTCGGAGAGCGCCACGCCGGCCTGCACCTTGGCGGCGATGGCGAAGTAGGCCGCGTAGCCCACGGTGCCCAGCACCATCGGTGCCGGCAGCAGCATCCGCGCCATCAGCACCTGCTGGCCGAGGATTTGCCAGGTCGCCGTCGATTTCGACAACTGGCCCTGCAGCCACGCGGTCTGCTCGGTGCCCATCAGCTGGCGCGCCGGATTCGTCACGTCCGCCGTGAACGCGGCGCTGTCGAAGTTGCGGTCGGCGCCCACGTAGCCGGCATAGGCCAGCTGCTTGTCGCGGCCGATCACGCGCGTATCGAGCATGTGCAGCGACAGCAGGTTGCCGAAGTCGAACGAGCGGTAGATGCGTTCGGGCCTTGCCGCGTCCGGCTGGCGGATCGGCATCCACTCGTGGTAGGCCTGGATCGCCATCTGGCGCCGCGCGGCCCACAGGCCCTCGGTGGCCGGGTCGTGGTTTTCCGCGCCGTCGCGCCACGTGTCGTTGGTCAGCTCATGGTCGTCCCACACGGTGATGAAGGGCATCTGCGCGTGCACGGCCTGCAGGTCCGGATCGGTGCGGTATTGCTGGTAGCGGCGGCGGTAATCGGTGAGCGTGATGATCTCGGTGGCCGGCTGCGACACGCGGCCCATCGCGGCGGCGTTCTGCGACGCGTAACCGCCGGCCGCGTATTCGTAGATGTAGTCGCCCAGGTGCAGCCCCACGTCGATGTCGTCGAACTTCGCCGCATCGCCGTACACATTGAAATAGCCGGCCGGGTAGTTCGAGCAGCTGAACACGGCGAAACGCGCCTGCGTCACCGATCCGGTCGGCAACGTCTTCGTGCGGCCCACCGGCGAATCGACGCCCTGGCAGCGGAAGCGATAATAATAGCGGCGGTTGGCGGACAGGCCCGTCGCATCCACCTTCACCGTGAAATCACGGGCCGCGCCGGTGCGCGCGGTGCCGGACGCCACGACCTTCGCGAAGTCGCTGTCTTCCGCCACGGTCCAGCCCACGTCCACATCGTCCGCGCCGGAAGCCGCCGAGATCCGCGTCCACAGGATCACGCGGTCGGCCAGCGGATCGCCGCTGGCCACGCCATGCGCATAGGTGATGCCCTCATGGGACGGATCGTCGTCGCCGCCGCAGGCACTCAGCGGGATGGCGGACAGGGCAATGGAGAAATTGCGGATGAACTTGCGACGTGCATTCGATTGGGTCATGGATGGCCGTTGCCGAAAGTGAAAGACGGCGCATCTTAATTTGGCAACATTACCCTCTCATGACATGCATGGTGCATGGGGGTGTGTACGGCTGAGCCGATGGTGTAGCGGCGGAAGAGCGAAACAGTGTATAAGTTCGCATCAGCGTCATTCGAGGAGATAGGCATGGACAACAACCTGAAGGCATCGCTGCGCGAAGTGCATGCGGCCCTGGCGAGCGGGGCACCGGTGGACGAGGAGTTGCAGGATTTGCTGCGCCAGCTCGACGGCGATATCGAGCGCGTGCTGGAACAGCGCGCGGCGGACGGCGCCGTCAGCGACGAAGGCACCATCACGTACGGCCTGGCCGAGCGCACCCAGGAAATTTCGGCGAAGTTCGCGGCCAGGCATCCGGCGCTCGAGCCCACGCTGCGCGAGCTCGGCCGTATCCTGGGCAATATGGGAATTTGACGGGATTGCCCGGATTGCCGGGATGGATGGGATGGATGGGATAGACGGCTTCACGAAATAAACCCGGCCCATTGCGCAGGGGGCGCAATGGGCCGGCAGGCAGCTTCAGGGAAACGCCACCATGGGCGGTTCTTCGCCGCCAAAGTTGAAGTCGGGGTGCCGCTCGGCGATCATCGCTTCGACTTCGCGCACGCGCCGCACGGGCACGTCCACGATCATCAGCACCTGCCCCTGCTGCACGCGGTCCGTGAACTGTTCCAGGCGCTTGTTCGGGATCGCGCAACCGTTCATGCCGGAAGCCCAGGCGCCGAACAGCGCGCCGCCCAGGGCCATCAGCAGGATCGTAGCCGTTCGCATCGTCAATCCTTCCGGGGGCATCAGCACGAGGATGATGCCGGCCACGAGGCCGACGATGCCGCCGATCAGCGTGCCCACCTGCGCACCGTGGACCAGATCGGTTTTCAACATGAAATTGCAGCCGGGCATATCGTCCGGCAAGGCGCCCTCGCGGGCCAGGAAACGGATGTGCCGCTCCTCGATGCGTGCCAGCAGGAGTTCATCGAGCATCGCACGTGCGGATGGCATGTCGGGCAGCATGTAGTAGAGACGTCTTCGCATATTTTTCCTCCTCCTCACTGCTCCTTTCGTTATAGGCCGCTATGGGCGCATTGCAATGGCGCCCCGGATACTTTCCCGGTAATTCCCTCTCTTGCAACACAAGTTATTGAATAATAAAAGCTTTTTCGGCTTGAAATAATGGCGTGGTGCGCGCTGCGGCACGCTTTTTGGTACAATCCCGCCTTATGAATGCCCCCATGAACCTCTTCGCGACCGTGCCCAAGCGGTCTGCCCGCGCCCCTGTTGCGCCTTTCCTGCCCATGACCCGCGCCGAAATGGACAAGCTGGGCTGGGATGAGTGCGACATCATCCTCGTCACGGGCGACGCCTATATCGACCACCCCAGCTTCGGCATGGCCCTGGTTGGCCGGCTGCTGGAAGCCCAGGGGTTCCGGGTGGGCATCATCAGCCAGCCGGACTGGCAATCGGCCGATGCGTTCCGCGCATTGGGCAAGCCGCGCCTGTATTTCGGCATCACGGCCGGCAACATGGATTCGATGGTGAACCGCTACACGTCCGACCGCAAGATCCGTTCGGACGATGCGTACACGCCGAATGGCGAGCCAAACAAGCGCCCTGACCGTGCGGTGAGCGTGTATGCGCACCGCGCCCGCGAAGCGTTTCCCGGCACGCCGGTGATCATCGGCAGCATCGAGGCTTCGCTGCGCCGCATCGCCCACTACGACTACTGGTCGGACAAGGTGCGCAAGTCGGTGCTCATCGATTCGAAAGCCGACCTGCTGATCTTCGGTAACGCCGAGCGTGCGCTGGTGGACCTCACGCACCGCATGGCGAAGGGCGAGGACATCAAGTCGATCAAGGACCTGCGCGGTACCGCATTCCTGGTGCCGCAGGGCTGGCTGCCGTCCGAAGAGTGGGGCGTGCACAACTCGACCCGCGTGGACGTGCCCGGCAGGATCGACGCGCATCCCGATCCGTATGCGATGGCCAAGGAAGACAAGGAAGCATGCGCGACCGAGAATGCCGCTCCCGAACCCACCGTCAAGCCGATCCGCATCATGAGCCGCGAAGAACGCCAGGCCATGGCGAAGGAAAAGCACAACCGCACCGTGGTGCGGCTGCCGTCGTACGACACCGTGAGCACCGACCCGGTGATGTACGCGCACGCGTCGCGCGTGTTCCACCTGGAGTCGAATCCCGGCAACGCCCGCGCGCTGGTCCAGCAGCACGGCGACCGCGACGTGTGGATCAACCCGCCGCCGCTGCCGCTGGCGATGGACGAGATGGACGGCGTGTACGACATGCACTATGCCCGCGCGCCGCACCCGGCCTACGGCAATGCCCGCATCCCCGCCTGGGAAATGATCCGCTTCTCCGTGAACATCATGCGCGGCTGCTTCGGCGGCTGCACGTTCTGCTCGATCACGGAACACGAAGGCCGCATCATCCAGAGCCGCTCGGAACCGTCGATCCTGCGCGAGATCGAGCACATCCGCGACAAGACCAAGGGCTTCACGGGCACCATTTCCGACCTGGGCGGCCCCACGGCGAACATGTACCGCCTCGCCTGCAAGGAAAAGACGATCGAGGAATCGTGCCGCCGCCTGTCGTGCGTGTATCCGTCGATCTGCTCCAACCTGGGCACCGACCACAGCAAGCTGATCCAGCTGTACCGCAAGGCGCGTGCCATTCCCGGCGTGAAGAAGATCCTGATCGGGTCCGGCCTGCGCTACGACCTGGCCGTGCGCTCGCCTGAATACGTGAAAGAACTCGTCACGCACCACGTGGGCGGGCTGCTGAAGATCGCGCCGGAGCACACGGAAACGAACGTGCTGTCGAAGATGATGAAGCCGGGCATCGGCGCCTACGACGAATTCAAGGCGATGTTCGAGAAGTTCTCGCTCGAAGCGGGCAAGAAGCAGTACCTGATCCCGTATTTCATCGCCGCCCACCCCGGCACGTCGGACGAGGACATGCTGAACCTGGCGCTGTGGCTGAAGAAAAACAACTTCCGCCTCGACCAGGTGCAGACGTTCATGCCCACGCCGATGGCGATGGCCACCACCATGTACCACAGCCGCCGCAACCCGCTGAAGAAAGTGACCGACACGTCGGAAGTGGTGGAAACGCCGCGCACGGCCAAGGTGCGCAAGGCGCACAAGGCATTCCTGCGCTACTACGACCCGGCCAACTGGCCGATCCTGCGCGAGACGCTGAAGGCGATGGGCCGTGGCGACCTGATCGGCAATGGCGAGAAGCACCTGATCCCGGCATGGACGCCGGGCGAGGAAAACATGACGGCGGCACCGGAAGGCAAGCGCGCCATGCCCACGCTGGCACCGGGTGCGCAGCGTGGCGCCCGGCCGGGCCAGCCGGGCGCCGGCCGCGCCGCCGCACCGCGTGGCGGCCGCCCGAATGCGCTCACCGGTTCGATGACGGCGCGCGAAACCGTCGAAACGAAGGCGCGGCCGTCGATCCTCGACACCATCAAGGTCAAGCCGAAGGCCGCCGCGAAGCCGGCACCCAAGGGCCGCCGCTAGGGAACCACCCACCAGGGTCGTCGTAAAGTAGTCGGAGTGTAGTCTCCCGCCCGGCCGGCTGGCAGTTCCGACAACTTGTTGTCGGCTCGACCAGCCGGCCGCCCCAATTGCGGCGCGGATGCCACACCTGTGCCATCGCGCGCTTGCTCAGCCATGGAGGGCGCGGTCAACGGCGTTACAATCGGGCAGTCCAGCGGCCACGGGCCGTCCCTTGAATGTAGTGCGCCTGTACTGCGATCGCCCGTGTTCTCCGCCCTCATCCTGCTCCTTCCTGCCCGTCGCGCCTGTGCCAGCCTGCTGCTGGCGCTGGGGGGCGTCACGCTGGGTTTCGCCACGCCCGCCGTGCAGGCCGAGGACCGGGTGGTGCTCCAGCTGAAGCATACCCACCAGTTCCAGTTCGCCGGCTATTACGCGGCGGTGGAAAAAGGCTATTACCGCGATGCGGGGCTGGACGTGCAGATCGTCGAAGGCAGCGATGGCGAAGCGCCGCTGCGCGAGGTGCTGGCCGGGCGCGCCGAGTACGGCACCGGCAGCAGTTCCCTGCTGCTGGCGCGGCTGTCCGGCAAACCCGTGGTCGTGCTCGGCGTGATCTTCCAGCATTCGCCGTATGCGTTGGCGATGCGCCAGCAGGGCACCAAGCCCGATATCCGCCGCCTGGCCGGCAAGCGTGTGATGCTGGGGCCGCTGTCGGCACCGCTGAACCATGCCGATGAACTGTCCGCCTACCTGAAGCGTGAAGGGGTCTTGCCGGACCAGCTGCAGCGCCTGGAGCATACCTACGATCCGGGTGACCTGATCAACGGCCGCGTCGAGGCCATGTCGATCCACACGACCAACGAAACGGATTACCTCGACCGCGCCGGCTTCCCGTATGACATCCACAGCCCGCGCGCCGCCGGCGTGGATTTCTATGGCGACAACCTGTTCACCAGCGAACATGAACTGAACGGCAACCCGGAGCGCGTAAAAGCGTTCCGCGCCGCCAGCCTGCGCGGCTGGCAATATGCGATGAGCCACCAGGAAGAAATCGCCGACCTGATCCTGGCAAAGTATTCGCGCCGGCACGACCGCCAGCACCTGCTCTACGAAGCGCGCCAGATGGTGCCGCTCGTGCAGCCGGTGCTGGTCGAGATCGGCTACATGAATCCCGAGCGCTGGGAGCACATCGCCGATGTCTATACCGATCTCGGCTTGCTGCCGAAGGACGTCACGTTCCATGGTTTCCTGTACAACGACGAGCCGGGCACCAACCTGGCCTGGTTGTACCGCATCGGCGGTGCGGCGGCGGCGCTGCTGCTGCTGGGGGCCGCGATCCACTTTGCCCTGCTGGCGCGTGAACGGCGCCGCTCCGCCGATGCGATCCGCGCCGGCGAGGAACGCTTCCGCACGATGTTCGAAGCCTCGCCGATGGGCATTGCGCTGATCGATGGCGTCAGCGGCGCCTTTTCCGACGTCAATCCGCGCTATCGCGAAATCGCCGGCCGCTCGGAAGATGCGTTCGCCTCGCACAGCTGGCTCGATTTCGTGCACCCCGACGACGTGGCCGGGTGGTCGCTGCAAATGGCGCGCCTGGCGGCCGGTGAAGTGCCGGAACTGAGCACCACGCTGCGCCTGGTGCGTTCGGACGGCTCGATCGTGTGGGTGGAAGCTGCCGTGGTGCCGCTGCAGGCCGGCGCGCAGCTCAAGCTGTGCATGATCGAGGATGTCACCGACAAGAAAAAGAGCGAGGCACTGATCTGGCAGCAGGCCAATTTCGATCCGCTCACGCAGTTGCCGAACCGCCGCATGTTCCTCGACCGGCTGCGCCACGACGTGGTCAAGAGCCGGCGCGACGGCAGCCGCATCGCGATCCTGTTCATCGACCTCGACCACTTCAAGGAAGTCAACGACACGCTGGGCCACGACCAGGGCGACGTGCTGCTCGTGGAGGCGGCGCGCCGCATCATCGGCTGCGTGCGCGAATCCGACACGGTGGCACGCCTGGGTGGCGACGAATTCACGGTGATCCTGACCGAGCTGCAGCTGACCGACCGGGTCGATGCGATCGCGCAGAACATCATCGACTGCCTGCTGGCGCCATTCCCGCTGGGCCAGGAACAGGCATTCATTTCCGCCAGCATCGGCATCACGCTGTACCCGGACGACGCGGCCAGCGTGGAAGACCTGCTCAAGCACGCCGACCAGGCGATGTATGCGGCGAAAGATGCCGGCCGCAACCGCTTCAGCTACTTCACGCCGGCGCTGCAGGTGGCGGCGCTGAACCGCATGCGCCTGACGAACGACCTGCGCAGCGCCATCAAGGGCGACCAGCTGAAACTGTATTTCCAGCCGATCGTGCACCTGAAAACGGGCCGCATCGTCAAGGCCGAGGCGCTGCTGCGCTGGCAGCACCCGCAGCGCGGCCTCGTCAGCCCGCTGGAATTCATTCCGCTGGCGGAAAGCTCGGGCCTGATCATCGACATCGGCCAGTGGGTGTTCAACGAATCGATCCGCTGGGTACAGCGCTGGCGCCGCGGCGTGCATCCGGAATTCCAGGTGAGCCTGAACCAGTCGCCGGTCGAATTCCAGCGCGAGGGCGGCAGCTACGACGTGTGGCTGCGCGCGCTGCGCCAGCTGGACGTGCCGGGCCAGGCCATCGTGGTCGAGATCACCGAAGGCCTGCTGCTCGATGCCAGCACGATGGTCACCGACAAGCTGCTGCAGCTGCGCGACGCGGGCATCCAGGTGGCGCTGGACGATTTCGGCACCGGCTATTCGTCGCTGTCGTACCTGAACAAGTTCGACATCGATTACCTGAAGATCGACCGCAGCTTCGTGCGCAACCTGGCGCCGGATTCGAGCGACATGGCGCTGTCCGAAGCCATCATCGTGATGGCCCACAAGCTGGGCCTGCACGTGATCGCCGAGGGCGTGGAAACGGCGCAGCAGCGCGACCTGCTGGCCGCTGCCGGCTGCGACTATGGCCAGGGCTACCTGTTCGACAAGCCGCTGCCGGCCGAGGAATTCGATGCGCTGCTGATCGAGAAGGCCGCGACGGTGATATCCGGCTGATCCGTCTCCAGCGCGGCGTCACGGCAAGGCTGGCCTTGAGCAGTGCGTCCACCACAAAGGTGCGCAGCCACGCGATATCGTCGGTATCCATGCAGCATCGCAAACGCCATGACGGGATCTTCATGAGCCAGTGAAGGTCCGCTGGCAGGCAGGGGCATGACCCTGCGCCGCGCCATTGCGCCCCTCCAGCCTTCACGATTTGACAGGAACGACGATAATACCGGGTCTCGTCAAGCCGTACCGATAGCTATACTCAATCGAAAGTATTGGCACAATCAATTTTTCATATTGACGAGATCTCGCTAAACTAGCATCTCATTGATTCACAACCCTCACGAGGAAAACGCAAATGTCTCTGATCAACACCCAAGTCAAACCGTTCAAGGCAACTGCTTACCACAATGGCAAGTTCGTTGATCTGACCGAAGAATCCCTGAAGGGCAAGTGGTCGGTATTCGTGTTCTACCCGGCCGACTTCACCTTCGTCTGCCCGACCGAACTGGAAGACCTGGCCGACAACTACGCAGAATTCTCGAAGCTGGGCGTGGAAGTGTACGGTATCTCCACCGACACCCACTTCGCGCACAAGGCATGGCACGACACGTCGGACGCCATCAAGAAAGTGAACTACCCGCTGATCGGCGACCCGACCGGCCTGCTGTCCCGTAACTTCCAGGTCATGATCGAAGAAGAAGGCCTGGCACTGCGCGGCACCTTCGTGATCAATCCGGAAGGCTTCATCAAGGTGCTGGAAGTCCATGACAACGGCATCGGCCGCGACGCATCGGAACTGCTGCGCAAAGTGAAGGCTGCCCAGTACGTTGCTTCCCACCCGGGCGAAGTGTGCCCGGCCAAGTGGTCCGAAGGCGCCGCAACCCTGACCCCGTCCCTGGACCTGGTCGGCAAGATCTAACTGGCTGGAACCTCGCCAAACCTACTGCGCGTTGCATTTTCGGTCTCCGGTACTCCGCAGCGGCGGACCGGCTGTACATTAAGTACAGCTCCGTTCCTCAACCGAAACTGCCGCCGCTCGCTACGGTTTTGCGAGGTCCTGAAAAGCTGGTTGAATAAAGTGGTAAATGCTGCCGGCGTGTGTCGGCAGCAAATCGAAAGGAAAATGTCATGCTGGATGCAAATCTCAAAACCCAACTGAAAGCCTATCTGGAAAAAGTGGTGCAGCCGATTGAGATCGTCGCATCGCTGGATGACTCCGCGAAAGCGCGGGAAATGAAGGAACTGCTCGCCGATATCGATGGCTTGAGCGACAAGATTACCCTGGTCGAGGACAACGCCGCCAACGTGCGCAAGCCGTCGTTCTCGATCAACCGTGCCGGCACCGACATTGGCGTGCGTTTCGCCGGCATCCCGATGGGCCATGAATTCACCTCGCTGGTGCTGGCCCTGCTGCAGGTGGGCGGCCACACGATCAAGCTCGACGAAGCCGTGATCGAACAGATCCGCAACCTGGAAGGCGATTTCGAATTCGAGACCTTCATCTCGCTGTCGTGCCATAACTGCCCGGAAGTGGTGCAGGCGCTGAACGCGATGTCGGTCATCAACCCGCGCATCAAGGTCACCACGATCGATGGCGGCGTGTTCCAGAAAGAAGTCGAAGAGCGCCAGATCATGGCGGTACCGATGATGTTCCTGAACGGCCAGCACTTCGGCCAGGGCCGCACGAACGTGGAAGAAATCCTCGCCAAGCTGGACACCAATGCCGGTGCCCGCCAGGCGGCTGAACTGAACAAGAAAGACGTGTTCGACGTGCTCGTCGTCGGCGGTGGCCCTGCCGGCGCGGCCTCGGCGATCTATGCGGCCCGCAAGGGTATCCAGACCGGCGTGCTGGCCGAGCGTTTCGGCGGCCAGGTGCTCGATACGCTGTCGATCGAGAACTTCATCTCGATCAAGGAAACCGACGGCCCGAAATTCGCCGTGGCGCTGGAGCAGCACGTCAAGGAATACGAAGTCGACATCATGAACACCCAGCGCGCCGTGAAACTGGTGCCGGGCAAACTGACCGAAGTGCATACCGCGACCGGTGCGGTGCTGAAAGCCAAGACCGTGATCCTGTCGACGGGTGCCCGCTGGCGCGAGATCAACGTGCCGGGCGAGAAGGAATACCGGAACCACGGCGTGGCGTACTGCCCGCACTGCGATGGCCCGCTGTTCAAGGGCAAGCGTGTGTCGGTGATCGGTGGCGGCAACTCCGGCGTGGAAGCGGCGATCGACCTGGCCGGCATCGTGCAGCACGTCACGCTGATCGAATTCGGCAATGAACTGCGTGCGGACGCGGTCCTGCAGCGCAAGCTGCGCTCGCTGCCGAACGTGAAGATCATCCTGTCGGCGCAGACGACCGAGATCCATGGCGACGGCAAGAAAGTGAACGGCCTGTCGTACAAGGACCGCAACACGAACGAGCTGCACCGCGTGGACCTGGAAGGCGTGTTCGTGCAGATCGGCCTGGTGCCGAACACGGAGTGGCTGAAGGGCACCGTGGCGCTGTCGAAGCATGGCGAGATCGAGATCGATGCCAAGGGCCAGACGTCGGTGCCGGGCGTGTTCGCCGCCGGCGACGTGACCACCGTGCCGTACAAGCAGATCGTGATCGCCGTGGGCGCCGGCGCAACGGCCGCGCTGTCCGCCTTCGACCACCTGATCCGCTCGGGTGACGATGAAGTGGAAGCCGAGCAGGCCGCCATCGCTGCTGTCGCGTAAGGCATCGCATCAGCCAACAAAAAAGGGAGCTTCGGCTCCCTTTTTTGTTGCCAGAAAACCGGTGTCTGGAAGGAGAGAAGGCTTGCAGGCCATCTCTGTTGCGCAGGCTTGGAGCACGCTCCAAGAAATCCCTGCTTCACCACCGGTTTTCTTGAAACATTTCCAAAGAACCGGTGTCTGTCACTAATGCCGTTCAGTTAAGGCGACGTGGGCTATATAAGTAGGCATTAGCATGCCTGGTGTCGGACATTTTTTCCGGGAGCTCCATCCGGAAAATGTGTCGGACACCGGTCTTCGCAGGATGTTGCCAATTTCCTCAGCGGAAAACCAGTCGGTCCGCCGCAGCGGTCCGACACCAAGAAGCCGGTGTCCGACACTAGTACGGCAGCGTCGCGGACTGCATCGAATTCCGTTAACTGAACGGCATTAGTGTCTGTCACCGGTTTTAACGTCACCGGTTTTAACGCAACTATTTGAGATCGATGCTGGCTTGCTTGACCCGCAGGGAGCGGGAGTAGCGGTGCCGGGCTTGCAGCCGGGCGTCGGTGATCAGCACGCCGATGGTTTCGCCGACCACCATCACCACGCCCAGCAGCGGCAGCACCAGCATCAGGCCGGTCACGCCGGCCAGCGCACCGCCCACGAACAGCATCACCACCGTGACCAGCGGGTGCATGCGCAAGCTGCGGCCCAGCGTCATCGGCATGAAGATGAAGTCGTCCAGCAGGCGGGCGATGATGAACACGAACATGGCGCTGTAGGCCGCGGCGTTGTTGTCCGGCGCATCGGCCGATGCCACCAGCACCACCAGCAGGCAGCCGGCGATCGAACCCACGTAAGGCACCCACGCCAGCATGGCGGCGATGAAGCCGAGCAGCAGCGGCGATGGCAGGCCGATCGCCCACAGGCCGAATGCCAGTACGACGGTGTCGATGGCGGTGAGCTTGAGCATGCCGTGGAAGTAGCGGCGCGCGGTCTGGTCGACTTCATGCAGCAGGAACAGCGTCTTCTCGAAGAAGGCGTTCGGCACGGCACGGGCCAGGAAGCGCTTGAAGCGGCGGCCGTCGCGCAGGAAGAAGAAGGCCAGGAACGGCGCCAGCAGCAGCGACGGTACCCAGGCGGCGGCCGTGACCAGCACGCCGCCCAGGTGGCGCTGGACGAATTCGCGCGAGTACTCGGCCAGGTTCAGGTTCACCGAATCGCCCAGGCGGGCCGGCCGCAGGAACGGGAACTGCCGTTCCAGCGCACCCAGCATGTTGCGCACGAAGCGCACGCCCGCGTCGAGATAGCGGGCCGGCATGTCCTGCCAGTCGGTCGCCGGCGTGGGAATCCACACGAAGGCCACGAGGACGGCAAGCAGCATGCTCAGCACGAACGCGGCGCCGACCAGCATGGCCGCCGTATTGCGCGTGAAGCCCATGCGCAGCAGGCGCTGGAACGGCGACAGCAGCACGTAATACAGGATGATCGCCAGAAGGAAGGGAATCGACAGCCACAACACGCGCTGCAGCAGGTACAGCAGCACGCAGGTCGCGGCGATGATGCCGCACCAGACGATGGGCCCGGACTGCTGCCGGTCGGCCATCACAGGACCTCGACGTGCGGCGAATCGATCGACATCCGCTCGCGCAGCCGGGCGCCGATATGGCGCGCCAGCGCCAGCGAGATCTTGTAGCCGATGACGGCATCCGTTTCCATCAGGCTCATGAAATCGGCGCGGAAGAAGACCGCCAGTTCGCAGTCGTCCCAGGCACGGGCCTGTGCGGTGCGGGGCGAGTTGTCCAGCAGCGCCAGGTCGCCGAAGAATGCGCCGGGCGACAGCTCGGTAATGATCTCGGGCATGCCGTTGATGTTGCGGTTGATTTGCACGTGGCCTGACGTGATCAGGTACAGCGCCTGGCCTTCCTCGCCCTCGTCGAAGATGATCTCGCCCGCCAGGTAGCGCCGTTCATGCATCAGGCCGTCCACGATCTTCAGTTCCAGCGGCGTCAGCGAGTTGAGGAGGACGGTTTCGCGCAGCCTGGCCAGGCGTGGCGATAGGGCGGGCGGCTTCAGAAAACCGAAAATCACGTAGGGCTCCAGGAAAGGGGTGGTTGCATTGTCATTGTCGCCGGTTTTGTAAGGGCGGTGGTGTTGCAGGACGCACACAGTGGTGAGAAAGCGGAAAAACGTGGCGAAGGGGATTTTCTGGGATGCTGCCTGTGCAGATGGGGGAGGGTTGCGGGTAGCGGGGGATTGCAGCGAGACGGAGGTGCGGAGCGGAGCGGGAGGGGTAGAGCGGAGGGGCGAAGCGGAGGGGCGAAGCGGGCGGAGGCAGCCGGAGAAATTTCAAGCGAAGCAGCGCTTCGCGCATGCCGTGCCTTTGCAAGGCACGGCGGAATAATGAGCTGGCAGTGAAAGCCCGGCGAGCCGGGCTGGTTTTCACTGGCAGCTGGCGGAGCGGACGGGGGTAAGGCAGGGGTTTCGCGAAGCACTGCTTCGCGCCTGCCGAACGACGCAGCCATGCAGGGCTGCGGCTCGCCGACATCCTGCCGGCCGCGAAATCGCTGGTAGGCGATTTCCTTCGATCCCCGCCGTGCTTCCCGCAGGGGAAGCACTCCGCTGCGCCAGCATCAGACGCAAAAAAGCCCGGGCAAGCCGGGCTTTTTTACTGATGCTGGCGGAGCGGACGGGGCTCGAACCCGCGACCCCCGGCGTGACAGGCCGGTATTCTAACCAACTGAACTACCGCTCCAATCAATTCCCGTAGAACGGCAACTGAAGAAACTGCAAGAAAAAAGCCCGCTGTTCGGGCTCTCTTCGAAATCCTGGCGGAGCGGACGGGGCTCGAACCCGCGACCCCCGGCGTGACAGGCCGGTATTCTAACCAACTGAACTACCGCTCCAGGTCTTCAACATCGATGTGTGGTGGGCGCTGAGAGGCTCGAACTCCCGACCTAATCCTTGTAAGGGATCCGCTCTACCAACTGAGCTAAGCGCCCTCATCATCACCTTCGATGCTTCGAACGTTTGTCACAACGTTCAGAAGAGGCCGTATTCTACTGCGCAGTTTTGAGATTTCGCAAGGACTTTCGCGAAAATATTTCCAGCCAGCCTCATCTCGTGGGGCACCGGCGATGCTACGCTGCGGTTTTTCCAGCCGGGGAGAACCGATGACCGCCAGCGCCACTGCGCTCGATGCACTGTACGGGCGCGTCAGCCGCCGCCTGCTGCCGTTCCTGTTCCTGTGCTACGTGGCCGCCTACCTGGACCGCGTCAACGTCGGCTTCGCCAAGCTGCAGATGCAGGCCGACCTCGCACTGTCCGACACGGTCTATGGCATCGGTGCCGGCATCTTCTTCCTCGGTTATTTCCTGTTCGAAGTGCCATCGAACCTGCTGATGGAACGGGTGGGCGCGCGGCGCTGGATCGCCCGCATCATGATCAGCTGGGGGCTGGTGTCGGCGGCCACGATGTTCGCCACCGGCCCTGTCAGCTTCTACGTGCTGCGCTTCCTGCTCGGGGTGGCCGAGGCAGGGTTCTTTCCGGGCGTGGTGCTGTACCTCACCTACTGGTATCCGGCGCATCGTCGCGCCCGCATCGTGGCGCTGTTCATGAGCGGCGTGGCCGTGGCCGGCGTGGTGGGCGGGCCGCTGTCCGGCGCGATCATGGCGGCGTTCGCCGGCCAGGCGGGGCTGCATGGCTGGCAGTGGCTGTTCCTGCTGGAAGGCATTCCGTCGGTCGCGCTGGGCATCTGGACGCTGTTCTACCTGGACGACGGCATCCGCGCCGCGCGCTGGCTGGGCGACGCCGACAAGGCCGTGCTGGAACGCGAGCTCGCCGTGGAAGCGGCGGCGAAGCAGCACCTGCCGCTGCGGCAGGTGTTCGCCAGCGGCACCGTATGGCTGCTCGCGCTGGTGTACTTCCTGTTCGTGATGGGACTGTATGGCGTGAGCTTCTGGCTGCCGCAACTGCTGAAGAACAGCGGCGTGCAGGACGTGTTCCACATCGGCCTGCTGACGGCGATCCCGTATGGCGTGGCGGCCGTCGTCATGGTGCTGGCGGCGCGCCATTCGGACCGCACCGGCGAGCGGCGCTGGCATGCCGCCATTGCCGGTTTCGCCGGCGCCGCCGGGCTGCTGGCGGCCACCGCATGGGCGGACGATACCGTGCTGGCGCTGGCCGCGCTGTCCCTCGCCACGGCCGGCATCCTGACCACGTTCCCCATTTTCTGGAGCCTGCCGACGGCGCTGCTGGGCGGCACCGCGGCGGCGGCGGGCATTGCGCTGATCAACTCGGTCGGCAACCTGGCCGGCTTCGCGAGCCCCTACCTCGTGGGCGCGATCCGCGATGCCACCGGCAGCACCGCCATCGGCATCTCGCTGCTCGCGGCCAGCCTGGTGCTGGGCGGCCTGCTCGTGCTGGCGCGCCGGCGATTGCCGGGCACATAAGCACATAAGCACAGAAGCGCATAAGCGCATAAGTACACAAGCGCCGCGCGCCTGCGTGGCGGCCACGCCGGCCTCCTGCGGCAACCGCCAATGGTTCAACGGCCGGTTCGATGCACCGCTCGCCGGCCGGGCAATGCCCGGCGCGGCGCCCCGATTAAAACTCTTCCCAGTCGTCGCCTTCGGGGGCCTTCTTGGCAGGCGTCGCCTTGGGCGTGCCCTTGCCGGCGCCCGCCCGCGCCTGCACCGGTGGCTTGCTGCCCAGCTTGGGATAAGGCGGGTGTGCCACGGCGGATGCCGGCGGGACCGTCGGCCGCACCGGGGACGAAACGGCGGGCGCGGGGAAGGCCGGCGCGACGGCGCGGTCGTCGATGCGGAATGTGGAGATCGCGGCCACCAGGCGCTGCGCCTGCTCGCGCATGCTGGCGGCGGCAGCGGCCGCTTCTTCGACCAGCGCGGCATTCTGCTGCGTGGCGGTATCCATCGTGGTGATCGTGGTGTTCACCTGGGCGATGCCGGAACTCTGCTCCTGGCTGGCGGACGCGATGTCGTTCATGATGTCCGCCACCTGCTGTACCGACGTCACGATACGGTCCATCGTGGTGCCGGCCTGGTCCACCAGGCGGCTGCCCGCGTCGACCTTGTCGACCGAATCGTTGATCAGTTCCTTGATCTCGCGCGCGGCGCTGGCCGAGCGCTGCGCCAGGTTGCGCACCTCCGATGCCACCACCGCGAAACCGCGGCCCTGTTCGCCGGCGCGCGCCGCTTCCACCGCGGCGTTCAGCGCCAGGATATTGGTCTGGAACGCGATGCCGTCGATGACGCCGATGATGTCGACGATCTTCGACGAGCTTTCCTTGATCGAGCCCATCGTTTCCACGACCTGGCTCACCACCTGGCCGCCTTCGTTCGCGTGGTTGGCGGCCGAGACCACCAGCTGGTTCGCCTGGCGCGCGTTTTCCGCGTTGGCCTGCACGGTGGACGTGAGTTCCTCCATCGACGATGCGGTTTCCTCGAGGCTGGCCGCTTGCTGCTCGGTGCGGTTGGACAGGTCCATGTTGCCGGAAGCGATCTCGGCCGCCGCGGTATTGATCGTGTCGGTGCTGTCGCGCACCGTGCGCACGGTGCCGGTCAGCGCCGCCGTCATGTCGCGCAGGGCGCCCAGCAGGCGGCCCATCTCGTCCTTGCGCGTGGTGACGATCTGCGCCGTCAGGTCGCCCGCCGCCACCGTTTCGGCGATCTGCACGGCTTCGCTGACGGGGCCGGTAACGGAGCGCGTGATCAGCCAGCCGATCACGGCCGACACGATCGTGGCCACCACCAGCAGCACGATCATCAGCGTGGTGGCCGATTTCGCCGCCGCCGTCGCCGCTTCGGCATCGTGCGTCATCAGGTCGCGCTGCTTTTTCAGCAGTTCGTCGAGGTGGCGGAAATACACCGTCTGCGCCGGGATTACACGGGCGAACATGGCTTGCACCGCACCTTCGCGGTCGCCGCCGCGGTATTGCGCGATCGCCTTGTCGAGCAGTTCCTTGTACGCGTAATACGCGGTGTTCTGCTGATCGAACACGGCGCGCACATCCGGTGTCAGGTCGGACTTCGCCATTTTCCCGGCCGAGACGCCGCCGGCTTCGTCCGCCTCGGCCATCTGGCGCAGGAATTCCTGCGTCTGCGCCGCGTCCGGCGTCAGCATCGCATTGCGCACCGCCTGCGCGCCCCGATTGACCTGGCTGCGCATGTCGTTGAGCAGCGTGACCTTGACATAGCGGTCATTCACGAGCTGGTCGGTTCGCGCGGCCACTTCCTGGATACGGCTGATGCCGACGAGCGACATGATGAACATGATGACGATGGCCACCGCGAAGCCGAGGGCGAGACGGGCGCCGATGCGCATGTTGGAGAGGTTCACGATCGAGTTCCCTTCGGTCAGAGTGAGTGGCGCACGCCAATGCCATAGCTCATGGCGGAAGGCAGCATGGTGATGCGGTCGCGCATGGCGACCGAGTACAGGTCGGTGCGTTTCGACAGCCGGTAGTCATAGCCGAGCGATGCCGTGCGGCGCGAACGCTCGTTGCCGAACAACGTGCCTTCGCGGAGGGTATCGGCCACGTCGAACAGCACCGCGCCGGGGCCGGCGGGCACTGCGAAGCCCAGGCTGACGGTGCGGTCGCGCAGCCCCTCGGCCCCGGCCGCGTCGTTGACGGTGCGCTGCCAGGTGCCGTACAGCTTGATGCGCGTGAAATCGTAGGTGGCGCCGACGAACACGGCGCGCTGCCCGTCCAGCAATGCGTAGTTCACCGGGCTGCGCGTGGGGTCGATGATGGCGTTGCCCGCATTCGGGTTGCTGACGCGCACGCGATGCACGAACGCGGTCAATGCCAGCGGGCCCCTGTTGACCATCGTGCTGACGGCCAGGTTGTTGCAGTCCGCGTTGCCGGCCTGCTCGCCGGCCTGGTAATGCAGGCTCGCACGCGCGCCGCCGAACGACGGCGTGGTGTACACGACCTGGTTGCTCCAGCCGCTGTCGCCGGCGTTGGTGGAGGCCCAGGTGCGGGTGCCGAACGGCCCGGTGGGCACGTAGGAGTGCAGCACCAGCGGCGAGAAGGTGAACGAATCGCCGAACGGGTTGAACAGGATGTTCGGCAGGAAGCTGGGTGCCGAGGCGCGCCCCACCTGCAGCCGGCCGAGGCGGCCCACGAGGGCCACGTTGGCATCGCGCGAGAACAGGTTGTCGCCGCCGAAGCGGCCGGACGTGCCGGTATCGGTCTGGAAAAAGCCGGTCAGGTAAAACTCCGCGTACAGGCCGTCGCCCAGTTCTTCCTTGCCGCGGAAGCCGAACCACGACGTGGTCATGCCGCCGCTGCCAAGCACCGTGGTGCGGGCGGCGTCGCCGCTGTTTTTCATCGAACCCACGAAGGCATCGACACCGCCCATGATCGTGACCGACGTTTGCGCCGCGGCGGGCAGGGCGCAGGCCAGAAGGGGAACCCAGCAATAAAGACGGAGTCTGGCAGCCATGTTCGCGTGCGTGGTTGAAAGACCCGATGGTACGCGCCTTCCTCCCGCGCACGATACTTGTGCATTGCTACTGTTGCGTAAATACGATGGATAAAAAAGCACTAAGTGATTGAAAAATAAACCAATTAATGCAACGCGCCAGGCGCTGGCGGAGCGTGGTGCACACTGGATATAATCACAGTGTCCGCGCCTTGCGCGCTATCTGTACAAGTCCGCCGATCAGTCATGCTACCGCCGCGCCGCATTGCCCACCTCGACATGGATGCGTTTTTCGCATCGGTGGAATTGCTGCGCTACCCGGAACTGCGCGGCCTGCCCGTGGTGGTGGGCGGCGGCTCGCGGCACCAGCCGGTGCTGCAGCCGGACGGCACGCGCCGCTTCGCGAAGCTGCGCGACTACGCGGGCCGCGGCGTCGTCACCACGTCTACCTACGAAGCGCGGGCGCTCGGCGTGTTTTCCGCGATGGGCACGATGAAGGCGGCGGCGCTGGCGCCCGAGGCGATCCTGCTGCCGACCGATTTCGAGTCCTACAAACGTTATTCGCGGCTGTTCAAGGCCGCCGTGGCGGAGATCGTGCCCGATATCGAAGACCGCGGCATCGACGAGATCTACCTCGACCTCACCGATCACCCGGAAGAAACGCGGGCCCTGGGCATGCGGCTGAAGGCGGCCGTGAAGGAGGCCACCGGACTGACGTGCTCGATCGGCATCGCGCCCAACAAGCTGCTGGCGAAGATCAGCTCGGACCTGGACAAGCCCGATGGCCTCACCATCGTGTCGCTGGACGACGTGCCGGCGCGTATCTGGCCGCTGTCGGCAAAGAAGATCAACGGCATCGGCCCGAAAGCCTATGCCAAGCTGACATCGCTCGGCATCGAAACGGTGGGCCAGCTGGCGCAAGCCGACCCGAAGCTGTTGCAGGAACACTTCGGCCTCAATTCCGCCGAGTGGCTGCACCGCGTGGCGCACGGGCATGACGAGCGCGAAGTCGTCACGCGGTCCGATCCGAAGGGCGTGAGCCGCGAAACCACGTTCGAGCGCGACCTGCATGCGAAACATGACCGCGACACGCTGTCCGAAATCTTCACGCGGCTGTGCACGCGGCTGTCCGAAGACCTGCACCGCAAGCGCTACGCCGGCCGCACCGTGGGCATCAAGCTGCGCTATGCCGATTTCCGCACCGTGACGCGCGATGTCACGCTGCCGTCGCCCACGGCCGATGCCGCCATGATCCGGCGCGCCGCCGGCGAATGCCTGCGGCGCGTGCCGCTGGAGCAGCGCCTGCGCCTGCTGGGCGTGCGGGTCAGCGCGCTGGTACCGCTCGACGAGGCCGAGCGGTACAGGGCAGGGGAGCAGGGAGAATTGTTTCCGGGGTGAGGACTACGGTATGGGGGCAATGCGAAGGTTGGATAGCACCGCTTCGTACCATTGCGGCGTGACATTACCAGCCAGCGTGTAGATCTTGTCTCCACCGTCGATGACGATCTGCACGTATTGCGTATCGCCCGGCGCCGCTTCGATCCAGTACACATGCAATTTGCCGTTGAAAGCTTTCGAATACCTGGCGGCGCGCTCAACGCCCTCCGCTTTCCAGGCTGCGGCGTAACGTTCATCACTGCCCAGCTTGTCAAAGAACTGTCGTGCACCGGTAACCCGGTCGATCGTGGAATATTTCCCGATAACCTTTTCCCGGCTGGTGGCAAACAGCAGCAGTGCCCGGCGCGGGCCGCCTGGCGGCAGGAAGTGCAGGCCCGATGCATCGGCGAAGGAAAACAGCCGACCCATCATTGCAACCGGCAAACGCATCTCCAGCTCCTCGAACTGAATCGTCATGCATCCCTGGCAATTGGTGGGCTCCGGCCATGGACGCACCTCCAGCCCGGTGGCCGCTGCAGCAGAAAAGGCAAATGCCCACGCTGCCGACAGGATGACGATCCGGATGCGGATCATGCCTGTATCCTGGACTGTGCCGACGCAAGGCCCCTGGATGCGTTCTGTTCACGTGCCATCCCATGCCTCCATCGAAGTAAGAAAATGTGTGCTCACTCGACATTAGTCGATGGAAACTAATCACACTTGCCCGTACTCAAGCTTCAGCGTCAACGCGATGGACGTCCAACCAGCATCTGTGTGCATGAGAGCCTCCGGTGCATCACGATTCCGCAGAAAATCGCGATGGTTCGCCTGCCCGACCGGGTGTAAAATGCTGAGCTTTGCAACGCGTAAAACAAGGTCATTTGAGCATGTGGTTCAAGAATCTACAGATCTACCGACTGCCCGCTCCGTGGGCGTTCGCTCCCGAAAAACTCGATGAGGCACTGCGCCCCGCGGCGTTCACGCCGGCCAGCAGCAACGAGATGCTGCGCCAGGGCTGGGACTCGCCGCGCGGTAACGAATCGCTCGTGCACGTGGTGAACGGGCAGATGCTGCTGCTGCTCGGCACCGAGAAGAAACTGCTGCCGTCGACCGTGGTCAACCAGGTCGCAAAGGCCCGCGCCGCCGAGATGGAAGAACAGCAAGGTTTCGCTCCCGGCAAGAAGGCGATGAAGGAATTGAAGGAGCGCGTGCACGACGAACTGCTGCCGCGCGCGTTCACGATCCGCAGCAATGTGTGGACGTGGATCGACCCTGTCAATGGCTGGCTGGTTGTCGACGCGGCCAGCCCGGCCAAGGCGGACGACGTGATCAAGCTGCTGCTGAAGGCAGTCGACCGCATGCCGCTGGAAAGCCTGCGCGTGCAGCGCTCGCCGGTCGGGGTCATGACAGCCTGGCTGCAGGAAGACGAAGCGCCGGCCGGCTTTACCGTCGACATGGATACGGAACTGCGCGCGACCGGTGAGAGCAAGGCGGCCGTGCGCTATGTGCGCCACACGCTGGAACCCGAGGAAGTGCGCCGCCACATCGCCGCCGGCAAGCAGTGCACGCGCTTGGCCATGACGTGGGAAAGCAAGATTTCGTTCGTGCTGACCGAATCGCTGGCGATCAAGAGCGTGAAGCCGCTCGACGTGCTGAAGGAAAACGATGCCGTGACCCGCAACGACGACGAGCGTTTCGACGGCGACTTCATGCTGATGACGGGCGAACTGTCGCTGCTGCTGAGGGACATCGTCGAAGCACTGGGCGGCGAAGCCACCGCCTGACCCGCACGGCAGGGCCGCCAGCCGGCCCTGCCGTCTGCCCGCGCTTTCGCGCCGGCCTTCCCGTACCAACTTCCCCGCGCTACATTCCCGGCACTACATTCCCGGCACGACATTCCCCGCGTTACATTCCGAATTACATCCCCGAATTACACCCCGAATTACACCCCGAATTACATTGGCTGGAACACGCCGGCCGCCCGGTTTTTCTGCACGTTGTCCCACGCGAAGATGCGGCCGTTCATCGCGACATACACGCCTGCCGGCAGCGCCTGCGCGACACCGCAGGCGAAGCCCAGGTTGAACAGGGCGTCGGAGCCGTCGATCTCGTAGGGAATCATCGCGCCGGTGAACACGATTGTCTTGTCCAGTGCGGCGGGGCCGAGCACCGCGGCGGTTTCCTTCATCGTGTCGGTACCGTGCACGATGACGATGGCCCGTTCCGGCGCAGCCTGGCAGGAGGCCAGCACGCGCTCCCGGTCGGCATCCTGCATGTCGAGCGAATCGAGCAGAGGCAGCAGTTCCAGCTCGACGGGCGCGGTGATGCGGGCGCGGGCGATGGCCGCCGGCAGGTGGCTGTCGGCGAAGCCCAGTGTGCCGTTCAGTTCGTTGTAATGCTTGTCGAAGGTGCCGCCCGTGGCGATGATGCGCAAAGTCATGGTGTTTCGTAAAAAGTTGCAGGAATGCTCAATGATAGCCCGCGCCCGCGTCGCACCGTCAACAAAAAACTTTGTTGACACTCGTCTGGCATGTTGTCACGTCGTTGAGTACACTAGTGGGTCACTTGGCAACGGCGCGGAAATACACGCTTTTAACCTACGATCAGTCGCCAGGTGACCCACCAGGTTCTTTGCCCATTTCGCCATGACCGTGAAAACGCCCGCCCCGGGAACCGTCATCTTCCATCGCCACCGCGGCTATGGCGTGATCACGGCTGTCAATTTGCTGACCGGGTGGATCTCCGCCCGTTTCGGCAGCGAGTCGCGCACGCTCGACCTGAACCTGTCCACCGACGAAGTGCAATACGCCGACGGCGAAGCGATCCTGTTCCGCCGCGCGCCACCCGACCGCATGCCGCATGCGCGGCTGATGGCGATGGTGCGCGCGCTGCACCAGGCCGGCTACCAGAAGCTCTACCTGTATGCATGGCCCAAGCCTTCCGGCCTGCACTGGCGCTGGCACCTGTTCACCGGCCAGCGCGACTGGATGCAGCGTTCCTGGCGCGAGGGCTGGTATGGCTCGGGGGCCGACTACAACGTCAATCCCGTGATGGGGTGGGGCGACTCGCCCGGCGCCACCACGGAGGAACTGATCCATGCGCTGGCGAAATTCGATCCGCAAGGCCTGGCGCAGGCGCTGGGCAAGGATGAGGACCACACGGCGTGGTTCGCCGGCGTGTGCGATGCGCTGCTGCCCGGCTATATGTACAGCCTGGACATGCAGCGCCCCGCCGGCGCGCCATTGACGGACATGCCGCCGGTGCCGGTGGTACCCGTGCGCGCCGGGCTGGCGCCTTACAGCGGCCCCGTCATCGGCTGGCCACCCGGCTGGGCCGGGCTGTGGTCGAAGGTGCATGCGATGCCGGCACCGCGCATCAACCTCACCGGCATTCCGGAAGCCTGATTTCCCCGGGGCTCAGCTGTAGGGCTCAGCCCTTGTTGCGCAAGTGATTCCGGTAGTCGGGGTTGAGGATCGTCCTGCACTGTCCATCGAAGAAATCGACGAGGTTCTGGAAGGCGTGGCTGAAGTACAGCTCGTAGCTGTCCTTTTCCACGTAGCCCAGGTGCGGCGTGGCCAGCACGTGCGGCATGCGCAGCAGCACCGAGTCGGCCGGCAGCGGCTCGTTTTCAAACACGTCCAGCGCCGCGGCGCCGGGGCGGCCTGACCTGAGTGCCGCTTCCAATGCGCCCTCGGCCACCAGTTCGGCACGGCTGGTGTTCACGAACAGCGCCGTCGGCTTCATCCGCGCCAGGTCTTCCGCGCCAACGATGCCGCGCGTGGCATCCGCCAGGCGCAGGTGCAGGGTCAGCACGTCCGCTTCCTCGAAGAACGCTTCGCGCGAGGGTGCCGCCGCATGGCCGTCGGCCACGGCTGCCGCGCGGCTCGCGTCGCTGCCCCAGACCATGACCGCCATGCCGAACGCCTTGCCATAGCCGGCCACGAGCTTGCCGATCTTGCCGTACCCCCAGATCGCGAGTGTGCGGCCTTTCAGTACCGTGCCGAGCGTAGTGAATGGCTGGCTGGTCGACGCCGTCTGCCAGGTGCCGTCCTTCAGGTTGGCGGCATAGGGAACGATCTTGCGCTGGGCCGCCATGATCAGTGCCCACGTCAGCTCGGCCGGTGCCACCGGCGAACCCGTTCCTTCCGCGATCGCGATGCCGAGCTCCGTGGCGGCGGCCACGTCGATATGCCCGCTGGCCTTGCCTGTTTGCGATATCAATTTCAGGTTCGGCAACTTGGCCAGCACGGCCCGGTTCAGTGCCGTGCGTTCGCGGATCAGCACCACCGCATCGAATGGCGCCAGCCGGGCAGCGAGCTGGCCCAGGCCCCGCGTGGAGTGATTGAATACTTTTACGTCATGACTGTCGATAAGTGAAAAGCAGTCCAGTTCATGCACCGCATCCTGGTAATCGTCGAGTATGGCAATTTTCATGGGAGTTAGACGAATTTCCTTTTTAATTGGTAGCTAGTTAACGGGATTGTGAATATCTCGAATAGCTTACTACTTTAGTCAACCATTTTTCCTACATTTTTGTCGGAAAGCTTTTAGGGCGGGTGTACAATCGATCAAGCCGTTGAGCGCCGCAGTGTGCTCCGGCAAATATTCGTTCCACTTACTCGTTCCAACTCCCGTTGTAGCGCTCACAATAGCGCCGGGAGCGCGCCCTTGATCTCGCTATCGGGCGCACCGACAGACCGCCGTACCGCCGATGCATTTTCATGCACTTCCGCGCGCAAGCCAAAAGCTGACGACGATCCTGCCATCCGAACGACACACGGGGCAACGCACGTGAGAACAGCGCGGAACGAGACAGAATTCTTTATTGCATTGGAGGTAGTACCATGAACCAACCCGTGATGGAGGGCATCGCCGCGATGAACGCGCCAGCTTACATCAAACATCAAAAGCTGATCAATTGGGTGGCCGAAGTGGCCGCGTTGACCAAGCCCGACCGTATCTACTGGTGCGACGGCTCGCAGGAAGAGTATGACCGCCTGTGCGCCGAGATGGTGGCTGCGGGCACGATGAAAAAGCTGAACGCGGAAAAGCGCCCGAACTCCTACCTGGCGTGCTCCGATCCCACCGACGTGGCGCGCGTGGAAGACCGCACGTTCATCTGCTCGGCCAACAAGGAAGAAGCCGGCCCCACGAACAACTGGATCGACCCGACCGAAATGCGCGGCACGCTGAACGGCCTGTTCGATGGCGCCATGGTCGGCCGCACGCTGTACGTGGTGCCGTTCTCGATGGGCCCGCTGGGTTCGCCGATCGCGCACATCGGCGTGGAACTGTCCGACTCGCCGTACGTGGCCGTCAACATGCGCATGATGACGCGCATGGGCAAGGCCGTGTACGACGTGCTGGGCGAGAACGGCGACTTCGTGCCATGCGTGCACACCGTGGGCGCACCGCTGGCCGCCGGCCAGAAGGATGTGGCATGGCCTTGCAACAAGACCAAGTACATCGTGCATTTCCCGGAAACCCGTGAAATCTGGTCCTACGGTTCCGGCTACGGCGGCAACGCGCTGCTGGGCAAGAAGTGCTTTGCGCTGCGCATCGCGTCGAACATGGGTTACCAGGAAGCGCAGCAGGGCGGCGCCGGCTGGCTGGCCGAGCACATGCTGATCCTGGGCGTGGAATCGCCGGAAGGTAAAAAGCACTACGTGGCGGCGGCGTTCCCGTCCGCCTGCGGCAAGACCAACTTCGCCATGCTGATCCCGCCCGCATCGTTCAAGGGCTGGAAGATCACCACGATCGGCGACGACATCGCCTGGATCAAGCCGGGTGCCGATGGCCGCCTGTATGCGATCAACCCGGAAGCGGGCTACTTCGGCGTGGCCCCGGGCACGAACGAGAAAACCAACTCCAACTGCATGGCTTCGCTGAAGGAAAACGTCATCTTCACGAACGTGGCGCTGACCGACGACGGCGACGTGTGGTGGGAAGGCATGACGAAGGAAGCGCCCGCGCACCTGATCGACTGGCAAGGTAAAGACTGGACGCCGGCTTCCGGCACCAAGGCTGCGCACCCGAACGCGCGCTTCACCGTGTCCGCCGTGCAGAACCCGGTGATCGACCCGGCCTGGGACGACCCGGCCGGCGTGCCGATCTCGGCCTTCATCTTCGGCGGCCGCCGTTCCACCACGGTGCCGCTGGCCACCGAGGCGCGCGACTGGGTCGAAGGCGTGTACATGGCTGCCACGATGGGTTCGGAAACCACCGCGGCCGCCGCCGGCCAGATGGGCGTGGTGCGCCGCGATCCGTTCGCGATGCTGCCATTCATCGGCTACAACATGAGCGAGTACTTCCAGCACTGGCTGGACCTCGGCAAGAAAGTGCAGGCGGCCAACCCGGCGGCGCTGCCGAAGATCTTCTGCGTCAACTGGTTCCGCACCGACGAGCACGGCCACTTCGTATGGCCTGGCTTCGGCGACAACATGCGCGTGCTGAAGTGGATGCTGGAGCGCATCGAAGGCACGGCCGGCGGCATCGAAACGCTGTTCGGCACCACGCCGCGCTACGGCGACCTGCACTGGGACGGCATCCCGTTCTCGCCGGAAGAATTCGAGACGATCACGTCGATCGACAAGGATGCCTGGCGTGAAGAGCTGAAGCTGCACGCCGAACTGTTCGACAAGCTGGCGTACCGCCTGCCGCAGGAGTTGCTGGCCAATAAGGCCAAGCTGGAGCAACGCCTGGGCTGATCCGGCTTCGGGGAATGTACGGCAAGCGCGCACCGTGAGGTGCGCGCTTTTTTTACGCCCGCCGCGACTGCCGCCAACACGGTATGCTGTGGCCTGCCGAACCACCAGGAGCATTGCATGAACCATCCCGATCCCAATCAGCTCGACGACGACACCCTCGCGTTCGCCCGCAAGGTCTTCCAGATGGCCCGCGGCGGCGAAACGGAAGCGCTGGCCACGCTGCTGGAGCAGGGCATGCCGGCCAACCTGCGCAACGAACGGGGCGACAGTTTGCTGATGCTGGCCAGTTACAACGGTCACCCCGACACGACCAGGGTGCTGCTCGAGCGCGGTGCCGACCCGGAATTGCAGAACGACGCCGGCCAGAGCCCGCTGATGGGCGCCGCGTTCAAGGGTGACCTGGCGATCGCCACGCTGCTGCTCGATGGCGGCGCGCAGCCCGACGGACCGGGGCGGGATGGCAAGACGCCTTTGATGTTTGCCGCGATGTTCAACCGCGTCGACATCGCACGCCTGCTGATCGGGCGGGGCGCCGACCCGTTCGCCGCCGATGCCGCCGGCGTGTCGATCCTGGAAGCGGCGCGCAGGATGGGAGCTGCCGATACCGCGGCGCTGCTGGAATCGCTGCCGCCGCGCTAACGGCTTGAGGCCGGTCTCCACCTTGGCCTGAGGCCGGCCTCCCACCCTTGGCCCGAAGGGCGGTTTCCATCCTTGGCCTGCAGCCCGGTCGCGTCTCTGGCCGGAGCGTCAGGCACCGCCAAGCTTCGACAGTGCGAACGCGGCCAGGAAACCGGCAACGGTGATCAGGCCCGCATAGTCATGCGCTTCCTCGAACGCTTCGGGGATCATCGTATCGACCAGCATCGCCAGGATGGCGCCGGCCGCCACGGCCGTGGTGGCTGCGATCACGGCCGGCGAAAAGCGCTGGAATGCCGAATACCCGACCAGCGCCGCCGCGCCCGATGCCAGCGCGATGCCACCCCAGATGCCGAAGATGTACCGCACCGAACGGCCCGCCCGCTTCATGCCGGCGGCGCTGGAAAGCCCCTCCGGAATATTCGACAGGAAGATCGCCGCCACGGTCACGGTACTGACGGCCCCGCCTTTCAGCAGCGACAGGCCGATGACGATCGATTCCGGTATCCCGTCCATCAGCGCGCCGACCGCAAGCGCGGTGCCATTGCCTTCATCGACCTGCCGCCCGCTGGAGCGCTTGCGGTGCTTGGCGCCGAATGACGACAATATCCGGTTTGCCACTGTGAAAAGGATCGCCCCGCCCAGGAAGCCGATCGCGGTGGCATTGAAACCGCCCTGGCGGAACGCTTCATCCATCAGGTCGAACGACAGTGCCGAGATCAGCACGCCGCTGCCGAACGCCATGATGGCGGCGATCACACGCTGCGGTACAGGCATCCAGTAGCCCACGGCCGCACCCAGCAGCAGGGCCGAACCCGCCACGAAACCCCAGAATCCGGCCTGGACCCACAATGCAATGCCTCCCATATCCCTCCCTTGTGCCACGTGGCATGGCGCAATTGTCCAGCCATCCAGTCTTCGGTGGCGTTCGCTAGAAGAACAGGTTCGCGACCCGCCCTAAATCCCTTGCAGTTTCGCACACCTGTGCTAAAGTTAATGCATGAATACCACTGCCAAAAGCGAAACGACCTACGCCACGATCATCTCCGCAGCAATGGACATGGCCGCCGCCGAAGGCATCGGCAAGCTGTCGCTGGGCGAACTGGCCAAGCGCACGGGCATCAGCAAGAGTGGCGTGTTTTCGCGTGTCGGGTCGCTCGAGGCGCTGCAGGGCGCGGTGCTGGATGAATACGACCGCCGCTTCGCGGAAGAAGTGTTCATGCCGTCGATGGCGGCGGCGAAAGGCTTGCCGCGGCTCGTGATGCAGGTGAACCTGTGGCTGAAGAAGGGCAGCGACGAAGCACCGCGCGGCGCATGCCTTTATACGGCGGGCGCCTTTGAATTCGACGACCTGGCCGGCCCGCTGCGCGACCGGCTGGAACAGGGCGTGGCGCGCTGGCGCGCTTCGCTGCGCAAGACGGTGCTGCAGGCCATGGAAGCGGGCCACCTGCGGCCGGATACCGACCCCGAACAGCTGGTGTTCGAGATCTACAGCCTGATCATCGGCGTGATGCACGACGTGCGCTTCCTGCGCGACGATACGGCGCCGAAGCGGATGACACGGGCATTCAACCGCCTGATCTCGACGTACAGGAGTTTCAACGAAGTGGAATAGCCGCGAGGTGGCCGGGCCATGCCCGCCTTTTATTCACCCTAATTTCGCACACCTGTGCGAAATAATGATCGAGGAGGCTGTCATGGCCGCTCTATGGTTGCTGGTGCTGCCCGTTGCAGGGCTGGTGTGGCATGTCGTATCGGACGTGGTACGTGCTGTTCCGAAGTGCAATGAGGACTTCACGTTCTACTGAGCAAAACAGGGGACGTACCCCTGTTTCCAGGAAACTACCAGCGTCGCGAAACACGTCTTGACAGCTGACTGCCTGGCAGGCGCTGCCTTCAGTGCCGGTATTTCTTCTAAACAGGGGTACGTCCCCAGTTTGTTTGCCTGGCAATATGAGGGCGAAAAAAAGCCGGCTCGCTGGGAGCCGGCTCGTGGGGCATTGCGGAGGATTACTTCTTCTTCAGCAGCGGCACCAGGTATTTTCCGGTCACGCTCTCCGGATTCTTCGCCACGTCCTCCGGCGTGCCGGTGGCGATAATGCGCCCGCCACCCGCGCCGCCTTCGGGGCCCAGGTCGACGATCCAGTCGGCGGTCTTGATCACGTCCAGGTTGTGCTCGATGATGACGAGCGTGTTGCCCTGGTCGCGCAGGCGGTGGATCACCTTCAGCAGCAGGTCGATGTCGTGGAAGTGCAGGCCCGTCGTCGGTTCATCGAGGATGTACAGCGTGCGGCCGGTGTCGCGCTTGGACAGTTCGAGCGACAGCTTCACGCGCTGCGCCTCGCCGCCGGACAGCGTGGTGGCGCTCTGCCCCAGCTTGATGTAGCCGAGGCCCACGTCGAGCAGTGTGTGCAGCTTGCGGGCGATCGTCGGCACGGGCTTGAAGAACTCGTGCGCGTCTTCCACCGTCATGTCCAGCACTTCGGTGATGCTCTTGCCCTTGTAGTGGACCTCGAGCGTCTCGCGGTTGTAGCGCTTGCCGTGGCACACGTCGCACGGCACGTACACGTCCGGCAGGAAGTGCATTTCCACTTTCAGCACGCCGTCGCCCTGGCACGCTTCGCAGCGGCCGCCCTTCACGTTGAACGAGAAACGGCCCGCGGTGTAGCCGCGTTCCTTCGCCGTCGGCACCGTGGAGAACAGGTCGCGGATCGGCGTGAACACGCCCGTGTAGGTGGCCGGATTCGAACGCGGCGTGCGGCCGATCGGCGCCTGGTCGACGGAGATGACCTTGTCGAAATGTTCCAGGCCGCTGATCGATTCGTGCTCCGCCGGCTCGCTCTGCGAACCGTACAGGTGGCGCGACAGGGCAGGGTACAGCGTGTCGTTGACCAGCGTCGATTTGCCCGAACCGGACACACCCGTCACGCAGGTGAGCAAGCCCACCGGCACCATCAGGGTCTGGTTCTTCAGGTTGTTGCCCTTGGCGCCCGTGATCACCAGCTGGCGGTTCGGGTCGGCCGGGTGGCGTTTCGCCGGCACTTCGATTTTCTTCGAACCGTTCAGGTACTGCGCCGTCAGCGATTCCTTGTTCTTCAGGATATCCTTCAGCGAACCGGCCGCGATCACGTCGCCGCCATGCACGCCTGCGCCTTTACCCATGTCGACGATGTAGTCGGCGGTGCGGATCGCATCCTCGTCGTGCTCCACCACCAGCACGCTGTTGCCGATGTCGCGCAGGTGCTTCAGCGTGTCGATCAGGCGGTCGTTGTCGCGCTGGTGCAGGCCGATCGACGGCTCGTCGAGCACGTACATCACGCCCGTCAGCCCGGAACCGATCTGCGACGCCAGGCGGATGCGCTGGGCTTCGCCGCCCGACAGCGTATCGGCGGAACGGTCCAGCGACAGGTAATCGAGCCCCACGTTGTTCAGGAACGAGAGGCGCGACACGATTTCCTTGACGATGCGGTCGGCGATGTCGCGCTTCGCACCCTTCAGCTTCAGCTGCTCGAAGAACGACAGCGTGTCGCGCAACGGCTTCTCGGCGATCTCGTAGATCGCCTTTTCCTGCTTGCCGGTGCCCACCTTCACGTGCCGTGCTTCCACGCGCAGGCGCGCGCCTTCGCACGTGGGGCACTTCTTCTCGTTGATGAACTTGGCCAGCTCTTCCTTGACGGCCATCGAATCCGTTTCGCGGTAGCGGCGCGCCAGGTTGTTCACCACGCCTTCGAACGTGTGCTCCTTGATCACGGCGCGGCCACGCTCGTTGACATAGGAGAACGCGATCTCGGTCTTGCCCGAGCCGTGCAGCACGGCGTTCTGCGCAGTGGCGTTCAGTTTCTCGAACGGCGCATCGAGGTCGAAACCATAATGGTTCGCCAGGCTTTGCAGCATCAAGAAATAGAACTGGTTCCGGCGGTCCCAGCCCTTCACGGCACCCGAGGCCAGCGACAGGTTCGGGAATGCCACGATGCGCTTCGGATCGAAGAACTCGATGTGGCCCAGGCCGTCGCATTCGGGGCAGGCACCCATCGGGTTATTGAAGGAGAACAGGCGCGGCTCCAGTTCCTGCAGCGAATAGCCGCAGCTGGTGCAGGCGAACTTGTTCGAATACACATGCTCGGTGCCCGCATCCATGTCGTAGGCGACCGCGCGGCCATCGGCCAGGCGCAGCGCCGTTTCGAAGCTTTCGGCCAGGCGCTGCTTGATGTCCGGATTCACCTTGATGCGGTCGATGACGACGTCGATCGTGTGCTTTTCCGTTTTCTTCAGCTTCGGCAAATCGTCCACTTCGTAGATCTTCGCCTCGTGCGTGCCGCTCTGCACGCGGAAGCGCACGAAGCCCTGGGCCTGCATCTGCCCGAACAGGTCCACGTGCTCGCCCTTGCGGTTCGCCACCACGGGCGCCATGATCATCAGCTTGGTGCCTTCCGGCATGGCCAGCACGGCATCGACCATCTGCGACACCGATTGCGCCGACAGCGCATGGTCCGGGTGGTTGATGCAATACGGCGTGCCCACGCGGGCATACAGCAGGCGCAGGTAATCGTGGATTTCCGTCACCGTGCCGACCGTGGAGCGCGGATTGTGCGACGTGGCCTTCTGCTCGATCGAGATGGCCGGCGACAGGCCCTCGATCATGTCCACGTCCGGCTTTTCCATCAGCTGCAGGAACTGGCGCGCATACGCCGACAGCGACTCGACGTAGCGGCGCTGGCCTTCGGCATACAGCGTGTCGAACGCCAGCGACGACTTGCCGGAACCGGACAGCCCGGTGATCACGATCAGCTTGTTGCGAGGCAGGTCGAGGTTGATGTTCTTCAGGTTATGGGTGCGCGCGCCGCGAATGCGGATTTCTTCCATGTATGTATGTGCCTTGAGTATGCGAGGAAACGACAGGAGACGGCCCACCTGGATTGATCGCCCGCTTCATGATTGACAATGAAAATATGCAATAAAGTGCGGCGTCCGGAGACCAAACCTAGCCACTATGCTGGCGTTCGATTCGATTTCAAGGCCTTCGGACGATTTTGATACGGATCAGGACGAGAACGAACCGTGGTCGACGAATACTGTATATAATACCAGTATTCAAATTCCGCTGCGCACGTCACGCGGAAACCCCCAGACTTGGCATCAAAAATTCATCCGTCGCGTGGTATGCCGTCCACACAGGCGCTGTCTTATAATGTTCGTTTGGTAAAAATTTACGCAGGAGTACTACATGGCATCTGTCAACAAAGTCATCATCGTCGGCAACCTGGGCCGCGATCCGGAGATCCGCTACATGCCGAGCGGCGATGCCATCGCCAACATTGCCGTCGCCACGTCGTTCAAGTCGAAAGACCGCAACACGGGCGAGCAAAAGGAAATCACCGAGTGGCACCGCATCTCGTTCTTCGGCCGCCTGGCGGAAATCGTGGGCCAGTACCTGAAGAAGGGTTCGTCGGTCTACGTCGAAGGCCGCCTGCAAACCCGCAAGTACACGGACAAGGATGGCGTTGAAAAATACGCAACCGACATCATTGCGCAGGAAATGCAGATGCTGGGTGGCCGCCAGGGCATGGGTGGCGGCGATGCGATGGGTGGCGACGACATGGGCGGCTACGATGCTCCGCCAAGCCGCCCGGCGCCGCGCCCGCAGGCTGCCGCACCGGCACCGCGCCCGGCACCGAAGCCGGCTCCGAACTTCTCGGACATGGACGACGATATTCCGTTCTGATCGCATCGATCGCTTTTTGCCGATTGCAGCCCGCTGTTCGAAAGAACAGCGGGCTTTTCGTTATCGACATGATCTTTCAGCCTTCTGAATGGCGACAGATACACTGCCCGCCTCGCACCTGCACTGGCCACAGGACGCCGGCATTGTCACCGCCGAGCACCACACGCAGGTCTCGCCCGTCCGTTTCTGGCACATTGGGAACCCAAGCCCGATTGATCGCCTGCTAACGTTATCGAAACATCGTTCCCTGGGCACAACAGAGAACCGTCTGAAAGTTCTCTGCAGCAAAAATTTCGCTATACTGGCGGTTAAGTTTCCTCACCGCATCATCGTGCGATCGGCTGTCGTATAACAGAATGTCGTCATCTTGCTGGGTTGAAGCCCTGTTGCAGGCTTCGGTATGGCGAATGTCGAAATTTTCCAGGAGAAGTCTATGAATATCGTCCCCGGTATGACTGCATCAATAGCCGATCTGACCGCCGAGCAAAATGCCGCGCTGGCCACGGTGGACTTTGCCGCGCGCGACGCGCTGCACCGCCAGGCATCGAACAACAGCCGGACCGAGGTAATTACCGCTGCACAGGTGCCCGCTTTCAAGTTGGCGCAAGCGGCCAGCCAGCCAATCGTATTGACGTCGAACCAGATCAGCGTATTGTCGCCCGTGCAGTTTGGCGCGCTGTCCGCCAGTTGCGTGGCTGCAATCGAAGCGGCCAATATCGGCTGCTGAATCCAGCGTAATCAGCGCCATCGCCGCCGCTTTCAATCAGGGTCCGGGGTCTCGCTGAACACATCTGCCAGCTTGTCCTGACACCGGATCATACGGTCGTGCAGCAGAGGCCTGGATTGCCGGATTCACGATCGTTGCTCCCTGGGGCAAAGAAGGGAAGGCAGCGATCGCACTGAGGGCCGTGCAGGCCCTGCCAGCCCTGTCCGGTTCGTATCCCCGTCAGGCGGCGACCGCGCGCACCAGGTATTGATAAGGCAGCGCATCCTGCTCGGCCAGCACAGGATCGGTACCGGCGGCTTCGGCGAGCTGCCGGATCGCAGCGAGCACTGCGGGCGTGGGTTGGTGCGCATGCACGGCCGTCATCTCGACCAAGGCAAAACCGCATTCCTGCAGCAAGGCCGCCACCGAGGCGCGCGTGAACAGGTGCAGGTTGCGGCGGTCCGGCACGCCGCCGGCCTGGTAATGGAAATTGCCGGAGGCGAGCAGCGACTGCACCAGCCAGTTCTGGGCATTGTTCACGCAGGCGATGACTTCCACCCGGCCCAGCGCCTGGCTGCGCAACCGCTGCAGGAACGCCCAGGGATCGCGCAGCCGCTCCAGCGTTTCCGGGAACAGCCAGCACTGGCCCGGCGCGGCCTGCTGCCATTGCACGTCGTCCATCGCTTCCGGGTCGGCGCGGATCACGTTCGTGCTCCAGCCGCCGGCTTCCGGATCCGTCGTGATGGCGGTGAAGTGCGATTTCGTTTCGCGCGCGCGCCAGGCCTGTGCCAGCGTGGCGCCGCCCACTTCGACGACGCTGTGCATGCCCGGACGCATCAGGGCCAGCATGCTGTCCTGCTGCACGCTGAGCTGCCCCGGCGAAGGTTCCGGCACCGCGTGGGTACGGATCGGATCCGCTTCGTCCGACAGCGGCAGACCGGCCGGACGCTTCACGACCGTGGCCAGCAGGTCTTCATAGTCGCGCACGAAACGCGGTGTGTCGAACAGCGGGCTGGCATCGCGGTTCGCGGCCAGGCGGGCGCGCAGTTCCGCCATGCGTGCCAGGTCGGTGGCCAGCGCCACGGCGGTTTCCTCGTAGTCCGCCAGCGAATGCGTGACCAGCTCCGGCAGGCCCACCGCATGCAGCAGGCTGCCGGCCATCCGCGAGCAGAACGTCTGGCCCGCCCATGTCAGCACGGGCAGCCCGGCCCACAGCGCATCGCTGGCGGTGGTGCCGCCGTTGAACGGATTGGTGTCGAGGAACAGGTCGGCCAGGCGGAAGCGGGCCAGGTATTCGGCCGGCGGCACGCGACCGGCGAACAGCAGCCGGTTGCCGGCGACGCCACGCGCCTCGGCCTCGCGCACCAGGTTGCTGCGCGTGGCGTCGGCATCGGCCACGATCCACAAGACGCTATCGGGCACCCGGCGCAGGATGCGCATCCACGCGTCGAACACGTCCGGCGTGAACTTGAAATTGATGTTGAACGAGCAGAACACGAATGCGCCTTGCGCGCTCTCCGTTCCTTCCGGCAGGCCGCTGGCCGCGCGTTCCGGCGTGGCGCCGATCGCGCGCTGGCGGTCGTTGATCTGGAACGTGTGCGGCATGCGCAGCGGCTTCTCGGTGAAGTGCGGCTCCAGCTCGGGCGGCAGCACGAACGCATCCGCCACCACGTAATCGACGCCGGGAATGGCCGTCGGCCCGGGGAAGCCCAGCCACGTGAGCTGCACCGGCGCCGGCCGCCAGCCGAGGATCCCGGGGCGGGCACCCAGCGTGAGGCCGTGCAGGTCGACCAGCACGTCGATCTCGTGCGAGCGGATGCAGCGCGCCGCTTCCTCATCCGTCATGCGGTCGATGCGAATATAGTGATCCATCGCGCCCACCACGCGGGCGCGCAGCGGCGAATTGTCCTCGCGGCTCCACGAGAATGCATAGACTTCCACGCGCGAGCGGTCATGCAGCTCGTACAGTTCGGCGGTGAGGATCGACACGGCGTGCGAGCACAGGTCGGAGGACAGGTAGCCGATGCGCATGCGCTTGTGCGGGTAGCCATCCGGCGGCGCCAGCGCCGGGCCGGCATCGGCCACCTTCTCGGCGATGAAGTTGCGCGATGCGGCCAGCTGCTCGGCCGGATCGGACGACGCGCCCAGCATGGCCAGCGCGGAGGTATGGCGCCGCATCGTTTCCACCGTGATACCGGCGAACGGCTGATACACGGGCCAGCGGCACAGCTTCTGGCGCAGGTGTACCCAGTGCGTGAGCACGTTCGGCTGGTCCGGATTGAGCGCCAGGCTGCGCGTCAGCATATCCTCGGCTTCCGGCAGGCGCTTGCGGATCTCCAGCAGGCGGCCGAGGTTGTTCAGGGTCTGCACGTGCAGCTTCTGCTGCTCGGCAAGGTCGGGAACCTCCGCCAGCACCGCGTTCCACGTGGCCAGCGCATCGTCCGGCCGCCCCAGGCGTTCGTACAGCGTGCCCAGGTTCAGGCGCGCCTCGATGAAACGGGGATTCTCGGAAATGGCTTTGATGTAGCCCCGCTCGGCACTGGTGTCGTTGCCTGTGCCGCCGTAGGCGATCGCCAGGTTGAACCACACCGCATAGGCCAGCGGCGAACGGGTGTGCTCCAGCCAGGTTTCATAGAGCCGGATCGCCGCGTGCGGGGCGCCTTCATCGATCAGCGTTTGCGCTCCCTCGAACAGCTCTCCGAGCGGCAGTACGCCGCGTTCGGCCTGGCGGAACAATGCATCGGGGATCGCGGGTACGCTCATCGGTGGTGGTCTCTGGCCGGCGGTAAGTGAAGCGTAATCATACTCTGTCAACTGTGGCGCCAGCGTGGATTTTGTAGCCTTTAAGTAACTGTGACAACCAATCAACGCGTACCCGCCGAACTCGGTAAGATGGGGCACCCGAAGCACAACGATACCGCCATGCTCCAGACGCCATCCGCTTTTGTTCCATTGATCGACACCCCACGCAGTGATGCGAAGCCGGCCCAGCCGCCGCTCACGTTTGTCTTCCATCGTGGCAAGCTCCTGTTGCGCGGTACCGGCCTGGATGGCGCGGAACGGGCGCTGCCCGCCGGTCTCGCCGGGCTGGACATCCCGCCGGAACGGCTGCACCCGGTCGGCACCTGGCACGGCCGCTATTGCCGTGCCGCGTGGGTCGACGACGATGCGCTGCCCGACGACAGCCATGCATGGCACAACCTGCGCGCGCTGTTCGGCATTGCCGACGACGGCTTCCTCGGCCTGGCGGGACGGGCCAGCCAGATCGCCGAATGGGCACGCACGCACCGTTATTGCGGCGTGTGCGCAACGCCGATGGCACGCGCCACCGGCGAGCGCGCCTACAAATGCGCGGCATGCGGCTTCACCGCGTATCCGCAGATCTGCCCGGCGATGATGGTGTTGATCCGCAAGGGCGACCAGGTGCTGCTGGCACTGCATACGAACACGCCGGTGCGGCGCTATACGGCGCTGGCCGGTTTCCTGGAAGCGGGCGAATCGATCGAGGAAGCGATCCACCGCGAGGTGTACGAGGAAGTGGGCCTGCGCGTGCATAACCTGCAGTACTTCAAGAGCCAGTCGTGGCCCTTCCCGAATTCGCTGATGATCGCCTTCACCGCCGAGTACCTGGATGGCGAGATCCGTGTCGATCCGGCCGAGATCGAGGATGCGCGCTGGTTCGGGCCGGACGACGACTGGCCGGAGTCGCCGCACGCCGTGTCGATCGCCAGCGCGCTGCTGGCGGCGCATCGTCCGGGGCGCGGTGGCCGGTGAAAGGTCACTATTTTATGTATACTGGCGGATACCCTTTCATTTGAGCAGCATTCATCATGTCTAAAGACGCATTTTCCGATCACGACTGGCGCCGTTTCCTGACCTCGCTGGGGGAAGACCCGGATCGCCCGGGCCTGGCGGAAACCCCGCACCGCGTGGCCAAGGCCTGGAAGCACTGGACGTCCGGCTATGACCAGGATCCGGTCGAGCTGCTGAAGGCGTTCGAGGATGGCGCGGAGGAGTACAACGAGCTGATCGTCGTGCGCAATATCCCTGTGTACAGCCACTGCGAACACCACCTTGCGCCGTTCTTCGGCAAGGCCACTGTCGGTTACGTGCCGAATGGCAAGATCGTCGGCCTGTCGAAGCTGACCCGCCTGGTCGACTGCTTCTCCAAGCGCCTGCAGGTGCAGGAACGCATGACGGTGCAGATCGCCAATACGCTGATGGAAGTGCTGGAACCGAAGGCCGTGGGCGTTGTCGTGAAATGCCGGCACATGTGCATGGAAAGCCGCGGCATCCGCACGCCAGGCGAGGAAACGATCACGTCGGCCATGCTGGGCGAACTGCAGCCGAACCTGGCGCTGCGCACCGAGTTCCTGGCGCTGGCCCGGGACTGAAACCGCGAGCTCCGGCTGTTCAAAAAACGTTGCCGAAAAAATGGGGACGTACCCCATTTTTTCGGCAACGTTGCTCAAGAAATACTTGATCTCGGTGCTGGGTAAGGTGAAATTTTCTGGCGAATGGGGTCGCCATACCGCCCCATTTTCGACAACTATTTTTCGCCGGTTTCGGTGAAAGTGATCTCATCGATTTCCGCCTTGAAATCGCCTACCTTCGTTCCCGTGGCCGGCCCCTCCGTGGAAACGAGTGAACACGTTTGCGTTTCCACGTGCCACACCTGGCTACCGGCGCGCAGCGCCCACTGGTTGTCGCCTTCGCTGAACAGTTCCATGGTCGTGTCTTCCAGCGGCAGTTCGGCCAGGTCGATGCGCCGCTGGCAATCGGGCAGGCGGGTGGCCATCAGCACGAAGCGACCTTGCTCGCTCCAGAAATAGTCTTGCTGGCGCCGCACGGTCAATGTGTGTTCCTGGGTGCTGTCCGCATAGTAAGTGGCGGAATCGTTGTAGCAGCCGGCCAGAAGGACGGGCAGCAGCAGGGTCGGCAGTATCAGCTTGCGCATCTTGATTTGTCCTGGCGGTGGGTGTCTGGCCGATTATAGCGATGCACGCACAATTGCCCAACCTGGCAGCATTCGTTGCACTTAGGATAAACTTGTCCTTTTCCCGTCCAGTTCGCGCATATGCCTCACACCCGCATCGACGACCAGAGTTTCCGCCGCATTCTGTTCCGTAACATCACGCTGCCGCTGGCCGCGGGCATCGTTAGCGCGGCCGTCTTCATTGCCGTATTTGCCTACCTGCTGAATGCGCTGACCCTGGTCGAGCATTCCGAGCGGGTGGTCGGAAATGCCCAGGAAATGCGCAAGCTGGCTGTGGACATGGAAACCGGCATGCGCGGCTACCTGCTGACCGGCGAGGAATCGTTCCTGGCACCCTACAAGCTGGCCCGGCCCAAGTTCGACACCGCATTGCGGACGCTGACCGAACTGGTGGCTGACAACCCCACCCAGGTCGACCTGCTGCGCAATATTCGCGCCCAGCAGACGCAATGGGAGCGGGCGGCGCAGGAAATGATCGATCTGCGCAAGAACGGCGGCGACTACCTGTCCACGGTGCGGGCGCAGCGCGGCAAGATCGAATTCGACGAATTACGGTCCTTGTTCATCGCCTTCATCTCCGCCGAGGAGCGGCTGCGCATGGACCGCAACCGCGATGCCAAGAGCGTCACCTACATCACGGTGGTGGGCTTCCTTACCGTCAGCCTCGTGCTCAGCGGTTTCCTGGCCTGGTTCGGCCGCAAGGAGCTGATGCGCCTGTCCGAGGCCTATAACGAAGCCCTGTCGGAGCAGGGCAAGCATGCCGAGCGTGTGCAGCGGCAATCGTGGATGCGCTCGGGCCAGAGCCAGATGGCGGAGCAGGGCATCGGCCAGCTCTCGACCCAGGCCCTGTCGACGACACTGCTGCATTTCCTGGCGCGCTACCTCGATGTCGTGGTGGGCGCGATGTATGTGCGCGAATCGGACGGCCTGATGCGCCGCACCGCCGCCTTCGGCTTCTCGGCCGAGGATGAAGAACGGGGTCGCCTGCTGGCACCCGACGAAGGCGTGGTGGGCCAGGCCGCGATGATGCGCCGCCTGATCCACCTGGAAAACCTGCCGCCCGACTACCTGAAACTGTCGTCGGCGCTGGGCAGCGCCACGCCCACGCAGGTGCTGGTGCTGCCGGTGGCCAGCGATGGCCGCGTCAACGGCGTGATCGAGCTGGGCTTCCTGCACCCCGTGGGCGAGAAGGAAACGGAATTCCTGAACCTGGTGGCGGACAATATCGGTACCGCGATCGAAGCCACGCTGGCGCGCCAGCGCATGCAGGAGCTGCTGGTGGAAACGCAGCAGCTGAACGAGGAACTGCAGGTGCAGCAGGAAGAGCTGCGCACGGCGAACGAGGAGCTGGAAGAGCAGTCGCGCGTGCTGGAGGAATCGCAGGCCAGCCTGGAAAACCAGAAGGCGGAGCTGGAACAGACCAACGAGCAGCTGGCCGAGCAGGCCCTGGCGCTGGACCAGAAAAACACGGCGCTGAACGATGCCCAGTCCCAGCTGGAAGAGCGGGCGCGCGACCTGGAGCGCGCCAGCCAGTACAAATCGCAGTTCCTGGCCAATATGTCGCACGAGCTGCGCACGCCGCTGAACAGCTCGCTGATCCTGGCCAAGCTGCTGTCCGACAATACACAGGGCAACCTGAACGAGGAACAGGTGCGCTTCGCGCAAACGATCTACTCGGCCGGCAACGACCTGCTGAACCTGATCAACGACATCCTCGACATCTCCAAGGTGGAGGCCGGCAAGCTGGAGCTGAACCCGGAAGAGCTGCGCCTGCAGCAGGTGATGGAAGGCCTGCGCCGCACGTTCGAACCGCTGGCCCGCCAGAAGGGGCTGGATTTCGTGCTGGCGCTGGCGCCGGGCCTGCCGGACACCGTGTATACGGATTGCCAGCGACTGGAACAGATCCTGAAGAACCTGCTGTCCAACGCCCTGAAGTTCACCGATGAGGGAGCGGTGACGCTGCGCGTGGAACCGGGATCGAACGGCCAGGTGTGCTTCGCGGTGACAGATACCGGCATCGGCATCCGCGCCGACCAGCACGAGGCCATCTTCGGCGCCTTCCAGCAGGCCGATGGCACCACCAGCCGCAAGTACGGCGGCACGGGCCTGGGCCTGTCGATCTCGCGCGACCTGGCCATGCTGCTGGGCGGCACGATCACGCTGCACAGCACGGTGGGCCAGGGCAGCACATTCACGCTGACCTTGCCGATGCAATGGTCGGCGGCGCCACACCGCGTGGAATCGTCGCTGGCGCCGGCGCCGGCGCCAGCCCCGGTACCCGTGCCGGCCACGCCTGCCGCCGTATCGTTCGCCACCGCGCCGGCGCCCGCGCCCGTGCAGCGCCCGTTCGATGACGACCGTGAAAAGCCGGCGCCGCCCGAGCGCACCGTGCTCGTGATCGAGGACGAACCGGCGTTCGCGCATATCCTGTACGACCTGGCACACGAAATGGATTACCGTTGCCTGGTCGCGTTCGCAGCGGACGAAGGCTTGCAGATGGCCGAGAAGTACCAGCCGACGGCGATCCTGCTGGACATCCGCCTGCCCGACCGCTCCGGCCTCTCCGTGCTGCAGCTGCTGAAGGATAATCCGCGCACCCGCCACATCCCGGTGCACGTGGTATCGGCGTCGGACGCGGGCGAGGCGGCGCTGCACATGGGCGCGGTGGGCTTCGCGCTGAAGCCGGCCTCGCGCGAGGACCTGCAGGAAGTATTCGCCCGCCTGGAGCAGAAGTTCACGCAGAAGATCAAGCGCATCCTGCTGGTGGAGGACGACGCGCGCCAGCGCGACAGCGTGGTGCAGCTGATCTCGGACGAGGATATCGAGATCGAGGCGGTGGCCTCGGGCGGAGAAGCGCTGGCCCTGCTGCGCACCAATGTCTTCGACTGCATGATCATCGACCTGAAGCTGCCGGACATGCAGGGCAACGAACTGCTGCAGCGCATGTCGCACGAGGAGATCGCCTCGTTCCCGCCGGTGATCGTGTACACGGGCCGCAACCTCACGCGCGCCGAGGAAGCGGATCTGCACAAGTATTCGCGCTCGATCATCATCAAGGGCGCCCGCTCGCCGGAGCGCCTGCTCGACGAGGTGACGCTGTTCCTGCACAAGGTGGAATCGGAACTGTCGTCCGAACGGCAGACGATGCTCAAGACGGTGCGTTCGCGCGACCGCGTGTTCGAAGGCCGCCGCATCCTGCTGGTGGACGACGACGTGCGCAACATCTTCGCGCTCACTTCGGCGCTGGAGCAGAAGGGCGCCATCGTGGAGATCGGCCGCAATGGCTTCGAGGCCCTGGACAAGCTGGAACAGGTGCAGGATATCGACCTGGTGCTGATGGACGTGATGATGCCGGGCATGGACGGCCTGGAAGCCACGCGCCGCATCCGTGCCGACGGCCGCTGGAACCGGCTGCCGATCATCGCCATCACCGCCAAGGCGATGAAGGATGACCAGGAGCAGTGCATTGCGGCGGGCGCCAACGATTACCTGGCCAAGCCGATCGACCTGTCGCGCCTGTACTCGCTGCTGCGGGTATGGATGCCGGCCCTGGACCGTATCTGAGATGACGACGATGCAGCCAATCCGCGCCCAGCACAGCGATACCGACATCGAGCTGAAAATGCTGATGGAGGCGATCTACCTGAAGTACAGCTACGACTTCCGCGACTACACCGGCGCTTCGCAGAAGCGCCGTGTGCTGCATGCGATGAAGGAAATGAGCTGCGAGACGATCTCGCAGCTGCAATCGCGCGTGCTGCACGAGCCGGCCGCGTTTTCCGAACTGCTGCAATACCTGACGATTCCCGTCACCGAGATGTTCCGCGACCCGACCTACTACGCGGCGCTGCGCGAGCACGTGATGCCCGTCCTGTCCACCTACCCGTCGCTGAAGATCTGGGTGGCCGGCTGCAGCACCGGCGAGGAAGTGTATTCGCTGGCCATCCTGCTCAAGGAGGAAGGGCTGCTCGAACGCAGTATCATCTACGCAACCGACATCAACCCGCAGTCGCTGGAAAAGGCCAAGAAAGGTGTTTTCCCGCTGGATAACATGCGGGCGTACACGGAAAACTACCAGGCCGCGGGCGGCCGTTGCGCCTTCTCGGACTACTACACGGCGGCGTACAATGCCGCTTTGTTCGACCGCTCGCTGGCCGAGAACGTGACGTTCGCGGATCACAGCCTGGCCACCGATGCGGTGTTCGCGGAAACGCAGTTCATCAGTTGCCGCAACGTGATGATCTATTTTAAAAAGAAGCTGCAGGAGCGTGCGCTGGGCTTGTTCCACGAGTCGCTGTGCCATCGTGGCTTCCTGGGCCTGGGCAGCAAGGAGAGCATCGACTTCTCGCCCTATGGTCCTCTGTTCGAACCGATCGTCAAGCGCGAGCGGCTGTTCAGGAAACTGTAATGGATGACGCTACCCTCGCATCGGCACTGGCGGGACGCCGCATCTCGGCGATCGTCATCGGCGCTTCCGCCGGTGGCGTGAATGCGCTGATCGAGATTTTGCCGGGCTTGCCGCGCGGATTCCCGTACCCGGTGCTGACGGTGCTGCATGTGATGCGCGCGCGCCAGAACCAGCTGGTGGAAGTGTTCAGCCAGCGCCTCGCCTTGCAGGTGGAGGAAGCGGTGGACAAAGGAGCACCTGTGGCCGGCACGCTGTACTTCGCGCCGGCCGATTACCACCTGTCGATCGAGGCCGATCGCGTGTTTTCGCTGAGCCTCGAACCGCCCGTGCATTTTGCCCGGCCGGCGATCGACATCACGATGGAAACGGCGGCCGACGTGTACGGCCCCGAACTGGTAGGCATCCTGCTCACCGGCGCCAACCACGATGGCGCGGCGGGGCTGGCCGCGATCGGCGAGGCTGGCGGCCTGACGGTGGTGCAGGACCCGGCGGAAGCGCAAGTGAGCGTGATGCCGAATGAAGCGATCCGGCTGCGCGCGCCGGACCTGGTGCTGCCGCTGCGGGACATCCGCAGGTTGCTGCAACTGTCGATGGAGAATTTGCAATGAATAATGTGCCCAACAAGGAATGCAGCCTGGGATTGACGAACGGCGCACCTGGACACCCCGTCGGCAACGTGACGAAGCTGTTGATTGTCGACGACCTGCCGGAAAACCTGCGCGCGCTGAACGCCATCATCCGGGCGGACAACCGCGCCGTGTACCAGGCATCGTCCGGCGAGGAAGCGCTGACGCTGCTGCTCGAGCACGATTTCGCGCTGGCGATCCTGGACGTGCAGATGCCGGGCATGGATGGTTTCGAGCTGGCCGAACTGATGCGCGGCACGGACAAGACGCGCCATATTCCGATCGTGTTCGTGAGCGCGGCCGGCAAGGAACTGAACTACGCGTTCAAGGGCTATGAAACGGGCGCGGTCGACTTCCTCTACAAGCCGCTCGATCCCGACGCGGTGCGCAGCAAGGTCAATGTGTTCGTCGACCTGCATTGCCAGCGCATGGAGATCCGCCGCCGGGTGGAAGAGCAGCACGCCATGATGAACGAGCTGCGCGCTGCCCAGGAAGAACTGCGCTATGCGCTGCGCGTGCGCGACGAGTTCATGTCGATGGTGGCGCACGAGTTGAGAACGCCGCTGAACACCCTGTTCCTGGGCACGCAGATGCGCAAGATGCAGCTCGAGCGCGGCAACCTCGAAGCGTTCGGCAAGCCGGCGCTGGAAAAGATGGTGGAGGGCGATGGCCGCCAGATCCAGGCCATGATCCGGCTGATCGACGACATGATGGACGTGTCGCGCATCCGCAGCGGCGTGCTGTCGATCCGGCCCGCCTGGACCGAATTGCAAGCCATGCTGCGCCGCCTGACGGACGACCTGTCGCGACAGGCGCAGGATGCCGGCACCACCTTCGAACTCGAGGCGCCCGATACCGTGAGCGGCTGGTGGGATGAGTTCCGCATCGAGCAGGTGATCGTCAACCTGCTGACCAATGCGCTGCGCTATGGCGGCGGCAAGCCGGTGCGCATCCGCCTGACGGCCACCGACACCGAGGCGCGGGTGGACGTGATCGACCAGGGCCCCGGCATCGACGAAGCCATGCAGGCACGCATTTTCCTGCCCTACGAGCGGGTGGCCGGCAATGGCGTGCCATCCGGACTGGGCCTGGGGCTGTACATCTCGCGCCAGCTGGCCGAGGCGCACCGGGGAACGCTGGCGGTGGCCAGCCGGCAGGGCGAAGGTTCCGTGTTCACGCTGGCGCTGCCGCGCGAGGCACAGCCGGCGATCTGATTTTCCGATCCGTGCTTGCCGGTTTCGCTGCCTTTCGTACAATGCATGGAAGGAGGGCGCACCGTGAAACGCGATTGGCCCATCGATGGCGGCAGGCGGGAATGGCTGGTGCGGCGCAACTGTTCGCTGACACCACGGCAAACCACGGCCGCATGGGCGGCGCTGCTCGCGGTATCGCTGGCCGTGGGCGTGTTCTTCACCTGGCAAGGCGCCTGGTACGTGCTGGTATTTTCCGCACTGGAAATGGGCGCCGTGACGGTGGCCTTCGTCGTCTACAGCCGGCATGCCACCGATTGCGACCGCATCGTCTATGAGCCCGGCACGCTGTCCGTCGAAAAGGTGCGTGGCGGCCGCACCTCCACCATCTCGCTCGATCCCACCTGGCTGCGCATCGTGCCCCCGCAACGGCGGCGCGACCCGATCCTGCTCATCGCACGCGGTATCACTGTCGACGTCGGCACCTGGCTGCCCGAAGAACCCCGCCGCGCACTGGCACGAGAGTTGCGCAAGGAACTCTCCCAATAGCTGACGGCAAAACTGGGGACGTACCCTGGTTTCCAGGAAATCTTGCCTGAAACCAGGCGGTTCGGCGATCCGGTACGTCCCCAGTTTCTCCGACGCGCCTAGTTGCGGTCACTCACCGTGTGACAAAACCTTCTGTAAAAAAATTGATACATGTCCAAAGTTGCTGGGACGAATATAGAAAGGTATAAAACAAGTAATCAATTGCGCTACGCACCCAACCTCTTCAGGAGACCAGGCATGAAGCTGAACGTGAACGGACAGGTCCGCGAATTCGACGCGGAAGACGATACCCCGCTGCTATGGGTGCTGCGCGAACAGCTGGGCCTGACCGGCACCAAGTACGGCTGCGGCATCGCCCAGTGCGGCGCCTGCACCGTGCACATCGATGGCGAGGCGATGCGCAGCTGCGTGCGGCCCGTGTCCACGGTGACCGAACAGATGAAGATCGTGACGATCGAGGGCCTGTCCCCGGATGGCTCGCATCCGGTACAAAAAGCCTGGACGGCACTGGACGTGCCCCAATGCGGCTTTTGCCAGAGCGGCATGATCATGGCGGCCACCGCGCTGCTGAAGGAAAAACCGAAACCCACCGATGCCGACATCGACATGGCGATGACGAACATCTGCCGTTGCGGCACCTACAACCGCGTGCGCAAGGCGATCCACGTGGTGGCGCGCGGCGGCGATCCGAAGAGCGCCGGCCTGGCCATCGAACACCGCGAAGGGAGCAAGGCATGAGCGCCGCCGTCTCTCCATCGCGCCGCCGCTTCCTCGGCCAGTCCGCCGGCCTCGTCGTCGCCTTCCACATTCCGTTCGCCACGCAGGCGCAGTCTGCCCCATCGCCCGAGGTGAATGCCTGGGTCGTGGTGAAGCCGGACGATACGATCGTCATCCGCATCGCACGTTCCGAGATGGGGCAGGGTACCCTGACGGGCCTGGCCCAACTGGTGGCGGAAGAACTGGACGCGGACTGGAGCAAGGTCACCACCGAATACCCGACGCCGGGCACGAACCTGGCCCGCAAGCGCGTGTGGGGCAGTTTTTCCACCGGCGGCAGCAACGGCGTGCGCGGCTCGCATGAGTACGTGCGCAAGGGCGGCGCCGCCGCGCGGATGATGCTGGTGCAGGCTGCGGCCACGCAGTGGGGCGTGCCGGCAACGGAATGCCGCGCCGCGAACAGCGTGATCACGCACGTGCCGAGCGGGCGCACCGTCACGTATGGCAAGGTGGCCGATGCGGCCGGCAAGCTGGAAGCGCCGCAGGACATCGTGGTGAAGGATCCGAAGGCGTGGAAGATCGCCGGCAAGCGGCTGGCGCGGCTGGATACCGTCGACAAGACCACCGGCAAGCAAATCTACGGCATGGACCTCGCCATGCCCGGCATGCTGAACGCGGCGATCAAGGATTGCCCGGTATTCGGCGGCAAAGTGAAGAGCTTCAATGCCGAGGCGATCAAGGACAAGCCGGGCGTGAAGAAGGTGCTGCAGGTCGGGGATTCCGCCGTGGCCGTGGTGGCCGATACGTGGTGGCGCGCCAAGACCGCGCTCGATGCGCTGCCGATCGAATGGGACAAGGGCCCGAACGCGAGCCTGTCCAGCAAGGATGTGGCGGCAACCTTGAAGGCAGGGCTGGATGCGCCGGAAGCGGCGGTCGGCAACGCGAATGGCGACGCGAAGGCTGCGCTTGCAGGGGCCGCGCGCCGCATCGAAGCCGTGTATTCGTATCCGCACCAGAACCATGCGACGATGGAAACGATGAACGCCACCGCGCGCTGGACGCCGGAGCGCTGCGAGGTCTGGACGCCCACGCAGAACGGCGAGGCGGCGCTGGCCGCCGCATCGGAAGCGGCCGGCCTGCCGCAGGACAAGTGCGACGTCTATAAAATCCACCTGGGCGGCGGCTTCGGGCGCCGCGGTGCCGTGCACGACTGGGTGCGCCAGACGGTGCAGATCGCAAAGGAAATGCCGGGCACGCCGGTAAAACTGATCTGGACCCGCGAGGAAGACATGCTGCACGGCCGTTATCACCCGGTCACGCAGTGCAAACTGTCGGCGGGGCTGGACAAGGCGGGCAACCTGACGGCGCTGCACATGCGCATCTCGGGCCAGTCGATCGTGGCATCGCTCTTCCCCGGCAATATCAAGAACGGCAAGGATGGCGCCGTGTTCCAGGGCCTGAACGCGCCGGGCACGGATGCGTCGATCGGCTACACGGTGCCGAACCTGCTGGTGGACCACGCGATGCGCAATCCGCCCGTGCCGCCGGGTTTCTGGCGCGGCGTGAACCTGAACCAGAATGCCATCTACCTGGAATGCTTCCTCGACGAGATCGCGCACGCCACGAAGCAGGACCCGCTGGCGCTGCGCCGCAAGCTGATGAAGGACAGCCCGAAGCACCTGGCCGTGCTGGACGCGGTGGCCGCGCGGATCGGCTGGAACAAGAAGCCAAAGAAAGGCGTCTTCCGTGGCCTGGCACAAACGCATGGCTTCGGCAGCTACGTGGCCGCCTGCGCCGAAGTTTCGGTGGACAAGGAAGGCAAGCTGAAGATCCACCGCATCGTGGCCGCCACCGACCCGGGCCATGCCGTGAACCCGCAGCAGATCGAGGCGCAGGTGGAAGGTTCGTTCGTCTACGGCCTGTCCGCCGCGCTGTACGGCGAATGCACGGTCAAGGACGGGCAGATGGAGCAATCCAACTTCGACACCTACCAGGTCATGAAGCTGGACGAGATGCCGGCCGTGGAGACGATCATCATTCCGTCCGGCGGGTTCTGGGGCGGCGTGGGCGAGCCGACGATCGCCGTGGCGGCACCTGCCGTGCTGAACGCGATTTTCGCCGCTACCGGCAAGCGGATCCGGGACCTGCCGCTGAAGAACCATAGCCTGAAGAAGGCGTAGCAACATGCCGCAGGGGACAGACCCCGTCATCCCGCGGCGTTGGCCTTTGCCGCGGGCGCTGGCATGGGGCGGTACGGCGATCCGGCTGTCCCCGGTATTGTTGGCGTGCGCGTCTTCTTTCGCCATTGCCGACGGTATCCCGGCTCCTCTCCCCGGCGCCACCACCGGCGACCCCCAGCGCGGCCGCGCCATCGTGGCCGACCGCCACGTGGGCCTGTGCCTGCTGTGCCACTCGGCCCCGATCACCGAGGAGCGCTTCCAGGGCGACCTGGCACCGAGCCTGGCCGGCGCCGGCGCGCGCTGGACAGTTCCGCAACTGCGCCTGCGCATCGCCGACTCTTCCCGCCTGAACCCGGCCACGATCATGCCGTCGTACTATCGCACCGAAGGGTTGACGCGCGTGGCGCCCGCCCATGCGGGCAAGACGATCCTGAGCGCCCAGCAGATCGAGGATGTCGTAGCCTACCTTGTCACGCTGAAGGATGCGCCATGAGACCATCGAAGCCGAACCGCCACCGCCGCCACCTGCTTGCCGCCGGCACGCTGCTGGCGCTCGTGCGCCCGGCCGCCGCCACGCCGCAGCAGATGGCGTCCGCGATCTCGGCCTATACCGGCAACCGTCTGCCGCAAACAGGCCGGATAAAATTCGAGATCGCCCAACTGATCGACAACGGCAATGCGGTGCCCGTGACGATCCGCGTCGAGAGTCCCTTGACGAAAGAAGACCACGTGACCGGCATCGCCATCTTCAACGAGAAGAATCCGGAAACCGACGTGGTGCGGTTCACGCTGGGCCCGCGCGCGGGCAAGGCGGAGGTATCGACCCGCATCCGTCTTGCCACGTCGCAAAAGCTGGTGGCCGTGGCGAAGATGAGCGATGGCAGCTGCTGGCAGCAGGCAGTCGACGTGATCGTCACGCTGGCCGCCTGCATCGAAGGGGAGGCCATGTAATGGCGCGGGCCCTGATCCACATGCCGAAAACCGCCAGGGCGGGCGAAGTGATCGAGATCCGCGCGCTGATCGCCCATCCGATGGAATCCGGCTACCGCCCCGGTGCCGATGGCAAGGCCGTACCGCAGGACATCATCCGCCAGTTCACGTGCAAGTACGATGGCGAACAGGTGTTTGCCGCCGAGCTGCACCCGGCGATTTCCGCCAATCCGTACATCGCATTTTTCACGGTGGCGACGAATACCGGCACGCTGGAATTCTCCTGGTCCGGCGACAGCGGATTTACGCAGACCGAGCGCATGGCGCTTGCTGTCACGTCATGAGAATGCTGCCTGCCGCGCTGGCGTTGGTGGCCCTGGCCGCATCGGCACAGGCATCGACACAGGCATCGACACAAGCATCGGCAGAAGACGTGCGCAAGTCCGGCGCCGACTTCATGGGCGAATCCACGCGCGCGATGCAGCGCGACGATACGCAAAATCCAGGGATGCTATGGGTAGCGAACGGGGAGGCTGCCTGGAATACGGGGGCGAAAAAAAGCTGCGCCGCGTGCCACGGCGACGCAACGAAGAGCATGCGTGGCGTGGCGGCACGCTTTCCGGCATTCGACAAGGGCACCGGCAAGGTGATCACGCTGGGCCAGCGCATCGAGCAGTGCCGCACCGGCAAGCAGGGCATGCCGCCCTCGAAGCCGGATGCCGATGAGGTGCTGGCGCTGCAGTCGTATATCGCGCTGCAGTCGCGCGGCATGCCCGTCGCGCCGCCGCGCGATGCCGGCACGCGGGCGGCGGCCGACCGGGGCAGGAAACTGTTCGGCCAGCGCATCGGGCAACTGAATATGTCCTGCGCGCAGTGCCACGACGCCAACTGGGGCCGCAAGCTGGCCGGCGCCACGATCCCGCAGGGACATGCCAACGCCTACCCGATCTACCGGCTGGAATGGCAAGGCATGGGCAGCCTGCAGCGGCGCCTGCGCAACTGCATGACCGGCGTGCGGGCCGCCGTGCCGCCGCCCGATGCACAGGAACTCGTCGATCTCGAAGCGTGGCTGGCATTGCGGGCCGAAGGCATGACAATGGAATCTCCGGGAGTTCGACCATGAAGTTCATGATGCTGGCGACGTTGATACTGGTGCCGGCGCTGGTGTGCGCACCGGCGTTTGCCGCCGAGCCGGTGAGCGCCGGCGAGCGGCTGGCCGCCACGTGCACCGCCTGCCACGGCACGCGCGGTAATACCAGCGGCACGGCGCTGCCGCCGCTGGCCGGGCAACCGAAGGAAACGCTGCTGGCCAGCCTGAAGGCATTCAAGGACGGCAGCCGGCCGGCCACGATCATGACCCAGCTCGCCAAGGGATATACGGACGAGCAGCTCGAGCAGGTTGCCGCCTGGTTCGCCGCGCAGCAGGGAGAAAAGGGAGAAAAGCCATGAAGCGCCGCGACCTGTTGCAGGCGGCCGGCGCGGCAATGGTGCTGGCCGGCTGCGCTAGTGTTGCGCCGCGCGCGAAGGCGCACGTGGTCGTCATCGGCGGCGGCTACGGCGGCGCCGCTGCGGCACGCTACGTGCGGCTGTGGAGTGCGGGTGAAGTGGACGTGACACTGGTGGAACCGAATCCGGCCTTCATCTCGTGCCCGCTGTCGAACCTGGTGCTGGGTGGTTCGCGCCGCATCGGCGACCTGACGCATGGCTACGATGCGCTGGGCACCCGGCATGGCATCCGCATCGTGCGGGATAGCGCCACCGCCATCGATACCGACAAGCGCATGGTGGTGCTGGCAGGCGGCGACCGGTTGACGTATGACCGGCTGATCGTTTCGCCCGGCATCGAATTCCTGTTCAACGAATTGCCGGGCATGGCGGCCGACGGGCCGATCCTGCATGCCTGGAAAGCCGGTGCGCAGACCGTGGCGCTGCGCGCGCAGCTGGAAGCGATGCCGGATGGCGGCGTGTATGCGCTGACAGTGCCGCCGGCGCCCTACCGCTGCCCGCCCGGACCATACGAACGGGCATGCCAGGTGGCGCACTACTTCAGCCGCCACAAGCCTCGCTCGAAGGTGCTGCTGCTCGACGCGAACGAGGACGTGGTGTCGAAAGGGCCGCTGTTCAAGCGCATCTGGAAAGAGCGGTATGGCGGGATCGTCGAATACCGGCCCGGCTACCGGACGGTGGAAATCGATGCGGCCGGCCGCACAGCGGTGTCGGAGCTCGGTGAAAAGGTGAAGGCCGATGTGCTGAACGCGATCCCGCCGCACCGCGCCGGCGCGATCGCATCCGCTGCCGGCCTCGCCAACGTCAACGGGCGCTGGTGCGAGGTCGACTTCATCACGTTCGAATCGAAGCGGGCACCGTACGTGCACGTGATCGGCGACGCGATCCAGACCGCGCCGCTGATGCCCAAGTCCGCCCACATGGCAAACCAGCATGCCAAGATATGCGCCGCCGCCGTGGTCGACCTGCTCGCGGACCGCGCGCCGAATACGGCGCCGGTGCTGACCAACACCTGCTACAGCTTCGTGTCGGACCGGGAGGTGATCCATGTCGCATCGGTCCATGCGTGGGATGCGGCCAGGAAGACCCTGCTCGTGGTGCCGGGTTCGGGCGGGCTGTCGAAGGAAGCGAACGCGCTCGAAGGGGAGTATGCGCTGAGCTGGGCCGCGAATATCTGGGCCGATACATTAGGCTAAGACCCGGGGGGGACCGGCGGCAGGTGTGGTGTGCCTTGGGTATAATCGCCAGCCGCTTTTCACTTCCCTGTTTCAATGTCCATCGACTGGTTCTCGCCGGCGCAATGCGTCGGCTACGTTGCGTTCGTTCTCGGCGTCGGCTCCTTCCTGCAGACCGACGATCGCCGCTTCAAACTGTTCATGGCCGGCGAATGCCTGGCCTATGTCGTGCACTTCACGCTGCTCGGCAACCCCACTGCTGTGGCGAGTTCCACCATGTCCCTGCTGCGCTCCCTGCTCGCGCTGCGCACCCGCTCCGTGTGGGTAGCACTGGCCGTGGTGGCGATCAATATCTGCCTTGGCCTGTACTTCGCAAAGCAGCCCAGCGACTGGCTGCCTCTCGGCGCATCGTGACTCGGCACGCTGGCGCTGTTCCTGTTGCAGGGCATTCCGATGCGGCTCGTGATGCTGGTCGGGACGATCTTCTGGATCGCCAATAACGTGATTTCCGATTCGATCGGCGGCACGGCGCTGGAAGTGGTGATCGCCGTGGTCAATCTGGTGACTATTGCGCGGATGGTGCGGCAAAAGGCGGCGACTCCTGCCTGATATTGCGGGATGCCGGGACGACGTGCCGGATAGTTGTATTTCAAGCCGCTTTTGTCTCAATACTCTTTCGGGGGACAGCCAAACTGTCCAGCCGGTGCTATGTTTTTGATACCAAGCGAAGCACCCAACCTGAAAGGGCAACGAGTGAAAAACCTGAAACTGGTACGCAGTGTGATGTTCGCCGCCATCGCGGCATGCGCCTTGAGTGGAACCGCCAACGCCGCGGATCTGGTCAAGACGGTCACGCTGTCCGATGTGGCAAGCAACACGTATCTCAGCTGGGAAGGCAATACGATCGTGGAGATCGACCTGGGCTCCAGGGCGCACCTGAACACGATGGCGTGGGATGTGACGCTCACCGCCAACCAGGGCAGCATGCTCAACGAGGCATTCATGCAGCTCAGCGACAGCCAGCAATGGAACCAGCTTTACTTCCTGCCCAGCTTGTTGGCTGATCCGAACGGGGGCTACCATGCGGGGACCGAGCATTACTCGGGCAGCGTGGACTTCCGTGGCCTGGATACGGATGCGGAGCAGGGAGACTACAGTTTCAGCGTCGGGGCGGACGGCATCCTGCGTCTCGAATTTGCAGAGAACATCGACAGCCTGCCGGGCGCCGACGCCGTCTGGAATTCGGCCACGTTCACGTTCGGGTACTCGGTTGCCGCCGTGCCGGAGCCCTCGACGTACGGCATGATGCTGCTTGGCCTGGGGGCCATCGGCGCGGTGGCGCGCCGCCGGAAGAACCCGGGTACGAGCGCGCAATAAAAAAGGGGCCGCAAGGCCCCTTTTCAATGACAGCGCAAGAACATCAAACGTCGATATTCCCCGCCCGCAGCGCATTCGTCTCGATGAAGTTACGACGCGGTTCGACATCGTCGCCCATCAGCGTGGTGAAGATCTGGTCCGCCGCGATGGCATCCTCGATCTGCACCTTCAGCAAACGCCGCACGGTCGGATCCATCGTGGTTTCCCACAGCTGCTCGGGATTCATCTCGCCCAGACCTTTGTAGCGCTGCTTCGACACGGTGCGCTCGGCTTCGTCGCGCAGCCATTGCATCGCTTCGTGGAAGTCCCGCACGGCGAATTCCTTGGTGCGCTCGCCTTCGCCACGGCGAATGATGGCACCCTCACCGATCAAACCGGTGAAGGTGGCAGCGGCGGTGGACAGAACGCCGTAATCGGCGCCGCTGACGAAGTCCGCATCGATCGTGGAGACACGCACATTGCCGTGGTGGAGGCGCTCGATCCACAGCAGGTGCTTGTCCGACAGATCGTCCGAGCGCACCGACACCGTCACTGCCGGGTCGTTGATGTTGTCGGCCAGCGCCTGCGCGGAGGCGCGGGCGGCGTCCATCGTGGACAGGTCGAGCTGCACGCCGGTCATGATGGCGGTCAGCGCGGCGCGGTCGATCACGCGGGTCAGGCGCAGCATCACGGCGTTGGCCAGGTTGTACTGGCGGGCCAGTTCGGTCAGCGGTTCCCCGGTGATCGGGTCGGCGCCTTCGCGCGGCGTGAGCACGGCGGTGTTCAGCGCCACCGTCATCATGTAGCTGGCTTCTTCCGTATCGTCCTTCAGGTAGCGCTCGTCGCGGCCAGACTTCACCTTGTACAGTGGCGGCTGGGCGATGTAGATGTGGCCGCGTTCCACCAGTTGCGGCATCTGGCGGTAGAACAGCGTGAGCAGCAGGGTGCGGATGTGGGCGCCGTCGACGTCCGCGTCGGTCATGATGATGATGCGGTGGTAGCGCAGCTTCTCGACGTTGAATTCATCCGGACCGATCGACGTGCCCAGCGTGGCGATCAGCGTGGTGATCTGCTCGGACGACAGCATCTTCTCGAAGCGCGCCTTTTCCACGTTCAGCACCTTGCCGCGCAGCGGCAGGATCGCCTGGAACTTGCGGTCGCGGCCCTGCTTGGCGGAACCGCCTGCGGAGTCACCCTCGACGATGTACAGCTCGGCCAGCGCCGGGTCGCGCTCCTGGCAGTCGGCCAGTTTCGACGACAGGCCCAGGCCATCCATCACGCCTTTCCGGCGCGTCAGGTCGCGGGCCTTGCGGGCCGCTTCGCGGGCGCGTGCGGCTTCCACGATCTTGCCGCAGATGATCTTGGCGTCGTTCGGCTTCTCCGCCAGGAAGTCCGTCAGCGTCTTCGCCACGATTTCCTCGACGGGGCCTCGCACCTCGGAGGACACCAGCTTGTCCTTCGTCTGCGACGAGAACTTCGGTTCCGGTACTTTCACCGACAGCACGCAGGTCAGGCCTTCGCGCATGTCGTCGCCGGAGATTTCCACCTTGGCCTTCTTGGCGAAGTCGTGTTCGTCGATGTACTTGTTGATCACGCGCGTCATTGCCGCGCGCAGGCCGGTCAGGTGGGTGCCGCCGTCGCGCTGCGGAATGTTGTTCGTGAAGCAGAGTACCTGTTCATTGAAGGCATCGTTCCATTGCATCGACACGTCCACGGAGATATTCGTGTTCTGGTCGGACATGCGGTCGCCGGTGGCCTGGAACACGGTCGGGTGCAGCACCGTCTTGGCCTTGTTGATGTATTCCACGAAGCCGCGCGTGCCGCCCTCGAACGCGAAGATTTCATCCTTGCCGGTGCGCTGGTCGGACAGCTTGATGTTCACGCCGTTGTTCAGGAACGAAAGTTCGCGGATGCGCTTGGCCAGGATCTCGTAGTGGAATTCCACGTGGCTGAAGATCTCTTCGTCGGCCCAGAAGTGCACGTCGGTGCCGCGCTTGTCGGTTTCGCCGATGACCTTGATCGGCGAGACGGCCACGCCGTCGCGGATCTCGATTTCGCGATTTTGCGGCACGCCGCGCACGAATTCCATCTGGTGCACCTTGCCGTCGCGGCGCACCGTCACGCGCAGCAGTTTCGACAGCGCGTTCACGCACGATACGCCCACGCCGTGCAGGCCGCCGGACACCTTGTACGAGTTCTGGTCGAACTTGCCGCCCGCGTGCAGTTCGGTCAGCACGATCTCGGCGGCGGAGCGCTTCGGTTCGTGCTTGTCGTCCATCTTCAGGCCGACAGGAATGCCGCGGCCATTGTCGGTGATCGAGATCGAGTTATCCGAATGGATCGTCACGTGGATTTCGGTGCAGTAGCCGGCCAGCGATTCGTCGATCGAGTTGTCCAGCACTTCGAATACCAGGTGATGCAGGCCGGTGCCGTCCGAGGTGTCACCGATATACATGCCGGGGCGCTTGCGGACTGCTTCCAGGCCTTCCAGGATCTGGATCGAGGAGGCGCCGTAATCCTCGGAGTTGACCTGCACTGGTACTAGGTTTTGGCGTTCGGACATGGACTACTTTCTCAAAAAACGTATTACTGTCGATTTCTAACTGCGCGCAATTGGGCGGGATCAGATCCGCATCGGCATCACGACATACTTGAAGTCGGGATTGTCCGGAATCGAGATCAGGGCGGACGAATTCGAATCGCCCAGCGCCACATTGACCTGCTCGCACTTCAGGTTGTTCAGCACGTCCAGCAAATAGGTGACGTTGAAGCCGATGTCGAGGCTGTCGCCGCCGTAATCGATTTCCAGTTCCTCGACCGCTTCTTCCTGATCGGCGTTGGTGGACGAGATCTTCAGCGAACCCGGGCTGATGATGCAGCGCACGCCCTTGAACTTGTCGCTGGTCATGATGGCGGCGCGCTGCAGCGAGCGCAGCAGCTCGTCGCGGCCGATCGTGAAGTCGTTCTTGTAGCCCTTCGGGATCACGCGCGTGTAGTCGGGGAACTTGCCCTCGACCAGCTTGGAGATCAGCTCGATGTCGGTAAAGCCCAGTTTCACCTGGTTGGCGGCGATGTCCAGCTGCACCGGTTCATCGTTCTCTTCCAGCAGGCGCTGCAGCTCGATGATGGTCTTGCGCGGGATGATCACTTCCTGGCGTTCGAACGCCTGCTCCGTTTTCACCTGGCAGAAGGCGAGGCGGTGGCCGTCGGTGGCCACGGCGATCACGTTCTCGCCGTCCAGCACCAGCAGCAGGCCGTTCAGGTAGTAGCGGATGTCCTGCTGGGCCATCGAGAAGTGCACCATGTTGAACAGGTGCTTCAGCGTTTTTTGCGGCAGCGTGAACGAGGCATTGAAGGTTTCCGCTTCCTGCACGGTGGGGAATTCCTCGGCGGCCAGCGTTTGCAGCGCAAAGCGCGATTTGCCGCTTTGTACCGTCAGGCGCTTGTTGACCAGCGTGAGCGACACGTCGCCCGATTCCGGCAGCGCGCGCAGGATGTCGAGCAGCTTGCGCGCGGCCACGGTGGTGCCGGTAATGTCGGCACCGGAGCCGATGTTGGCGTTCGTCGTGATCTGCACTTCCGTATCGGTGGACAGGAACGAAACGGCTTCGCCTTCCTTGCGGATGAGGATATTGGCCAGAATCGGCATCGTATGCCGACGCTCGACAATACCGCTCACGATCTGCAGTGGCCGGAGTAACGTATCTCGGGTGGTTTTGACCAGTTGCATGGATATCCTCGATAAAAGATTAATAACTAGTTTGTAATGCTAAAGGTTGCGGAGCCAGAAGGCAAAGCGGCGCCGCAGGCCAGTTGGTCCGTATTGCAACCAGGGCGCGCGCCGCATTTTCAATGCTGGTTCTTCAACCTTTGAGCGTTTGCTCCAGCACGTGCAACTCATGGTTGCACTCCGGGTTCTTGGTGCGGTCCTGGGCGATCTTGCGCACGGCGTGCAGCACCGTGGTGTGATCGCGGCCGCCGAACAGCTCGCCGATCTCCGGCAGGCTCTTCTGCGTCAGTTCCTTCGCCAGGTACATCGCGATCTGGCGCGGCCTTGCGATGTTGGCCGGGCGGCGCTTCGAATACATGTCCGCGACCTTGATGTTGAAGAAGTCCGCCACTGTTTTCTGGATGTTCTCCACGCTGATCTGGCGGTTCTGCACCGAGAGCAGGTCCTTCAGCGCTTCCTTCACGATGTCGATCGAGATGTCCTTGCCGTGGAAGCGCGAGTAAGCCAGGATCTTGCGCAGCGCGCCTTCCAGCTCGCGCACGTTCGAGCGCAGGTGCTTGGCCACGAAGAAGGCCACGTCGTCGGACAGCGTGACGCCTTCGGACTTTGCCTTCTTCAGCAGGATCGCCACGCGCATTTCCAGCTCCGGCGGCTCGATCGCCACCGTCAGGCCGGAGTCGAAGCGGGAGATCAGGCGATCGTCCATGCCCGTGATCTCTTTCGGATACGTGTCCGACGTGATGATGATCTGCTTCTTCGCGGCGATCAGCGCCTCGAACGCATAGAAGAATTCTTCCTGCGTGCGGCTCTTGCCGCCGAAGAACTGGATATCATCGATCAGCAGCATGTCCAGCGAGTGGTAGTAATGCTTGAAATCGTCGAAGCCCTTGCGCTGATAGGCCGTCACCACATCGCGCACATATTGCTCGGCGTGGATGTAGCGGATGCGCGCGCCCGGCTGGTCGGCCATCACCTGGTTGCCGATCGCATGGATCAGGTGGGTTTTACCCAGGCCCACGCCGCCGTAGAAGAACAGCGGGTTGTACGACACACCCGGGTTATTGGCGACCTGGATCGCGGCGGCGCGCGCCAGCTGGTTGGCCTTACCGGTCACGAAGCTTTCGAACGTGAGATCGGTGTTGATGCGGCTTTGCTCGCGGCCACGCTGGTTCGCATACTCATTGCCCGCGGGTGGCGTGACCGGGTCGCCGGTGCGCACATCCGCCGGATGCATGGCGGGTGCGCCGCCGCCGTTCGGCACGCTGGGCACGGTGCTGGTGTTCTCCGTGGGCTTGGGGCGCGGCGGGTTCAGCACGGGGTTCAGCACGAACTGCACCTCGATCGGCGCTTCCCAGTATTGCGATGCCAGGGCGGTGATGCGACTGGCGAACTGGGACTTCACCCAGTCGAGCTTGAAGCGGTTGGGCGCCGCGATGCGCAGCTTGCCGTTCTCGTAATCGAGCGGCACCAGTGGTTTGATCCACGCGCTGAATTGTTGCGGCGTCAGCTCCAGTTCCAGTTGGGCGGAACAGGTCTGCCAGAAATTTTCCATGAATCGTCTATCTGCAAAAGCTGTGAGAGGGCAGCATGTGTCGGCCGCGGGTTCCGTTGGTAACGGCGCGGCAACTGACGCATATGCGCCACACGTAACACGCTATTCTAACTCCGAATCCCACAAGTTATCCACAGGGTTGTGCCGGAAATCGCCGAAAAAACGGCCGAAAAGCGGCTTTGCAAGTCGGTTCCGCTGTTGACAAGGCATGCCTGAATGCTGATAATTCAGGGTTCCCCGCCCGTACTCCGTGTTTTTTCAGTTTACGATCAGCGCGGATCCTTGCGGGCGATGAGATTGGCCAGCTTGTGCCGGACGTGTTGGCATAAGTGCGCGAAATGTCATTGGCACCAATAACTGAAGGGACGAACTGGCGCCAAGTCTGACTTGTCAGCGGTGCGGCATCCCGATTTTGCATTTTTTTGCTTCTTTAGCGAGACCAACATGAAACGTACTTACCAACCTTCCGTCGTGCGTCGCAAGCGCACCCACGGTTTCCGTGCACGTATGGCTACCCGTGGTGGCCGTCAGGTTCTGAACGCACGCCGCGCCAAGGGCCGCAAGCGTCTGGCTGTATAAGCCGTCGCTCGTTCGCTGAGCGTGGACAGCAGTTCCAACGGCTCGACAGGCGAAGGTTCCCACGACTTCGCGCGCGCTCGGCGCATCGTTAAAACGGATGAATTTTCATCCGTTTTTCGTTTGCGCCCGGCCCAGAAAAGCGCGCACTTCGTGCTCTATACCCGCCCGAATCAGCTGCCTCATGCGCGGCTGGGCGTTGTCGTTGCCAAACGCCTTGCACCTCGCGCGGTCACGCGCAATACCATCAAGCGCGTAACACGCGAATTGTTCCGCACCACGGGCTTGCCGGCCATCGATTGTGTCGTGCGCCTGTCGAAGGCGGTCAACACCAAGGCCGGCCCGGCCACGAATGCAAAGCTGAAGGCCGAGCTGCGCGTCGAGCTGGCGCGCCTGTTCGCGGCGCAGTCGAAAGTGCGGCGATGAAATCGGCGCTCTTGAAGCTCGTGCTACTTTTCGTGCGCGGCTACCAGATCGCCATCAGCCCGCTGATGCCGCCCAGCTGCCGTTTCTTCCCCAACTGCTCGAATTACGCGCTCGAAGCGCTGCGCGAGCATGGCCCGGCGAAGGGCGGCTGGCTGGCGGTGCGCCGCATTTGCCGCTGCCATCCGTGGAACGCCGGCGGATTCGATCCCGTTCCGCCGAAGCATTCCTCATCGACCGCTTGCGGTTGCAACCACTCCTGACTTGACCCAATGGATCTCAATAAACGCACAATCCTGTGGATCGTCTTCGCCGTTTCGCTGGTCGCCCTGTGGAACGAGTGGATGATTTACACCGGCCGGCCGTCCATGTTCGCGGCGCCGCCGCCGAAGACCGCCCAGGCCGATGCCAAGACCACCCCGGCCGGCGTTCCCGCCGCTGTCGGTACCACTGCCGGCGCTGCTGCCGTGCCGGGTACCGCGGCGCCATTCCAGAGCCAGATCGTGACCATCACCACCGACGTGTTCAAGGTGGACATCGACACGCTGGGTGGGCAGATCAAGCGCCTCGAACTGTTGAAGTTCAAGGACGGCTTCGACCCCACGAAGAACCAGCGGCTGTTCCAGCAGGCGGGCGACCGCGTGTACCTGGCGCAGACCGGCCTGGTGGGCGCAGCCAACCTGCCGAACCATAACACCGGCTTTACCGTTCGTCCGGGCCCGCGCGTGCTCGACAGCGGCAACCAGGTGCAACTGGTGATGGACGCGGAGCAGGGCGGTGTGCGCCTGACCAAGACGTTCACGTTCAAGCGCGGCGACTACACGATCGACGTGCGCCACGACGTGACCAATACCGGCACCGCACCGGTGACCCCGGAGCTGTACCTGCAGCTGGTCCACGACGGCAACAAGCCGGAAGGTTCCTCGTGGTTCAACCCGAGCTTCACGGGCCCAACGCTGTACACGGAAGCGGATCACTACCAGAAGCTGTCGTTCGAGAAAGTCGAGAAGGAAGACGCGTCCAAGCGCGAGAACCCGAACTTCGTGCCGGATCATCCGACCAAGGCCGACAATGGCTGGGTGGCGATCTCGCAGCACTTCTTTGTTTCCGCACTGGTGCCGCAACAGAAGCAGATGCATGACATCTTTACGCGCAAGGTCGGCCACAATACCTACTCGATCGGCGTAGTGCAGCCGCTGGGCGCACTCGCGCCGGGTGCCACCGTGTCGAACAGCGCCAAGCTGTATTCCGGCCCGCAGGAAGAGACCGTGCTCGAAAAGCTGTCGCCGGGCCTGGAACGCGTGAAGGACTACGGCATGCTGACGATCGTCGCCAAGCCGATGTGGTGGGTGATGGAGCATATCCACGCCGCGCTGGGCAACTGGGGCTGGACGATCATTGCCTTCACGATCCTGATCAAGCTGATCTTCTTCCCGCTGTCCGCCGCCAGCTATCGCAGCATGGCGAAGATGAAGCTGGTCACGCCGAAGATGACGTCGATCCGCGAACGCTTCAAAGGCGATCCGACGAAGATGAACCAGGCCATGATGGAGCTGTACAAGACGGAGAAGATCAACCCGCTGGGCGGCTGCCTGCCGATCGTGGTGCAGATGCCGGTCTTCATCGCGCTGTACTGGGTGCTGAACTCGTCCGTCGAAATGCGCGGTGCGCCATGGCTGGGCTGGATCACCGACCTGACCAAGCCGGATCCGTTCTTCATCCTGCCAGTGCTGTACGCGATCTCGATGTATGTGACGATGAAGCTCAATCCGCAGCCGGCCGATCCGATGCAGGCGAAGATGATGCTGTTCATGCCGCTGGCGTTCTCGGTGATGTTCCTGTTCTTCCCGTCCGGCCTCGTGCTGTACTGGGTTGTCAACAACCTGTTCTCGATTGCCCAGCAGTGGGTAATCACGAAGAAGATGATGCCGGACGCGAAGTAAGGAAAGTTGCTCTGAAAATGGGGACGTACCCCATTTTCACAGCAACATCCGTGGCGTTCCAGCAAAAACGAAACCCGTGCGCGACACGGGTTTTTTTTCGTTCCATTAAAATCGATCCATGAATCTCGATACTTTCCCCATCGCCGCGATCGCTACCGCCCCGGGCCGCGGCGGCATCGGCGTCGTGCGCGCCTCCGGCAAGAACCTGAAGCCGCTGGCACAGGTGTTGTTCAATGGCGTGGAGCTGAAACCGCGCCATGCCACCTATATCGCATTCACGCAGGCCGATGGCACGCTGATCGACCAGGGCATCGCGATCTACTTCAAGGGCCCTCACTCGTACACGGGCGAGGATGTGCTGGAGTTGCAGGGTCACGGCGGCCCCGTGGTATTGCAGATGCTGCTGCAACGCGTGCTCGAGGCCGGCCATGACGTTGGCCTGCGCCTGGCCGAACCGGGCGAGTTCACGCGCCGCGCCTACATGAACGACAAGCTCGACCTGGCGCAGGCCGAAGCGGTGGCCGACCTGATCGATGCATCCACCGAGGCGGCGGCAAAGTCCGCTTCGCAATCGCTGTCCGGCGCCTTCTCGCAGGCGATCCATGCGCTGGTCGACCGTGTCACGCACCTGCGCATGCTGGTGGAAGCCACGCTGGACTTCCCGGAAGAGGAAATCGACTTCCTGGAAAAATCCGATGCCCGCGGCCAGCTGCGCGGTATCGTCGAGTCGGTCGATCACGTATTCCGCCAGGCATCCCAGGGCGCGCTGCTGCGCGAAGGGCTGAACGTGGTGCTGGTGGGCCAGCCGAACGTTGGCAAGTCGTCACTCCTCAATGCGCTGGCAGGGGCGGATGTTGCCATCGTCACGCCGATCGCCGGCACCACGCGCGACAAGGTCAGCGAAACGATCCAGATCGAAGGCATTCCCCTGAACATCATCGACACGGCCGGGATCCGTGGGCATGACGAGGCGGTGGACCTGGTCGAGCGCATCGGCATCGAGCGCACCTGGGGCGAAGTGGGCAAGGCGGACGTGATCCTGCACATGCTGGATGCGAACCACGGCCCCACCCGTGCGGACGAATCGATCCTCGCGGCATTCCCTGCCGGCGTGCCGGTGCTGCGCATCTGGAACAAGATCGACCTGTCGGGCCACAAGCCCTCGATCGATGCGAGCGACGATGCCACGCACATCTATCTGTCGGCACACGATCACACCGGCATCGACCTGTTGCGCAAGGAATTGTTGCGCATCGCGGGCTGGCAGCAGACGGGCGAATCGCTGTACCTGGCCCGCGAGCGGCACCTGATCGCGCTGAAATCGGCCGCGCGCCACCTGGACCATGCCGAGGAGCACGCAGCGCAAACCGATCAGTCGCTCGACCTGTTCGCTGAAGAACTGCGGCTGGCGCAAGTGCAGCTCTCCACGATCACCGGGGCGTTCTCTTCGGACGATCTGCTGGGCGTGATCTTCAGCCGGTTTTGTATTGGCAAGTGAGCGGCAAATAAGGCTACCGGCATCGCATCTGCTTGTGTTCGGAGCTTTCCCTGCCGCAGCTTTTACAGCGTTGCATGGCGTAGCCCTATCGCCCTGTTCATTTCCATTAAAAAATTTTTAGTCACTCTTCGCTTTATAGCAACCACGCCGTGATTGACCCCGTTGCGTGTGCTGGCGCACGTAAACCGGCCTGTTGGCCTGATTTAATGCTGCTATGATTGATTTGAGCAACACTGTCTGGCGCGGCGAGCGACAAGGCTTAAGGTATTGATGTTGGTCACGTCCGCTTACTTCCACTGACGTAATCTTGCTAGCAGTTGATGTGTCTGGAGAGGGGAAGAGCATGGAAACGACCCAGGAACAGGTGGCACCGGACGGCGCGCTGTCGCTGATGCCGACAATGAGGCCAGCGATGATGCCGACCATGGCCGCAGCGCCGCGGCCGCGGCAAACGCTGCCGCCCAAGGGCTCTTGCTGGTATTGCGAAAAACCGCTCGACAGCGTGAAGCGCTTTTGCGGCAAGGATTGCGCGTCGTCGTTCGACGAAGAAGCCGAATACACCCGCTGATGCACGTGTTTCGCCGGTCGGGTTGTGGTAACCGGCTGCGGCGGCCAAGGTGTTCAGCGCCTGGCGATCGAACGTGCGCCCTGCAGCACTGTGTGGGCGCGGTCGAAGTCGTAATCCCGCGCCGCTGCCAGGATGGTCTGCCAGGCAGCCGCCCCCAGTGCCTTTTCCAGCACTATTCCATACTTGTCCAGAATATCGATCGCCATGCCGTTGCCCTCGTCGAGCAGCGCGCCAAGGCGGTCGAGCAGTTCCGGCACGTCGCGCATCGCGGCCGGCGGTACCGGTTTGACCGGTATGGCGGCATCCTTTGGTACGGTCACGTCAATGCACGCCTGCACGCGTTGCAGCGCCGCTTCGAGATCGTCCAGCAGCGCATGCACCGGGTGGCCGCATGCCAGCGCTTTCTCCACTTCGATAGCGATTGCCTGCACTTCGCCCGCACCCAGCAGCCCGGCCGCCCCGCGCAACGTGTGGACGTTGCGGCAGGCGGCGGCATGATCGCCAGCCGCGAGCTGCGCCTTCATGGCGCGCACGGCGGCCATGTGCACGCTAAAGCGCTTCAAGGCGCTGAAATAGATCGCGCTGTTGCCCAGCAATCGCGCGATGCCTCCCTCGATGTCGAGTACGGGATTGGTCATTCCTGTCGCCTGCCTGCATGGTGAGCGGCCGGTTGCGTATGACCGCCATCACAGGCAGCTAGCGCCGGCGCCATCGGCAAGGCGGGCAATCGCGCTTTCCATTGCAGGTTCCGCATACGTGCCGCACGCATGGCAGTTCTCCATTTTTTTTTGTTACCGGCTAGCCCGGCCATCGACGGATTTTATGCCAGATCAGGTGCCGTGGCGGCCCTTGTTACGCCTGTTACCATTCGGGCTGGGCAGCGATGTACCGGATGCCGGCGTTACAATAAGGTCTACCCATCAAAGGCCAGCCAATTGAAAAACACGCGCACCCGGCGCATGCAACGCGCCAAATTTGCCCTGCCCAGTTTCGTGACGCTGCTGTCGATCGCCTGCGGTTTCGGCAGCATCGTGATTTCCGTGGACAATGCGCACATCGGTTTTCCGCAGGATTACCGCTTGGCCGCCGCGCTGCTGGTCCTGGCAGGCATCTTCGATGCACTGGATGGATTTGTCGCGCGCGCCACCGGCACGAGTTCGGAGTTCGGCGTGCAGCTCGATTCGATCGCCGACGTGATGAACTTCGGTATCGGGCCGGCGATACTGCTGTATTGCTATGCGTTCGTGCAGATCGGGCCGGCCGATCCCACGCTGCTTCGTGTCGGCGGCCTGGCGGCATTCATCTTCGTGGCCTGCGGCGCGCTGCGCCTGGCCCGCTTCAACGTGAGCGTGGGCCGTACCGATCCGAAGTATTTCGTGGGCATGCCGATCACGGCGGGCGCCGCCTGCGTGGCATCGGTGGTGGTGGCGTGGCCGTTCCCGCCGGAGACGAGCCTGCACGGCTGGCTGATGGTGGCGCTGCTGTTCGTCGTGGGCAGCCTGATGGTGTCCACGATCCGCTTCCCCAGCTCCAAGCAAAAGAAAAGCATGGCCGCGCTGGTGCTGCTGCTGGTGAACGTGGGCTTGCTCGTCTGGCTGCGTTTCTATTACTTCGTGCTGTTCTTCGTGGTGTACATCGCCGCCACGCTGGCGCTCAATCTCGCCTGGAAGAGCGGCTGGAAGGGCATCCCGCCGCCGCTCGTCTACGAGGACGACTGAACCGCGTGGCTGAACCGCGAGGCTTCAGGGTACTTCATGCCCCTGGGCCGCACCCAGGATCTCGAACCACTGGGTGCGCGACAGCTTGAACTGCGTGGCGCGCACCGCCTCTTCGATCGCCTCGATGCGCCCGCTGCCCGTCAGCGGGATCGGGCTCGAAGGCAGTTGCATGATCCACGCAAAAACCACGCTGCCGAACGGCTGTTCGATTTCCGTGGCGATGCGCGCGATCGTGGCGCGCAGCTCCGCGGTGGCGGGATCGTCGCGGAACAGGCGGCCGCCAGCCAGCGGCGACCAGATCATCGGCGCCACGCCCAGATCCTGCAGGCCGTCGAACGTTTCATCGTACAGCGGTGCCGTGTGCAGCGGCGAGAACTCCACCTGGTTGGTGGTCAGCGGAATGCGTCGATGCAGGCATTCGAACTGGTGCCGGCTGAAATTCGATACGCCGAAATGCTTTACCTTGCCCGCCGCGCGCAAGCCCTCGAAGGTTTCGGCAATCTCGTCGAAATCCATCAGCGGGTCGGGGCGGTGGATCAGCAGCAGGTCGAGGAAGTCGGTGCGCAGCGCTGTCAGCGAATTGTCGACGGAGGCAGTGATATGCGCCGCCGACGTATCGTACTGCTTGATCGCGTGCGCCGGGCGCGCCGGCGATACCAGCTGGATGCCGCACTTGCTCACGAGCTGCATCCGCTCGCGCAGCGCCGGCCGCAGGGCAAGCGCTTCGCCGAACAGCTCTTCCACCTTGTAATGCCCGTAGATATCGGCATGATCGAAGCTCGTCACGCCCAGTTCGATGCAGTGCTCGATCAGCGCCAGGCGCTCCTGCGGCGCCATCTTCCATTCCGCCATGCGCCACATGCCGGCGACGATGCGGGACAGCGCGGGACCATTTTCGGCGGTGCGGACGGCGGGGCAGGAAGTCATGGGCGGCCTTCTTTCAATTTGAATGGAGCGACGATTATAGAGCGGCGAGGATAAAAAAAGCCCGCCGGGTGGCGGGCTTTTTGCAGCTTGCGTGAAGCCTTATTTCAGCCACAGGCGCATCGAGTCCCAGGCACGTCCGAAGATCGATGCCTGTTCCACCGTTTCCAGCGCAACGACCGGCAGTTCCAGCAGCGGTTTGCCATCGACCATCATCTTCAGCTTGCCCACGTTGGCGCCTTCCGGTACCGGCGCCACCAGCGGGTCTTTCCGTTCCAGCACAGGCTTCATCTTGGCAGCCACACCCTTCGGGACCGTTACCATCACATCCTGGCGGAAGCCGATCTTCATGGTGTTCTTCGAGCCTTTCCAGATCTGCGGCGTGTCGACGGCCTGGCCCTTGGCATACAGTTTCACGGTATCGAAGTTCTGGAAGCCCCAGTTCAGCAGCTTCTGGCTTTCGGCCGTTCGGGTCGCATCCGAGTTGGTGCCCATCACCACCGAGATCAGCCGGCGCTCGATGTTGCCGCTTGGCCGCTTGGCCGACGCCACCATGCAATAGCCGGCCGATTCCGTGTGGCCCGTCTTCATGCCGTCCACGGTCGGATCGAGCCACAGCAGGCGGTTGCGGTTCTGCTGCGTGATCTTGTTGTAGGTGAAGCTCTTGACCGAGTCGATCTTGTAGTACTGAGGGAATTCCTGGATCACGTGCTTGGCCAGGACCGACAGGTCGCGCGCGGTGGTGAAATTGTCCGGGCTGGGCAGGCCGTGCGGGTTGGCGAAGCGGGTGTTCGTCATGCCGAGGCGTTTTGCCTCGCGGTTCATCAGCGTGACGAAGGTGGCTTCATCGCCGGCCACCGCTTCGGCCAGCGCCACGGCGGCGTCGTTGCCCGACTGGACCATGAGGCCGTGCAGCAGGTCGTCGATCGACACCGGCACCGCCGGATCGATGAACATCTTCGAGCTGGAGGAGTCGACCTTCCAGGCACGTACGGAGACATTGACTTTCTGGTTGATGTCGAGCTTCTTGTCGCGCAGTGCCTCGAACGTGAGGTAGGCGGTCATGATCTTGGTCAGCGAAGCCGGCTCGACGCGCAAGTTCGGGTCCTGCGCGGCGATCAGCTGGCCGCTGGTGGCATCGAGCAGCAGCCAGGACTTGGCGGCGATGGTCGGGGCAGGAAGGGTCTGGGCGACGGCGGAAGAAAGTATCAGGACACTGGAAGCCAGTGCCGCGAGCAGTTTTTTCATGGATCTGGAATCTCTATGTGAGGCGCCTAAGAAAGCGTGAAGCAGGGGACCATTTTGTTCAGCAAAAAAATGGCCCGGACATTATAGGCGCTCACGCGTCCTCGGTGTCGTCCCTTTGCTGTGCTTCCTGCTCCCGGCCCAGCCACAATGCGATCACCCAGCTCTTGATGTGATTGAGTTTGCGATGGAAGAAATGGTCCGCTCCGGGGATTACCAGCACCGGCACATCCTGCGGCCGGGCCCAGTCGAACACGGCCTGCAAAGGAATCGTGTCGTCGTTCTCGCCGTGGATCAGGATCGTGTTCGGCGCGATGTCCGCCATCTGCCACTTGCCGGCCGCGGCGCCTACCAGCACCAGGCCTTCGACCGGCGTGCCGGCGGCCGCAAGGCGCTGTGCCAGCTGCGACTGCACATAGGTGCCGAAAGAAAAGCCGGACAGTGCCACGGGCAGGCCGGGGAATTTCTCGACCATGTGGCGGTACAGCAGTTCCATGTCGTCCGTTTCGCCGTGGCCCCGGTCATGCTCGCCTTCGGATTGGCCCACGCCGCGGAAGTTGATGCGCGCCACCGCATAGCCGAGCGCCACGAAGGCGCGTGCCAGCGTTTGCGTGACCTTGTTTTCCATCGTGCCGCCATACAGCGGGTGCGGGTGCGCCACCAGGGCGATACCGCGCGGCTTCCTGCCGTCCAGCGGCAGGTCGATCAGGCCTTCCATCAGGCCCGCATTGCCCTGCATGGTGAAGTGCTTGGTGTTCTTGTTCATCATTACTTGATCTTGAGCCTTTCCACCGGTTGGCCACCGACCAGGTGGCTGTCGATGATTTCATCGATGTCGGAAGTGTCCACGTAGGTGTACCACGTGCCTTCGGGGTAGACGACGAGCACGGGACCGTGCTCGCAGCGGTCCAGGCAGCCGGCCTGGTTGATGCGCACGCCGCCCGCGCCATTGATGTCCAGTTGCTTGCAGCGCTTCTTCGCGTGCTTCTGCGCCTGCTCTGCGCCGCGGGGGCCGCAGCTTTCGCGGCCATCTTCCCGCGCATTCATGCAGAAGAATACGTGGTGCTTAAAGTAGGGAGTTTCGCTCATGCCTGCCTCGCTTGTACCTTGCTTATGCTTCGGTTGAAGCCAAGCCGTAATGATACCCGCGATCAGGATTTATTGAGTTTATGGGAAGGCAGCCACAGGAACCACAAGGCGAAGAAGGGCCAGAGCAGTGACAGGAACTGGGCAGCGCCATTGAAGTTCAGGAATTTCCCTTGCACCCATGTCTGCATCGTGGCGCTGAAATACGGATTGACCGGCGTGCTGTTGACCACCAGGATGCCGAGCAGGATGGTGGCGATCGCCAGCCGGCGCTGCGCGACGAGCGGCGCAAAGGCCAGGCCGGCCACCATGATGCCGCCGATGAGGAAGCCGCCTTGCGCGCCTGGCGTGACCCAGGCGAACGCGTTATCGGGCGTGAACAGCAGGGCCGTGGCCAGTGTCTTCATCAGTACGGCGGCGGCCAGTAATACCGCCGCCAGCAGCAGGCGCGGCGCGGGGCGGCGCATGAGGCACAGCAGCGTCAACGCGCCGCCGACCAGGCCGCACGCGGTGATCATCGTTTCGGAGAGCCAGTACTGCTCTACCGTCAGTTCCGGATCGGGGCGCACGTAGGCCAGCAGGTCGATGTCCATTTCCAGCAGGTCGCTCAGCCAGCCGGAGATCGTGGGCAGCACCTGGCCCTGGCCGAACAGGAACGACGTGGGGTAGATCTGTGCCAGTGGCCACAGGGCCACCAGCACCAGGCCCTGGCTCGCATGCAGCGCGAACCAGCGCTGCCGCAGGCGGTACAGGTGACTGGTGTCGAGCAGCTTGCGCGCCGTGATCACGCCGATCAGGCCGCCCAGCGCGCAGCCGGCCGTGTTGGTGTAGAAGTCGAGGTTCGACGAGACGCGGCTGGGCAGGAACGTCTGCACGGCTTCCATCAGGCCGGACACGAACGCGCCAAGGAAGGCTGCCGCGATGAACGCCAGGATGCCGCGCAGTGCCGGGTGCAGCGCATAGGCGATCAGCATGCCGAACGGGATGTAGCCGATCACGTTGATGATGGCATCGAATTTCGTCCAGTAGCGCGGCATCGCCGTATGCTCGAGGAAGATGAGCGGCGACAGTCCCTGGTTGTGCCAGCCAGAGAACGGATACCAGCTGGCGTAGATGATCAGCAGCAGGTAGGCAAGCAGGCTGGCCCGGGCCACCGGCGAGCCGCGCTGCGGCCGTGCCTCGAGTGCCGGCCCGCCCTGGGCCGGTGCCGGCGTGGGCGCAGGTATGGGTGCGGGAGCAGGCGTGCCCGCTGCGGAACCGGCGCGTTCGTCCCCGCTCATGCTCAGCGCGGCGGCAACGTGGCCAGCCAGGTGAGGAGATCGGCCGCGATCACGTCGGACGTGGCGGCCAGCGCGCTGGCACCGCCGGCCGCGTCGGCACTGGGCGCTGGCGTCGAACGCGTGAACGTGCGCTGGTCCACGAGCTGGTGGCCGCGGAACAGCGAGGCGCGCAGCGAGATGTTGGCGGTACTTTGCGTGGCGCTGGCGAAGTTTTGCGAGAACTCGTCCATTTCCAGCCGCAGCACCGGCACGCCGCCGGTCGCATCAAGGGTCGAGAGCACCTTGACGCCGCCCTGCGCGATGCGGGCCTTCATCCGCTGGGACAGCAGTTGCAGCGGCGTGGCGGCCCAGCGGTTGTACGCATAAGGCAGCGCCTGCTGGGCGTTCGCATAGGTGAGGCGGTAGAACATGCGGTCCGTATCGAGCGTGGCCGGCCCGTTCACGTCCGCCACGATCAGCGCGGGAATGGCGGCAGCTGCCGGCGTTGGCGTCACGGGCGCGGCCACCGGACCGAAATCGAAACTGGTGGGGGCGGGGCTTTTCGTCGAGGCGCAGCCGGCCAGCAGGGCGGTGCAGGCCGCGGCGATCGCGGCGCAGGAACGGAGGCGGTAATGGTTCATCGTATGGTCGTTCATCGCGTGATTGTCACTCGGGCGTCATTTGGCCGGCGCCGCGAAGCCGGGCTCGCCGGGGCCGGGCGTCGCATCCGGTGCGCCGAACAGGATGCTTTGCGGGCGGTCGTTCAGGGTATTCATCGTGCGGCGCACGGAGCGCATCGACGAGCGGGTTTCGTCGGTCAGCGCCGTGATGCTCGGCAGCGTTTCAAGCTGTGCACCGGTCGTTACCGCTTCCACGCCGGATACCGCGCGGTCGACCGAGTCGCCGATGCGGGTCAGCGTGCCTTCCGGACCGTGCAGGCTTTGCGACAGCGCCGTCACGTCCTGTGCAAGCGTGTTGACGGAATCGATCGCCGTTTCGGCCTTCGCTGCCAGTGCCGGCAGCTTCTCGATCGTGGGACCCAGCTGGTCCGGCAGTGCCTTGTAGCGATTGACGGTCTCGCTCACATCCGAGAAGGCCGCCAGGATCGTCTTGCGGTTCTCGTCGTTGAGCAGGTCATTGAGTTTTTCCGTTACCTCTTCGGCCTGCGACAGGATCGCGGTGCCGCGCTTTTCCAGCTGGTCGAGCAGGCCGGGGCGCAGCGGGATGCGCGCCGGATCATTGGCATTGGTCGTCAGCCGCTGCGAGCCCACCGAAGCGTCGTCCAGCTGGATGTAGGCGATGCCGGTCACGCCCTGGTAGCCCAGCGTGGCATACGTGGTTTTCGTGATGGGCGTGGCGGGATCGATCGCCAGGTGGACCAGGATCTGGCCGGCCATCTTCGGATCGAAGTCGATGGCGTCCACCTTGCCCACCTCGAGGCCACGGTAGCGCACCGCCGCCTGCGGGTTCAGGCCCGGCACGGCCAGCGTGGTGGCCAGCAGGTAGGGATCGTATTCCACGCGGTCGCGGTTGAACCAGATGCCGAACAGGACAGCGGCCGTGAGCAGGGCCAGCGTGAAGATGCCGGTCATGAAGGCGTGCGATCGGTTTTCCATGTGTGCTCCTTGTTGTTCCGGGCGGCTATTGAAGCGCCTCGAGTGCCCGCTTGCCGCGGTCGCCCAGGAAGAATTCCTTGATGAACGGGTGGTCGACGTTGATCACTTCCTTCGTCGGCCCCACCGCGATCACGTGTTTTTCCGCCAGCACGGCGATACGGGTGGACAGCGCGAACAGCGTATCGAGGTCGTGCGTGACCATTACCACCGTGAGGCCAAGCTCGCGGTGCAGCGACTTGATCAGCGAAACGAAGCTCTCCGAGCGGTCCGGGTCCAGGCCGGCCGTGGGTTCGTCCAGGAACAGCAGCTTCGGTTCGAGCGCCAGCGCACGGGCCAGGGCCACGCGCTTGACCATGCCGCCCGACAGATCGGATGGCATCTTCTTCGCATGTTCCGGGCCCAGGCCGACCATGTTCATCTTCAGCAGCACGGCATCGCGCACCAATGCATCGGGCAAGACGCGCAGTTCCCGCATCGGCTGGGCGATGTTCTCGAACACGGTCAGCGCCGAATACAGCGCGCCTTCCTGGAACAGCATGCCCCAGTGGTTGCGCAGCAGTTGCAACTGGCCGGGCTTGGCCTGCGTGATGTCTTCGCCGAAGATGCGCACACAGCCTTGCGACGGCCGCTCGAGGCCCAGCATCTGGCGCAGCAGCACCGTCTTGCCGGTGCCCGACCCGCCGACGATGGACATGATCTCGCCGTCCTCGATCGTCAGGTTCAGGTCGTTGTGGATGACGGTTTTGCCGAACTTCGTCTGCAGGTTCGTGATCTCGACGACGGGCACGCTGCCGTCGAGCGTCAGTTCGCTGGGCTCGGCGGAGCAGCTATGGCCGGCATCGTCGATTTCTTCCATCAGAACCCCACGCCGTTGAAGACGATCGCGAACACCGCGTCCGCCAGGATCACCACGGTGATCGCGGTCACGACCGAAGTGGTGGTGCCGCGGCCCAGGCTCTCCGTATTCGGCTGGATGCGCAGGCCGAAGTGGCACGATACGAGCGCGATCAGGATGCCGAACACGGCCCCCTTGCCCAGGCCGATCATGTAGTTCGCCAGCGGCACCGCGTCCGGCAGCTTCTGGATGAAGTAGCGGGCCGAGAGGTTCAGTTCCAGCTTGGCCGATACCATGCCGCCGATCAGGGCCATCGTGTCCGTCCAGATCACCAGCAGCGGCATTGAAATCGCGAGCGCTACCACTTTCGGCATCACCAGGCGGAAGCCATGCGAGATGCCCATGACGAGCATCGCATCGAGTTCCTCGGTCACCCGCATCACACCCAGCTGCGCAGTGATCGACGAGCCGGAGCGGCCCGCGACCAGGATTGCCGCCAGCAGCGGGCCGAGTTCGCGGATGATGCTCATGCCGAGCAGGTTGACCAGATAGATGTCGCCGCCGAAGTTGCGCAACTGCTGCGCCGACAGGAAGGACAGCACCACGCCGATCAGGAAACCCACCAGCGCAGTGATGCCCAGGGCCTGGAAGCCGGCGTGGAAGATATTGGCGGAAATTTCCTTCCACGGACCGCGTTGCGGCGCGGCGATGAAGCGCCACAAGTCCTGCACCACCTGCCCGATCAGGCCCACGAAGCCTTGCAGGTGTTCGACGAAATGCAGTATGCCGCCACCCAGTGTGCTGATCCAGTTCATGTGGAGGCCGCGATGGCGCGGCAGTTCCAGCTTGCCGGTGGCTTCGAGCCGTTTGAAGAATTCTTCCTGGCCCGGCGCGAGCTTCAGGATGGCAGGGCGCTTGTAGCCCCAGGCCTGCCAGAACAGCTGCGCGCCGATGTGATCCATGCTGTCGATGGCGGAAAGATCCCATTGCGCATCGGGACTGGCGCGATCCAGTTGCGTGGAGATGGCCTTGATGGTCTTGCGTTGCGCCAGTGCGTGCACCTGCCATGTGCCATCGGCGGTTACCGTCGCTCCCGACGTGCCGCCGGGGTCAAAACTCAAGGTTGGCTCTTGTGCAATGGGCATGTCGCCAGTGTAAGTGAGATTCGTTTCGTTCGCTACAGCCCCCGGCTCTACCGTGTGTCGGAGGCCGCTTACGCCGCCAGGTGCCGGGCCTGGCGCTGCGGCGCTGCCACCGACGGTGCCGATGCCGTCTTCTGCTTCACTCCGTGGCCGTCGCGCGCCAGCAATTCATCCACGCCTTCGATACCTTGCTGCCGCAGGTATTTGCCGGTCAGCGCGGCCAGCCGATCCAGCGCGATGCGGTGGGTAGCGTCCGTATTCGCATACAGCCAGTCGGCGAAGGCCATGAAATTCGCGAACGGACGTGTGCCCAGCAGTACCGGCGTCGCATGCGTGAAGCGGCCCGAGTTCGCGACGAGGTCCCAGTAGCGGGCGAAGCGTACCAGCCGCTGCATCGTGGGAAAGTCGATGTCCCTGTTCGCCAGGATGGTATAGGGCGGATGCGGGTCGAACACGAGGCCGAAGGCTTCCGTGTGGCGAATGATCGGCGTGCCGCGCAGGCGCTTCAGGATGCCGAACTGGATTTCGTGCGGGCCGAGGGCCCACAGCTTGTCGAAGCCCTCGGCAAAGCTCTCCACCGTCTCGCCGGGCAGGCCGGCAATCAGGTCGACGTGCATGTGCACATGCGAGTGCTCGCACAGCCAGCGGATATTGGCGGCGGCCTTGTCGTTATCCTGCTTGCGGGAGATGTTGGCCTGCACCGTGGGGTTGAAGCTCTGGATGCCGATTTCGAACTGCAAGGCGCCGGGCGGGAATTTGGCGATGCCTTCCTTCAGCGGGTCCGGCAGGTGATCGGGCACCAGCTCGAAGTGGGCGTAAACCGGGTCGTCCGGGTTCGCCGCCAGCTTGTCGAGGAAGAACTGCATGATCTTCAGGCTGGTCTTGATATTCAGGTTGAACGTGCGGTCGACAAACTTGAAGACACGGGCACCGCGCGCATGCAGCCCTTCCATCTCGGCCAGGAAAGCGTCGATGTTGAATGGCCAGGCTGTCTTGTCCAGGGCGGACAGGCAGAATTCGCACTTGAACGGACAGCCGCGCGAGGCTTCCACGTAGAGCGTGCGGTGGGCAATGTCTTCGTCGCTATATAAGGAGTAGGGCAGGTCGATCTCCGCCATCGGCGGCTGCACGCCCGCATGTACCTTCATCAGCGGCTTCGGGCCATGAAGGATCTCGCTGCACAGTTTCGGGAACGTGACGTCGCCCCAGCCGGTCACCACATAGTCTGCCAGTTGCACGATCTGCTGCTCGTTCGTTTCATGCGACACTTCAGGGCCACCCAGCACGATCACGATATGCGGCGCTACCCGTTTCAAAGTGGCGACCAGTTTCGTGGTTTCCTCCACGTTCCATATATAGACGCCAAAGCCGACGATCTTTGGGGCGTGGGCAAGGATGCGTTCCACCAGCTCGGTTGTTTTCCCACCGATGACGAATTCCTGGATGCGTGTTTCGTGCTTGAGCTCGCCCATATTGGCAAGCAGGTAACGCAGCCCCAGCGATGCGTGGGTATAGCGGGCATTGAGGGTGGAAAGCAGGATGGACATGGAACTTCTCTGGGGCAATCGCGGAACTGCGCATTTTACCCCTTGCGCGGCAGCTGGCGTTTCGTTATAGTTCTGTCCCTCGCGGCGAAACAACGACGCGGCGGGATGTTGAAAGCGAAGGTGTTGAACACCGAGGCTGACAACCTGGAGGGGTTGACGAGCTGCACGAAACACCGCATAATCTCATCTCTCTGCTGCTGACAAACACAACGATTTGTCAACAAAGCGGCAAGGCCTTCAAGGGCAGAATTCTTTAACAATCAACAGTCGATAAGTGTGGGCGTTTGATGCGATGTGCCTCCGGATTTCGGTCCGGAATGCTCAAAATATAGCAGCAAACGCTTACACAAGTAATAACGTAATCATCTTCGGATGATTCGTCAGTTATTTGAGTGAGTGACCATGTCGGAAACGACATAAAACAGAGATTAAACTGAAGAGTTTGATCCTGGCTCAGATTGAACGCTGGCGGCATGCTTTACACATGCAAGTCGAACGGTAACAGGGAGCTTGCTCCGCTGACGAGTGGCGAACGGGTGAGTAAT